>JAEOTD010000055.1 GCA_016839995.1 Candidatus Hermodarchaeota archaeon
AAACCTCATTTCGCCCCGATAAATACCACTACTTCGTTGAGGAAGCCGCAAGACGGCGATTAAGTGGATTAACACCCGATCGGATTCTGCATGAAGTGCCCGAAGATATTTTCCTCCATGATCTGGGCAGAATGTATGAATTGGTGTATAGTCTCTCACAGGACCTTATTCGGGAGTATGCCATTCTCGTCGATGTCACCGGTGGCGGGAAAGTCTGTGCATTGGCTTTGTATCAGCTTGCCATCGAATTTGATTTACCCTGTATTTTTGTCACCGAATTAGGTACCGTGACGTGGATGCGCCGCTAATCCGATGAGGGATAGGGGATAAACCCTCCTTTGTGGAGAATTGGTGTAATTTTGTAGCGGTTAGGTTGAGCACAAAAATGGATGTCCTCTTCATAGCCGGCTTGGACTAAAAGGCTGCCATGTCGGGTCACCAAGAGCTCACGGGCTAGGTCTCCAACATCAGCATACCCGGGAGGACCGTCGGGATCCCGAAGGCGTATCATGATTTGATAAGAGGTAAAGTCATCTTCCGCCGCAATTCCTTGCATACTTCCTGCTGAAATCACCGAGATAGGCTGTCCCTGCTTTGATGAAAGGTGGAGGGCGGTATTGGCAACGTGATCAATGTTCAAAAAGGCTCCAACGAGGATGGTGGCCGATTCTGGCGGTTTGCCCAGGGTTCGTGTGAAATTACTGGTTGTGAGGATAATTGGGCGTCCTTGGATACGATCGGTGAGGAAGCTTCGTGGTGAATTTCCATAATCAAAGCCTGCTGGAGGGTGTGCGGCTCTTTCGCCGGCAAGAAATCCGTCGGGGTAATGATAGATGCGTTCTCGTGCTTCTTCTACGGTGGGAACAGGTATGATTTGTGATGCGCCGTTGCCCAGGGCGGTAATGATGGTGCTACTTGCCCGCAAGACATCAACAAGGATTATCACATGGTGTTGCTTGACGGCGTCAGCAAGAGCTTGTGGTCCGGAACCATGGGCCACCAAATCAGAATCTGACATGATAGGGTACGCTTCCTTAATTTGTCTGGTTTAAGGTTTTGGAAAAACCATCCCTTGGAGTTCACGACGATAATAGAGGGTCCGATAAGCAACGGTTAGATGACTGAGAATCGCAACAACCAAGAGCCCCAGATAGAACCCAGGAGGATAAAGCACCGTGATACAACTTGCCACCACAAGAATGAAGAGCCTTTCTGATCGAGCGGCCAACCCAACATCAGTATCAGTTACACCAGCGGCTTGGGCGCGACTCCGGGCATAGCTCACCAAGATTACGCCGATCACTGCCGCAGTGACCCACCACCAACTCGGTCCCCACTGGGGAAAGGGATTTGGTAACCATAGAAACGGTAACAGGACAACCACATCAGCAACCCGATCCAACAAGGAATCCAGAAACCCGCCACTAAGGGAGGTTTGATTGGTCTGCCGGGCAACTTCGCCATCCACCCCATCTAATAGCCCAGCAATAAATACCAAGATTCCGTAGATAAGGATCCACCAGTAGAGAGTGAGGAGAAGGGCAGCAAGACAAGCAACGAAAAACGCCAGAGCACTAATCATATTGGGCGAGAATCGGAGCCGAATGAACCCACGGGCAAGTCTTCGAACGAGGGATTTGAAAACCCGGCGAAGACGAAAACGTGAAGGCATCTTAGGCACATCCAGTCAGGTGGAATGAACGACATTTCCGTTCGCATCTAAGATGGCTTTGCGTAAGTCAACGTTTGCGGGAACCTCAGTATACGGCAGGGTAATGCATTGAGCGAGCTCAGCGTTTGCCTGTATAATAGTGGATGCACCAAGGGTAGTTCCATCACGAATGACGCTGTTTTCACCCACCTGAACCTGTGAACCCAACAACACCGGTCCAATTATCCTTACATCATCTCCTAAAGTAAGGTCAGCGCCTTGCATGGGTCCTTCCAAAGATTGGCCGGCTGGGACATAAGTGCCGGGAGGTAGTGAATCGGAGGACCACCCAATGGTTATCAGATGGTGATTCAGCTCAAGAAGCTGAGTTGGTGTATCGATATCACACCACGGAGTATCTGTGATGGGTATCCCTTGAATCATGTTTCCTGCATCAAGCCATTGACGAATCAGTGAATAGACTGTAGATTTCGAGCGCGGAGTTCCAGGGAGCGGAGGTGCCATCATTACGGCTTTGGTCCGAAACGCTGGAAGACTTGAATAGTAGTCAGCTAGGACTTCGTCCGATTGACTGATTGCCGAGATATTGCCTGATGCAGCTAGTTGAATTTGAGTGCCCGGTTGTTTCTTTTGACCATCATAAAGTATGGCCATCTCTGCATGAGTGGATATGAGATGGTTCAGATTAGATGGAGTAATGTAGAGATCCCCGGGAACCAAAATGAATGATTCTCGTGCAGAAAGATGACGAATAGCAGCCTGAAAGGAGGCTAGAGGTCCCCTTTCCCAACCCGTGGACACAACAGGTTTCAGTAAACACGAACCACGAATTGTCTCTAGGAATTGGCGTAATTGCTCCCCGGCATAACCCGTTGTCACAATGATTTCAGTACAGCCTGCTTGAGCTAGCGCCGTGATGAGATGTTCGATTATTGGACGATTAGCGAGGGGTAGCAAGGGTTTAGGTATAGAGTCAGTTAAAGGTTGGAACCGCATTCCACGACCACTAGCAAGGATAATTGCTTGCAACGATAAGACCTCGAACAGATTTTAGGCTAGAATGTCTTCTACATTGGTGGTGGCAATTGAAAAATGATGAGGCAACACAGGATTGACCCAGAAAACCCGGATGTTCACGTGATTCAAGAGGTTGCAACTCTAATCAGGGAAGGAAAAGTGGTGATAATCCCCACAGACACCGCTTATGGCTTAACCGGGAACCCTTCTGATGCCCCAGCGGTTCAGCGGATCTTAACGATTAAAAATCGAGTGGCAAAACTGGGTATGCCCCTTCTTGCGGTGAATCGCACTCAAATCCAAGATCTTGTCACCTTACCTCCCCAAGCAGAAGCCCTAACCGCTGAATATTGGCCTGGAGCACTGACCATCATTGCACCAGCTTGTCGCGAATTTCCTACCGGCATACTGGGACCTCAGATGTCCCTTGCGGTTCGTATTCCAGCTCATCCTGTAACCCTTGCGGTGATTCGTGCAACTGGAACGGCAATCATCGGAACCAGTGCGAACAAACCACACCAGCCCAGTCCTCGAACCGCTGATGCAGCAGCGGCTCAACTGGGGGATCAGGTGGACTATATTCTCGACGCTGGACCCACACACCACACAGCCGATTCCACCATCATCAATTTCACTACAGATCCCCCTGAAATCATTCGCGAAGGCGCAATCTCCCGGTCAGTCCTTGAAAGATTGTTGAAAACTGCAAATCGCGAGTAACGATTTTCGACGGTTGCACGGTTCCTGAAGACTTAAAAAAGGACGCGTGCACCCATGAGCCGTATGCTGTCAGTTAATGATAAATTCAACTTATTGTTATCCTGCCGCCGATTCCAAGAAGCAGAAAGTTGTCAAGAGCTTCGACGCATCATCGACGACGAACCGGACCTCGGATCCTTAGAATGGTGTAAACTCACCGGAATTACTTGCCTTGTGGTAGCAAAGCTTGAAGGTGACAGCCACGAGTTTACAACGCGTATTGGCCAGCTTGTTAAAAAAATGCCATGGATAGTCCGTGATTTGCTCAAGATTCATCCCATTGACCTTGTGGTTGACAGCACACTGGATGCAATTCGTGAAGGAAGTCAAGAACTGGCTAAACGTATGACAAAAACAGCAAAGTTTCGAATTAATCTCAATCGCCGGGATACAGAATTGGACCGTGATAAGCTTCTCCATGAAATTGCGATTCAATTTCCTGGCAAAGTTGATTTGGAAGAGTACGATTGGGTGGTTGCTGTAGAATTTTTAGGACCGGTGACCGGCCTTGCCCTATTGCGTGAGGATGAAATTGTCACCCTTCGTCGACCCTAACGAGCAATAGCCAGGAGCGCACAACGATCATAGACGAGTTTCTGTAAAGCATCCCATCGTTCTTTTTGTTGTGGCGATGGACAAATCGCTTCCAGTTCTTCATCTGGAATCTGAAAGACGGATTGAATCATCTGAGCCTTTTTTGCCGTACTTAAGAGTAAAACCGAAGGATCATCGGTTACCTCAGCAAGTTTCAAGAAATCCTGATGAGTAGATTCCAGCTCCGCGGCATTGGAATTTGTAAGAACCCCCCCAAACCGTCGAGAGGATTCAGACACGCCAAGGAGTTTTAACGCTTGCGAGATTTGGCGTTGTGCAGCAGCAAACCTTAGAATTTCCATTTGTCTGGTGGAAGCCCGGTTAGAATTTCGACTAAAGGCGGTAAGAGCATGAATTGTGGCGAAGAGCAAATGATCGGCTCCCGCTACATAGTCAGCATCAACAATAAGAAAAGCGAACTCTGGGCTTGCTGTTAACTGTTGAGTAATGCCAGTGATGGCATCCGCGGTTAGGGATTTTGATCGAGTACATCCAAAGATTCCAACTTGATGAGGGGAAGTCCCGATGAACACTTCTTGCACAATGAGGGGAGCCATTTGATAATACCACCTAGCAGGGAAATGAATCTAAATACTTAGAAGGGCAAACCCCAGAAAAACCAATCTGGTAAGAGATAGGGAAACTGAATCTGAACAACGAACGCAACATAAAGCACAAAGGCGAGGGCTAGAATTGTGAGTAACATCATAGTGTAATCGCGTTTTCGGAGTTTAAGATCATGAAGACTCGTACGAGTAGCCGTGGATCCGAAGGCGCGAGATTCTAAACTTTCGGCGACTTGAAGGGCACGGCGAATGGAACTAACAATAATTGGGATGAGAATAGGGACATAGTTGCGAACCTTCTGAAAGACATTACCCCGTTCTAGTTCCAGACCACGGGACATCTGAGCATCACGGATGGTTTCTGTTTCAGTGGCTATTGTGGGTACATAGCGCACAGCCATGGAAAATGCAAAGGCAAACTCATAGGGGATACGCATTTTGATTAGAGCTAGAGCAAAATCATCAGGATGCACGGTTAAGAAAAAAAGAGAGAATGCCGTCATGAGGGCAACGAGTCGGAGAACTGTTGAGATAGCAAAGGAGAAGGAGATGAAAAATGAATTGATGATTAGGATAAACCCAGCCAGGTAGGCTAGTCCCTGAAGGCTTTTGAGCCATTGACGGGTTGACCGGGCTAGGAGAATGAAAGGGAGCATGGAAAGTAAAACAAGGAGAAGCGGGATGATTTGGAGAAAGAGCATTCCGATGATGGAAAAGCTCACCGCCATAAAGAACGTGGTTCGAGGATCGAGGCGATGCATGAAGGTGTCTTTTTGTTTGAACCGGAATGCTTCAAAGATTGCTGCCATACCTTTTTTCACCTCTGCCTCCGGAGTAACTGGTTGACCGCTTCAGCGGCCGCGGCAATTGTTGTCACGTCAGTTGGAAAGTTGGGGAATTCTTTAGCAAGTTGATGAGCTAATTGCGTTAGCTGGGGTGGTAGCAGTCGGGCGCGATCTAAAATTCGGGGATTACTGAGAATGTGGGTTGGCAATCCATCGGCAATGAGTTGCCCTTGGGAGAGCACGAGGAGTCGGTCAACTGCTTTTACTGCAAATTCCACATCGTGGGTCACTAACAATAGAATATGTTCAGGGTCGCGAAATGTGTCCATGAATGTGAGAAGTTTTTCTTTTTGTAATGCATCTTGAGCCTGGGTGGGTTCATCTAAAATCAAGATTTGGGGTTCGACGCAAAGCACAGAGGCTAGCGCTAGTCGTTTTCTTTCTCCTCCACTTAGTAAGAACGGGGATTGGTCCTGATACCGAGTGAGTTCGAATAATTCTAAATACCGGGCAACACGATCATCGATTTCATCTTTAGAGAAATCAAGGTTACGCAAAGCGAAGGCAACTTCCGCTTGTAAGGTGTCCGCGAATAGCTGATGGTCTGCATTTTGAAAGACAAATCCAATTTTTCTCGCAAGTTGAGCAGTGGATGTTTCTCGTGTATCGATTCCATCGACATACACGGTGCCAGTGGTGGGTTTTAACAGGCCGTTGATTTGTTTAACCAGAGTGGTTTTACCTGCACCATTTTCGCCCATGAGCCCCACAACTTGCCCCGGTTCTAGTTCTAAACTGAGATTACGGAGAACCGGGTGACCGGGTTCAAATTCGAAGCCGACGTTTTCGAATATAATCAACGTCGAACCTCCTTGAGTACCGTTCTCAGGGCATCTTCAACGGATAAGGGAATCGTGGAGCGGATTTGGGGATTCTCTATCTGTTGTAATAGCTGGATCATCCGGGGGACAGCTACTCCAATTTGCGAAACCCGAGGATTATTGAACACTTCTCCAGGTGGTCCTTTTGCAATTAGTGTTCCTTGTTCGAGGACAAGAAGTTCCTGGATATGTGGTAGCACTAGCTCTAACCGGTGCTCAATGAGTAAGACGGTTAGTTGCATTGTTTGGTTGAGCTGAGCAATGAGTTGTAAGATTTCAAAGGCCGATAAGGGGTCAAGGTTTGCTGTGGGCTCATCCAAAACAAGGATATCAGGCTGAAGGGCTAACACCGCAGCAATAGCCACACGTTGTTGTTCACCACCTGAGAGCTCATAGGGGGCTTTGTACCGGAGATCTTCAAGATGATGTTGCTGAAGGAGCGTTTCAACTCGGTGGCGAATTTCTTCTCGAGGTACCCCAAGGTTCTCAGGTCCGAATGCTAGCTCACGCTCCACAGTAGGTGCCACTAGCTGATTCTCTGGATTTTGAAATACAAGGCCCACTTTTTGTGCCAGTTCATGCGCTTGATGGTCTTGGGAGTTTAACCCCTGAACGATGACCGATCCGTCCAATACACCTGGATGAAAATGAGGAATCAGGCCATTCAAACAACGAGCAAGGGTGGTTTTCCCACAGCCGCTAGGTCCCACAAGCCCAAAGAAAGCACCCTGGGGAATTGAGAGTGTGATATCGTTGAGCACTTTGGTGTCAGAACCAGAATAAGTGAAAGAAAGCTGGTCGATTTCAATGCTCACACTATGTCACCCATCAGCACCTTGATCAGAGGTCAGCTGGGATTGGGCACGATGAGCCTTTAGAGTTTTCCGGAGTAATTGGAGTGCAATCCCCAATGCATGATCACTGGATGCAACACCATTAGCCCCTGCTGCGGAAGGATGGCCACCCCCTGCACCTCCAATCAGTTCACCCAAGGGTTCCATGACATCTCGTGCAAGATCAAGACCCCGTTCTCGATGTACGGCCAGTGTAGCTCGGGAACTAATTCGAACTTCGTCCTTTTTCACGGCGCAAGCAATCGCAATATCAGCGCCTAGCCCGATTAGGGCCCGGCAAGCACTCGCTTCGTAAGAGCGAATATTTGTTGCGGCAATAAGCAAATCAAATTCATCATACACAACTACACGTTGGGCAGCCTTTAGCCGAGCAACACGTTCCGATTTATCTAAAGGTGTTGATAAAAGCTTCAATACCTGATTATAGTCAGCACCATTTTGAAGCAGCGTGAGGAAATTTGCAAAGGTGCTTTGCACCGCAATATGAAAGTGTCGAGAATCATACACGAGCCCACAGGCTAGCTGGGATGCTGCATCGGCAGGCATGGCATGAGAACTTTCCTTCCAGAGACGCAGGATTAGTTCAGCAGTTGACCGGATTTGGTCATCAAAGAGAGTATAATCAGCTAATTTGGGGAGGTCTTTATGAGGGGTATGATGGTCGACGCAGAACACCGAAGTGTCCTTTTTCGGTAGATGCTGGACTAAGTCTCCCATCTGTTCCATGTTATTCAAATCAAGTAAAATCAAGGTGGAGTGAGAGGCAAGATGCTCAGCAGCTGTAATTTCAATATTGAAAAACGTTGCCACATTATTTGCAGACCGGTTCAGACTTTCAGCAAATATCTGGGAAGTAATGTTTGCCTCCAAATGTAACAGTTGAGCTAATGCTGCAGCACTGCCAATGGCATCAGGATCTGCACTTTGATGAAGGATTAACGCAACAGAATCTTTTACCCTCTCTTTTAATGTGCTAAGGAACTGGGAAGGATTAAGTTGTTTCAAGGATAGTCCCGCCATTATCAGGGTTGAATTCTAGGGCGGAATTGCCAAAGGTGTAACTAGCCAGCAGGAGGGGCTCCTGGTTGTCCAAGCATTCCTCGAAGGGTTTCTTGAAGTGTATCATACTGTTTTCGTAATTGGGTTTCCTGTTTTTCTAGGGATTTTGCTCGTAACTCTAGGGCTTCAATCTGATCTTTTAGATTCTTGTTTGCCTTGGTCTTAGTGGTTTTAAATAATAGAGGTCCGGAGGCTTGATAGATGACGCTCTTGGCTGTTAATCCCTTTATTTGCTCTTGGGCATTTTTGGTTTCAGCTAGTTGTTGCTTAACCTGTCGTAAAAGGGCAGTAACATACTGCAAGCTATCCCGAGTTTGTTGAACCCGTGCAAGCTGCTGACGAACACGTGGTGGAAGCTCTTCACCCATTTTTCTTCACCGTAATTTGGTGTACACCATCAGCCACCACATAGAGTCGCATCAGCGTCGTAGCTGCAGCGCGAAGGGCTGTAACATCGAGGGCGGTGAGGTGAAACACAAGTGATTTTTTCTTGGACGTACTGTGAAACTTGACTCTTTTTGAATCTATCGACGTAAACTCTGGTTTAAGGGCTGACCAGATTGCCTCTTGTTTTGGGGTAGTTTCTGGATGGATGGTAATTGTGAGGTTGTAAGAATATGCGTCTACCATCGTTTTTGCTCTCCCATGGGCCGGGTTAGGAAGTGTTTTACTTTCATTGAAGGACCGAGGAGCTGAGTTTCGTCTGGTGAGACAAAATCCATTGCCTTATACCGTGATATGCCGACGCGGAAGACCGCTGTATTGTTTTTCAGGGTTTCAAGTGAATCACGGTCAATGTAAGGAACATTGAGGGCGTCAGCAAGGAGGGTTGCTTTCTTGGCATCATAGGGTCTATCGGGAAGCACAACCAGCTTCTTGATATTACGGGTTTGTGCATCCTGTACTTCTCGGAGAAGTTGAATCGATTTGATAATAACTGTGGGAGGGTAAAATTCCCAAGTATCTCCGGAATAGTTTAGGAAGCCAATGCGTCCTGGACTTCCGTGAAATGCCCCCACCAGAAGTAATCGAGTGGCCCCTGCGGCATGAGCGGCTTCACAGAATTCAGCAAAGCCTTGTTTTCCACGCGTAAGTCGTATTGAGCCGGGAATAACGCGTGTTAGTTCCTTAATGAAACTGCGAACACGTTGTGTGGGCTTTCGAGTAGTACCAATAGCGATCACGTTGTTCGCCGACTGACCGACCGTTCACGAAAAGACCGGAGAATCTTTTGTGCATCCGTCGCAGGGATATAGGCACCACCTGTGAAGGTGTGGCCACATTTTCGACAACTCCAAATCCCTGTCGATATTCGGCGGACCGCCTTGGTTTGACAACTCGGACACTTGTGCTTGGCTTTCATGTTTTGCTCAATTTTTGCTACACGTTGACGAAGGGTGACGCCATATCTGGCACCAAACCTTCCTGCTGTTCCGGCTTTTTTCGTACGTCCCATTGGAGGACTCACCCTTTGGGAAGCTGTTTCCTCAGCTTTTTAACAATTTTGCTCGCGCGTTCTATACAGTCTGTGACTTCCTGACGACTGAAAGGTGTGGCTCCCCACTTTTGTATCGCAGCGATTGTATCGTCGCCATCAATAGCAATAGAGATTCGCGCCTCCAACACCCGTTCCTCTGCAAGATTTGGATCGACAAATATGCTATCCCCAATCTTCCCGAAAGTAACCGTCAGCGGCGGAGGCCCCATTTTAAGTGACGTTGTAGTTTCTAGAACTTCGGCTTCGCCTTCGTCGGTGATTTTCACCTGCGGAAGCTTTGTCTTCATGAGCGCGCTAACAGCGGCGATGGAAGCAACATCGATAAGATTTCCGTGATCTGCAAGAATATACAGATCTACTAACACCAGGTATACGAATGCGCCAGCCTTAATGCACAAGTCACTCCGACTGATGGCATTCGAGTGACGAATACCTCGATCAACGACTCGCGCTAGTTCAATAGCCTGTTCGCCAGGAGGGCCTAATTCAAAGGTTGGTGATGCAATTGGGAACAGTTCGGAAGAAGTAATGACAACCCCTTCATCTGGTGTGTCAGGAAATGGTTTCCCAACCTGAATCTTCACACCCGCCAAGACACGAGTCTTACCTAACCGGGCTTCTGCAGAACCTTCAGCCTTCGTTATACGGTCCTGTGTAACTGAAACGGGGCGAACATCATCAAAGCCCCGACCATCAAGGCGTTTTCCTTCACGTAACAGAGAAATTATCTGTTCGCGTTCAATTTCTGTAATGACATCCATGTTTAATCACTCCTTGGTCTCTGAACCCTCATCCTTTGTTTTCGAGCTCTTGCTCTTCTTAGTAGTCTTGGGCTTCGCGTCTTTCTTCTCAGTCTTTGCCCGTTTGATGCGCTTTTTCGTAACCTTGGGTTCTTCTTCCGGTTTCTCTTCCATCTCTTTGGGAGCGTCTTTGTCTTCACCAATCTTTTCCCGAATTTGGGCATATTTTTCGAGAAGCACAGCTCGCTGCATTTCTTGGATTTGATGAATTCCTTCTTCTCCCATTCGAAGAGCTTCACTAAACTCTGCTGGAGTTAGTTTTCCATCCATTTGGAGAAGAGTGATTTCACCACGATCCGGAGCCATTGCCAGTGGTACATCAGCATCTCCGATTTTGTCTTCGATATCACTCAAATCCAAAACGACTTTGCCATCAATCTTTCCTGCCGCAACTCCCGCAACGAGTCCTCGCATGGGGATTCCGGCGTCGGCAAGGGCTAATGACGCTGCTGTGACGCTCGCACATCTTGATCCTCCATCGGCTTCAAGAACCATGATAAAAACATCAATTACTGCACGAGGGTACATCTTCAGAAATAGCATAGGTTCAAGTGCTTGACGTAGAACCATTGAAATTTCATGTTCTCGACGACTTGGAGCAGGACGTTTTCGGTCAGACACAGAAAACGTCGCCATCCGATATATTACGCGGAGCAGGACACGATCTGATTGGGCTAGATGACGCGGATGGAGTTCGCGCGGGCCGTACACCGCGGCTACAATCTTGTTTCTGCCATGTTCAATGTAAGCAGATCCATCTGCGCGACTAAGATTGCCCACTTGCAATTTTATTGGTCGTAGTTCATCGAGTTTTCGACCATCTGCACGTCGCCCTTTTGCATCTATCAATGGCTGTTCTGCTTCAGCTTTTTTCTCACTCATTTTATTCACCATTTAATTCCGCAAGCTTTTGATTTATGAAATCCCGAACACGATCAGTTAATCCACTAGTATGTGCTTCGCGTTCGATTTGTCGAATTGCTTCAGTTGCAATTTTCATGCGCTTAGGATTCCCCTTTACCCACACTATTCCGTTTTGCCCGACGACAATATCAATCTGAAGATCTGATTTGAGCATATTAATCATAGACCCTTTTCGACCAATTAGCCGTGGGACACGAGTAGGAATAATGGTTAGAAGCATCCCACCACGAACCTTTCCAAGACCTCGACCTAGAGTGGTAACCAAGGGATCTCTTGTTCGGTCTGCTGCAATGATTTCAGCGACCACCGTTTCACCTATGTCATAGTATCTTCTGAGGTTTTCTTTAGCGTGGACTGCATCTCGACGGGATAATGCATGCATGACGGGAAGCATTGCTGGGTATGGGCTGTGAAAATCAAGTAGCCATCCATTCAGCGTAACTTCCACAACGTTGCCAATTATGATATCACGAACCTTTGGAATATATTGTCCCTTCAGGGGAACAACATAGACCGTTTTGCCTTTCATTTTCGCCACACCGATAACTGAGGCGAATACTTTCTCTTGTTCTTTGTAGGCTCCATCACCATTTCGAAAATCGCCTTCGGCGAGGAGCTGTCCAGGAACGACAATATCTTGTTGTTCAAAATGAATTGACACGGTTGGTTTAGCCTCCTATAGTGTTTCCTTTTTCAAAATTTTGATTTCAGCTCGACCACGAGTAAGATTATTGAGGGCATCAATGAGTTCCCCGCGAAGTCCAGCCGGAACCTCAACGATGGCAATCCATGACCCATCCTTTTGCCATTCTTCCTTCACGATATGTCCTTGACGTTCTACAATTCCGTAGCCTTTGGGAGCAAAGTCGGGAGGGATTTTCACCGCGATTTGTTGGATTTCCATACGGATCGGGATGATGGGTGCCAATGCCTTGACTACTTCACGGGCTTGTTCTTCTGCACTCTGAGTAGAGTCAATTACGACATGAGCTTCTTCCATCGCGGATTCAATACGTGTTGGTGGATGCGGTAGACCAGTTTTGGGATTGATTGAGTTACGGACGATGATGTCAATTACTTGCCGTCGCCGTTTCTCCACCATCTCACGACGTTGTTCGGTCGTAAGTTGAAGAGAGCCTTTTTCAAGAATTACGCGAGCGATTTCAAGTTCATCCGTGGTTCCAAAGGCTTCTTCCAGCGCTTCAATTGGAGATTTTTTACTTCGAAGTGCATCTTCAAAGATTGTTTCTCCACGAAGTATTTCTCGAAATTCGATGTCTTCTCCCTGCTTGAAGTTCCAAGCTAATTTGGGATCAACAATAATTTCGAATCGATGCCCATGGGTTTCTAATTGGGCTAAAGCTGCATCACCTAGATCGACACGTTTGTCGCCGCGCATTCCACCCATTCCAGACATGACATTCACCTTTCCTTAGATTACGCCGAATTCAAGATTTGTTGAATGGCCTTTTCTTTTAGTTGCACGAATTTCTTATCCGCGGTTGTTACTTTGGCAGCTACAAGTCCCTCAGGTTGGAGGGGAGTGGCATTGGTTTCCTTATGTATTCGAATGGCGAGATGTAGAGCTTCCTCAACGGTGAGAGAAGGGGAATATTCTTTTTCCAGCATTGAATTCATTTGGTCAGCACCCATACCAACTGCATGGGCCTTATAGCTCCAAAAGGCTCCAATTGGCGTTGTGAGATAGAGTTGAGGTGCTGAGTCAACACCGATGAGGAGCATGGACACCCCATAGGGTCGGGTTCCTCCTTGCTGAGTGTAAGATTGAATATGGTCACTGACTTTCTTACTTAGCGTTTTTACTGGAATCGGTTCATCGAAAGTTAAGTGGTTGATTTGCGCCAGCTCACGGGTGTATCGTACAAGATGGCGTGCATCACCTGACAGCCCCGCAATTGCGGTACCAATCGATGTGTCAATAGTGAAGATTTTGTCATTGTGGTTGGGTTCCTGAAGAGCATGTTTTCTTAGTGCTGCGGTTAATACCACACCATCTGAACCGCGAATTCCCATGATTGGAGTACCCTTTCGAACCGCCTCAAAGGCGTATTCAACCTGAAATAGGCGTCCCTCTGGACTAAATGTAGTTAAGGCAATATCATAGCTTTGGGTGTTACCTAACAACGAGGGGTCCTCCATAAACGCCTAATAAGAAGGGAGTTGTGTGAAAGCCCTCTTACTTTTCGTTGGTCTTGTAGGTTTGCCGTTTAGGAGTTGCACCTTTAAAATCTTGTTATTGACGAAGCCGATTTTTTTTGTCCAACCAGAGGCTAATCTTGGGCTTGGTGGAGATAGTAGATTACTCCAATACAAAGGAGTCCCGTTAAGAGGGCATGAAGCCATCCAAAGCCAACAAAGGCAATCACGACGATAATTGCTAGAAAGATGATGAGTTCAAACCACCCGGCAGTTTCACCATAATATTCACGAAGATTGCCAAAAAGAATTACAAGTCCAATGAAGATTAGAACAAGGAGTAGAATGGCTAAAACCCCAGCAACCACTGGACCAATGAAATCGAGAAACTGTCCAACTTGACCCCAACGAGTGATCATCAAAACAATCAATATACTGAAAATCACGATGACTGCTGTACTGATGATCATACTGCGGCGCATAAATCTTCGATCGCGAGACTTATTTTTTGACATCGCTCGGGGCAACCTCGTATCGTTTGGCTTGAGATGCGAAGACTCAAAAGGTGAGAAGCTTTTAAGTCTTTGGCTGGGGGTTCACCTATGGCTCAGCCCCGCGTCGCTCGAATTCAGTTGACATCACTCCAAAGGCGGCAATTATATGGAGTGCGTAGACGTGCGTGGCCTAACGAGGGGTGTGCACTACTTCTTGGAACCTTTAGTGAAGGGGGTCTAATTGCTCGTGTTTTTCGTGTCGCTGAAACGAAAAATATCGCGAATTCAATGTCAGCATTTGAAATTGATCCCGAACATCAATACTGTATTCTCGCAGCAGCCTCAAAAGAAGGATTGGAGCAGGTGGGCATTTATCATTCGCACCCCGCACCCCCCGAGCCTTCGGAAAGTGACTTAGAATTCATGAAATACAATCCTTGCGTTTGGGTCATAGATGGCAGAAAACGCCTGCGGTTTCGAATGAAAGCGTATCAATTGTGGCAAGGATTCCTTTTATCCGTTGATATTGATATTGTGCCCGAATAAGAGGTGGGGGCTCTCGGCTCGTCGCGAGATCGTCATAGCACAAGGCTCAGTTTGGAGCGGCGGGGCTTCACTGAACCCCGGAGACTTTGACGACAAGGCGAGTTTTATCTGTTTTGGCGCAGATTTCAAAATCAAGGAAAGTAACTGAATTCGCTGTTGATTGAACCCTATCGGTGTTTCCGAGGTCTGACAACATCTTGAGCGTTAAGTTTAGGGAGATGAGCCACGGCTTTGCGAATTGTACCGCTAATACCAACGATATGAAAAATAAGGGGTATCGAATTGATTTCCGTTATCGTGGCTAGAGCAGCTCGGAGGGGTCGAACCTGAGTATGTTGGCAGCGAATAATGGCACTCTGTTCTTTGGGGTGATAGGACGTTAACCAAAAACCAATGCGACTTACACCTAATTCTCCGTATAGTGCTTGTAATTGTTGCCAGATGGCATTTCGGAAATTTGATTCGGGAGGGAGTTTGTGCGAAGTGTGAATTTGTACTGCTAGATAGCGTTGCCTCGGTCGCATTGCTAAGATTCCCTCCTTGACGACGTTTTTTTCTGCCCTCTTGAAGGCTGGAGGGAAGATACAAGGTCCCTTGGTCCTTGATTCATAGCCATTTTTGCAGTTTCCTCGGGGACTGATGCCAGGTAACTTAACGCTTCTAAATCTTTGGAAGCTCGAAGCTCACAGGAATGTGTAGCTCCAGAAGTAAGAATGAGTTTACAATCAGCTCGAACAATATGATCCAATGCAGTGTGCATCACACGTATTAACCGAGATCGAAGTGAGCCTGTATGAGTAAGAAGCCTGTGAAGGCAAATTTCGATTGGTTTGCCATGCTTTGCTATTGTCCGTGCAACTTGTGAATCAATTACTTGAAAATCTTCTATTTCTTTGAGCAGAATCATGTGAACGTCTGGTATTTGAGCTGCGGCAAGCCATATTGGCTTAGTTCGACCATGAATAATAAGAAGATCAACCTGTTTTAGATGCTTATTCACATGGAATCGAAGACGCGACGCGCTTCGTGGAGAAAAGGTGAATCGATGAAGCAGCTCAAGGCTTTCAGGGCAATTTTTGATTGAAAAGGGTTTGAGTGAATCGATTGCTAATCCATCAAAGCCCAGTGTAGATACTTGTTTCAGAAGGCGGTCAACCTCCATTTCGGTGTTCTTTGAGGGCAACCGAACATGGAGATCATAGGTCCGCATTTTCTTCCAATCCTAGATAAGGTTGAACTCACGACAACTAGTTTCAATCTCATTGAGTGTTGGTTTTCGCCCGGAAAACCGAATCACCAAGCGGATTGAATCACCGCGATTAATTATCCGTATTCGTCCTTGATAAGCCTCCTGTTTATCAAGGCGGAGAAAGAGGTGTCCCTTTGTGTTGACACGCGAGGGAAAAGTTTGAGCGAGCTGGTTCCGATCCTCGGATGGTAGCTGTTGCCCAATGGCGGAGATGGTCTGTCTAACGAGGGCTTGCTGCGTTAGCTGGGTTTCAATGCGAAATATTGGATTATGATAGTGTCCTCGCAGTTTCGTAGTTTTGAAGTGGAGATTTTTTTGGATACTCTGGGGAAAAATTTGCTCAATTGCTGTTCTAACCTTGTCGGCATCTTCGGTGGCTTGAACAGCAGCTTGAACATCTAGACGAACCGGTCCGCTTTCATTTGCGGCCACGGATTAAGCACTCTCCAAAAGGGGATCATCTATTATTTCCCACGACGCCCATATTTACCAATACTGGGACGGAGTTTTTCTGTGCCTGTACCTCGGTGGCGTAGACCACGAGAGGTTTTACCAGCAGGTGATAAACCTCGAAACACCCGACCTTTATGAGTGGGGTCACAAATCCAGTTGATGCGAGAGTCAGCCTGGATAACCGGATGAGTGGGGTCCACAAGAACGATTTCGTACCAGAGGCTCTTTCCATCCTCAGCAATGTAATACGAGCCCAAGATGCGCATGTTGGGGTACTTCCGAGCGGTGCGTTCTTCGGCAATCCATTGACGACTACGCCCAGGAGTTATCTTGACGGTTCCCATCTTCTTAGGCTTCCGACCCATTGTAGGTCGCGGTTTGCGTCGCGAGCCGCGGGGAATTCGTTGGCGTACTACAATAAAACCCTGTTTTGCTCGATATCCGAGTTGTCGGGCCCGATCGAGTCGTGTTGGCTTATCAATACGAGTAGTCGTGGGTTCTTTTCGCCACTCAATAAGCCGTGAACGAATAAGGGCTTTCAACTCTTTGTCATGGCTTGCATAAAGCTTGCCAATGTGCTTGTACATTTATGTAGACGCCTCCGCGTAATAGGAGATAGCGAAACGCCATTCACTATAAAATTGTTATGCTGCTACTTCAGGATAGCCATCACTTTCTCTGCAATTATCATAGAATTAGCCCGTGACGCTTCATTGGTTTGTGCCCCGATATGGGGAGTTGATACTACGTTGGGAAGCGCAACAAGTTTTTCAAGCAAGGCATTACCAAACGGAGGTTCATCGGAAAACACGTCAATCCCTGCCCCACCTAGATGACCATCAACCAAACTCTGATAGAGCGCCTGCTCATTCACAATGCCTCCACGTGCCGTGTTAATCAAAATGGCTCCTTGTGGCATAGCAGTCAACTCTTTTTCTCCCACCAGTCCACGCGTCTGTGGAATTAAAGGTACATGTACTGTGAGAATATCAGATACAGAAACCAGCTCTTCAGCAGAAACAGAATTGACACCTAAGTCTTTCATAACTTCGATTCTCTGTGGAGCTAGATCGTATCCATAAACTGTCATCCCGAATGCTAATGCGCGTTTTGCAACTTCCTCACCAATGAGTCCAAACCCCCAAACTCCCATCCGTCGTCCACGCATCTCGCCTCCTTTACTGACTTTCTTTAACCATTCACCACGTCGAATACCTGAGTCTCCGAATGAAATTTTCCGTAATACGTTAAGAGCCAGTGCAAAAACCAACTCAGCAACAGATACTGAAGGTCCTTCAGGAGAATTGACCACTTGAATTCCCTTCTCCTTTGCCACTACTCGATCCACGTTATCTAGCCCCACGCCTGCCCGGGCAATCACTTTCAAAGACGTGCCAGCTTCAATTACCTCTTTTGTAACCTTGGTTCGACTCCGGACGACAATCGCATCAAAACCTTCGATTGTTCTTGTCAGCTGCTCCGGAGTAATATCCGTGTTAAGCTCGAGGTCGAACCCCGCATTGTTGAGTTGTTCAATAGCATCCTTGTGAATAGGATCTGCTACCAAGATACGGCCTTTGCCCATGTTTTTCACCTAATTTTTTAGCTCTGCAAATGTACTTCCGTTGGTGTTGAAGTATTGGTAGTTGCGAATGCAGCAATCGCTGTCATTTATTTGTTATCGTTATTATTAGTTCATGGAGGTTACAGGCCTTGTTAATTGGAATTGTCGGCAAACCGTCATCAGGAAAAAGTACCTTTCTGAACGCAGCCTGTCGCACTGCCGCAAAGGTTGGAGCTTACCCCTTTACAACCATAGAACCTAATCCCGGTACCGCGTATGTTCGTGTCGAATGCCTTTGCCAAGAATTCGAAGTTACCTGTAATGCGAAAAATTCTGTGTGCCGTGACGGAGTACGCCTAATTCCCATCGAAATGCTCGATGTGGCAGGACTCGTTCCTGATGCTCACTTGGGAAGAGGGCGAGGTAATAAATTCCTAGATGATCTTAGCCGTGCAGACGCGTTTATTCATGTGGTGGATACGTCTGGTTCCCTCGATGCAGAAGGCCGGGACGTCGAGTCAGGAACTTGGGACCCCCGCCAAGATGTCGAGTTCTTAGAACGAGAAATTAACATGTGGCTTGTCCAAATCCTCCATCGAGACTGGCGACGTCTTTCACGCAGAGCTGAAACTGAGAAATTGAAAATCACGTCCCTGTTAGGTGAAAAACTCTCCGGACTCCAGATTAGTGAGCTGGCAATTAAAACTGCAATTCGAGATGTGGAACTCCAAACAGACAAACCAGCATCATGGTCAGAGGAGGAACTGGAAAAGTTTGTTCAAAGACTTCGCCGCCGAGCAAAGCCAATGGTCATTGCTGCCAATAAGGTTGATCGTCCACAAGCGGCTAAGAATCTTG
The DNA here is from genome assembly GCA_016839995.1 of Candidatus Hermodarchaeota archaeon. GTDB lineage: Archaea > Asgardarchaeota > Hermodarchaeia > Hermodarchaeales > Hermodarchaeaceae > Hermodarchaeum. The sequence continues at coordinate 18,731 of JAEOTD010000055.1, forward strand.
AAGGATTACAACAGCTGACCGATGAAACGGTTATTCCCTGTACTGCAGCGGGGGAATTTGCATTACGTAATCTTAGTGAAAAGGGAGTAATCTCTTACCAACCAGGTGCATCCAATTTTGAAATCCTGACTCCCAAGGAGTTGGGTGAGACTGAACAATCCCAATTACAGCGATTACAGACAGAAATTTTAGACAAGTACGGTTCCACGGGAATCCAACAGGTTTTGAACACGGTCATCTTTGATGTGCTTCAACTGATTCCAGTCTATCCCGTAGAAGATGCAGGAAAGCTCTCAGACCATGATGGTAATATCCTTCCCGATGTTTATCTGGTTTCTAAAGGGACAACCGCGCGTCAACTTGCTTACAAGATTCATACGGATTTGGGAGATACCTTCATTCACGCTTTGGATGCCCGTACAAAAAAACGTCTTGCAGAAAACTATGAGCTGCAAGCCAATGATGTGATCCGTATTGTCGCAGCGGGCGCCACCCATTGACTATCGAGTCTCTCGCTCATAGTAACCCCAGATTTTCTTGGTGCCAAAACTTCGAAGTCCTTGAGCCTTTAATTGGTTCCGTAATTCCTTAGCGTGGTTCGGATTTATCTCCCCGCGTTTTTCCAAAAAATCAATTATTTCCAGTGCTTCATCTTCTGTGTTGCATCGCCGGAGAAAATCGATAATATCAGGTGAATAGCCAGAAAATCGATCTTCGTCGGTCCTCACCGGTTGGCGAGTTCGGTCGGTATCTTCCCAACGTACGCCGTCAATACGAACATCCGCTTTGGAAGATTGCATTTCATTCGCCAAATGGGGTAAATGCCCTAAGACCTTGTCTGTTAAATCCTCGCTTTCGGCATCTGTTACATCTTTCTCTATATTGGAGGCAATGTCCGTAGTTTTCTTCGACTTTGATTTTCGTTTTGCACCCATATTGTTACCTCAAACTAAGACAATGTTCGATTACTGTTCAATTTTGGCAAACCGTCGCAATAAAGTATTACGATTGATGCCGACATCAATCCTATCCCATGCAAATGTTATATCTGCCGGATAATCCGCGGTTGCTAGGGTTTCCAAGTTTAGACCTTGGTGTTTTGCACATTGGAACCATGTACCTGCAGTAATTCCAGCCTGTTGCGCAACATCCAAAATTAGGGGAGCTAAGTCACTTGAACCCCGAGAGAGAGCCGCTTGTATGATGCCCCACCGCAGGATTGGTAAATCAAGCTGAATCCGTCCATAGCGACGAAGCTTCTCTAAGTGTTGAAATCGTTTCTTAAGGGTCTTAAGCGGCGTAAGTCCCAGCCATTGGTAGGGTGTATGTGGTTTAGGAATAAATGGTGTTACACTGACATGAATCCGGTGACGCTTATCCGTGAGTGCAAGGAAATTGATGCAAAAATCTTGAATTGCCTGAATATCCTCATCCGATTCAGTTGGTAACCCAACCATGAAGTAGAGTTTGAATTGTGAAAACCCGGCTTCTATGGCAGATTCGAAAGTCTGTAGGAAAGTATCATCAGATATGGATTTTCCAATAAGTGAACGAAGCCGCTCAGAGCCCGCCTCAGGTGCAAAGGTAAGTGTACGTTGCCCTCCTTGAAAGATTACTGGGAAAATGTGATCGCCAGGAAGATCTGCACGCAGAGAAGGCACCGATAATTGATGTCCAGCATTTACAATGGCGTAAAGGAGGGGGCTTAACTCAGAATGATCCACAAACCCAGAGGCCAACAATGCAATCTTTTCCACCACAGAGCAACGTGTTCCTTCATCAATAAGGTGCATTAATGTCTTCAGTGAACGTTCTCGTCGAGGGCTGCATTGGTAACTCGTCATGCAGAAATTACACCGCTGATCACAACCCCGTGAGATTTCAACCAAGAGACTCTGACCAAAAGTTGGCTCAAGCTCTGAAGGGTAAGGTGGCTCAGGTATAATTTGGCAGACGGGATGAAAAGCAGAATCTAAATCTGTGATATAAGCACGCTTTGCATGATCTCTCTTGGATAACAGGAAATGATTATCCAATTGAGCATCCAACTCGCCAGGCGTTCGTGCATCTACTAAGGCAGCGAGGAGTTGAGACAATACAGGTTCAATATCCCCAATCTGCACAACATCAATGAAAGGCAACATGGGGAAAGGGTTCGACATTGCGCATGGTCCCCCCGCAATCACCCAAGGGCGTTGTCGATCTTTGGTGTAGGGGTGAATGCCTGACCGTACTAGCATCTCAACCGCATGCACAAAATCCGTTTCAAATTGAAGGGAAAAGGCAATCACATCGAATTTTCCGAGGGGTTGTCCGGATTCAAGTGAACGAGGAACTTCACCGGGTACATAGAACACCCGTTCACAGGCCACTGCTGGGTTGGCATTAAATTGCGCATATAGTAGATGAATTGCCAAACTCGTCATGCCTACACGATAGGCATTCGGGTAGCAGAGCGCTATACGAAGACGAACCTTCCGCCAATCCTTTTGGACCGTATTTCGCTCACGAAGCTGTGTCGGCATGTCCATCACATTGTTCGAACCGTGTTCTCCAGACTACTACTTGGATATATTCTCCTTCATAGCCCAGAATCCACGTTACTAAAACCTTCTGACTTGAAACGTTTTACGAGTGAAATGTCCCGTATTAGGGGAAGGAAAAAATGAAGAAATGAAATGGGTATCTAATCACTGGAAAGTTGAACGAGGGAATGAAGAGAAGGAGATTCCACCGCAATCCGACCTTTCATTGCTTCTAGTTCTGCGAGGAAGGTCCTAAGAGCTTTAGCTCGTTTAAACACACGGACAATCCCTAATTCAGTGATGCGAAGAACTGCCACGCGATTCATGACTTCCACATAGATACCGCCTAGATACAGATCATGTTTCAGGAAGATTCGTCGCCCTGATTCATTCTCTACATTTCGAGCTTTCCAAAAACCCTGCCGCTGGAGTGTTCGAGCAAACATACTAGCCAGACCCGTGCTAGTAGGCGTTTCAATCGCTAATAAGCCTTACCGGTTCGCTTTTGCAGAAAACCGTTTTAAGTCGGTTTAATTTCAGAAGTAAACACCTAGCTTCGGCACCGACTTTCAAACCCTATACTTAAGCATAATTACTGAATCCGAGGTTGCATAAAAACCTCCTAATACCTCGATAACATGCGCGCGCATAAAGGCGGTATTATCACACTACCCTCTAGCCTACTTTTAGAAAACGTATAAAACTCTGAGCAGATAGCACTCTTAGCTAGCTGCGGCTGCTGGCTGAGCAAGGAGTTTGCTCTTCCGGATTTCGCTTTTCCGCAACGGAAAGATGGTTTTCGCTTTGTTGTAGATGTCACTACCGATCTTGCCAAGAACACATTCTTGGATAAATGCATCAAAGTTGAGTTGTTTGGCTCGTTTGGCTACGATTTTTTGCATCACTTCTCGGATAGCCGATTGCTGAGTCGTCTTAGCTCTTCGAACAGGGAATGCAATCGCATACACCCGAATTTCAAAACCGTCTTTGGTTGTCACATCAAAGATACCATCAATTCGACTGCTTCCGCGACGAACTAGACTACGAAGGTAATCACGGGTAAAATCATGACCGGCAAAATGTGTATAGGCTTTGTCGCCTTTTACTTCGTTAATCTGAAAATACAGTTTGATATGGATTTGATTGAAATCTCCTGAGATGGCGTAAAGGGTGGTCTCAACTTTTCGACCCACCAAGATTTTTGCATTGGCGGCTGGGGTCTCCCCGATTTCTACATTTCCGAATGAGGATGGGGCTACCATCATAAACCAGCGTTTTTCACGCCATTTGTCACGAACTCGAGATTGACGGCTCATAGTAAGTTACCTTTCATATTCTAGTCCTTTTTGGGTAACGCGTGAAGGGCAAAACCTGACGCGTCTATTTAATTGTTTCCTCATTCGCACTCTCCTCTGGTTGTGAGGTGACCTCTTTCATTCGCCCCAGTTGTTTTCGGAGAATACGCTGAATGATTTTCAAGAATTGGTCTTCTTGACCGCGAGGGATGGTTGCCCCAGCGGCGATGTTGTGACCTCCACCTTCGGAGCCGCTTCCTATTTCTGCGGAGGCTTCTTTCATAGCCTTGCCTAGGTCTGCTCCAGCTTCAACAATGCGCCGTATGGTTCGACCAGAGACTTTGACGCGTCCGTCGCGGGAATAAACAAAAGCAATAACGGGTTTGGACCAATCTAGGATCCGTGCATTCAAAGCCATTCCCGCAATTGAGCCCACAATCGTATCCGGAATACGGTCTTTAGCATGGAAGGTTTGAATGAGTTGTAACTTCTGTATGGCCTCGGGATCATCTGTTAGCCATTGGAGACCCAAGGCTAGTTGTTCTCGGTATTCCTTGAGAATCGTTTCGGCTTTACGTAACATGTTTTTCCGGTCACCCATACAAATGGCGACACCAATACCGCCTTGGTTGGATCTCCCCGTTGAATTAAGCAATGTTGAAAACATTCGCGCATCGCGCAGATAGCTCCCCTTTTCCTCTTGAACCATCGTGAAGACTACACCAACAAGGGATTGGGCTTCACGGGGTGGGATATTGTGTTTCAGCATATAGGTTACAAGTTCAGAGTTTAGTTTCCGTTTTTCTTCTTTTGCTAATGAAGCAATAGTTCGCCATTGTTCATCTTCTCGGAGTTCGATACCAAGGTCCGCGAGAAAATTGAGTGCGCCTTCGGGATCATTGCTAATTCCGGGAATATACGGATCACTACTATATTGCAAGGCTATGTGGATGGGTCGGGTTTCTCGTCCGAAAATCCGCATGTCGATGGAGCGATCGACAACACCACTAGCGATGGCGTCTTCGATGATGATTTCCTTATTGAGACCCACAAAGTCATGTTGCTTCCCACGGTCCTGAATATCCCCCAACGCACCTACAACTGCCAGTCCAGCCAAATCCCCATTAGAGCCGCCAAGATGTCGAGCAACCAGATAAGAAACTCCTGCACCAGATATTTCATAGGTTGCGTCAAAACCATACTCGTGAGGGTTGACTTGGCGGATGTGTGATGGAACATCCTCCTTCCCTGGAGGATGATGATCTAAAATCACAATTTCTGAGCTTCCTAATGCGTCCTCTATAAGGGGTAATTGTCCGCTTCCTAAATCGCAGAATATGAATCGTTGAGAATCATCTTTAGCGATTTCATTCAGGTAGACTTGGTCAAGTTGCCGAACGATTCTGAGATGAAATGGGGTGTTTCGTCTTGTGAGAGCCGAGGCCATGATGCCTGCGGCAGTAAGTCCATCTGCATCTAAGTGTGAGGTCAGAAAAATCGGGTCATTCGCTTCAATCCAGTCGCTGATGCGACCAGCAGCCGAATCTGCGATTTCTAAAAGTCGATCCAGATCTTTTTTCAAGGAAATCAGCCAACAGCCCTCTACGCCTAGCGAATGAGGAGCGCGGCTTGCTCTGGTGTGTATCTCCAGTCTTGTGGGAGAACACCCTGTCGACGATAATATTTCACTAGGCGACGTATTTTACTCTCGATTAGACGGAGTCCATATCGGGAGTGAAGGTCCTTTTTCGAATCTTCAAGGTGCCTTCGAAGGGTAATGGCTCGACTGATAAGGTGAAAGAGATCTTCAGGTACACGTAACGCCTGCTCATTTTCGTTGAGAATCTGTGTGATAGTCTTTCCCGTAATTGCTTTGGCAAGTGGAATCCCATGTTGATCCCGGAGCTTCAATCCAATCATGGAAGGTTGGTGACCTTCTTTTGCTAGTTTCACGACAAGCTCTTCGACTTCTTCTGGTGTTCGTTGACACCAGTCAGGGGTTTCAAGCCGAATTGGGCGTTTGGAATGAGATTTGCCTTTTCGAGATGAATGCATTCGAGCCATTCTATACACCATATTGATGAGCAAGTTGGTGCCAAGCACCGGACAGCAGAAATGGACAACGCTATTTAATTCTATCTCTGTTATGTGGTCTCTGGTCCATACTTCAGGAACCACTGAACAAATTTGACTAAGGATTTCGCTCTGTGGGAGATTCGATTCTTAATTTCCTTTGATAATTCGGCATATGTAGAACCATCACCTTCATCGGGGATGAAAATGGGGTCAAACCCCCATTCGGTTCCGCGAATTCGACGCGAAATTCGACCCATGGTTTCGCCTTCAAAGAGTTGTATTTCTCGATTTGGCTCACCATACGCGATGACACTCCGAAAAACCGCGACACGATTTTTCTCTCCTTCCATGACTTTGAGAATGCCAGGATTGTCAAGGGTTTTCAGAACATATGAGGAGTAGGGTCCGGGAAAGCCATTGAGATGATAGATGAACATGCCGGCATCTTCAACGAAAAGGGGTTGTTGAACCTGCTCTAGTGCCTGTTGACAGCTATGACGAGCGATTTCGTGTAAGGACTTCGATTGGATTTCTACGGGTCGTTCATGATACTGTTCTATCGTTATGCCAGCGCGTTTCATGATTTGTTGAGCTTCAGCGAATTTGTCTTTGTTTCCTGTGACAAACAGTAATGGAGAATGTGACATCGGATTCACCGGATTCTCTCGGTGATATAGCGTCCACGGCTTTCAATTGCGTCAACCTTCCGGAAAACGTCTGTGGTTCTCTTTCCGAAGGTTGTGCGGTATCCTTCTTTGAATGCACTATAACAATCTTCCCAGTGGGGATAATGCGTGCTGAGCAGGGCTCGTCGAAGTAGATGTAAATCAGTGCCAAAGTCTTCAATATTCTGAGTGATTCCTGCAAGTCCGAAATCGATGAAATAAATTACCTTTGGTGAACTCTGAATCATGTTTGAGGTTGTTAGATCACCATGGGTCACTTCATGTTGATGTAATAGAGCAACCGCTTTGCCGATTTCTTTAAACAGGCTCTGGCGCTTAGTCTTGGTTAGTTCGGGAATCAGTTCTTTGACTCGTTGACCCTCGATATACTCCATTATGATGGTTGCATTCTCGACATCAATCTGATAGACAATGGGAGTGGCAACTCCGGCGTGGCGTGCGGAAGCGAGTAAGCGTGCTTCACGAATGGTGCGGTCGGTGCGGAGTTTTGCATCGATTTGGGGGAGTCGGTAAGGTTTGGGACGGCGGTGTTTTCGAATTACTGGGTGACCGTAGTAGTCTTCAAGGTAAAGTGATGCTTCGGCGCCTTTTGCAACTAGCTTGGACATCACAATTCACGACTCCCAGTGGATGTCGACTTGATCCAGACGCCACTTGGATTGGATACCGCTTTCATTGAGCGAGGTCTTATTGCCTGAGTTGAGAAGTAGCAGTCCATTATAGGCGATCATCGCGCCGTTGTCACCTGCATATTTTACGGGCACCGATGCAAAGTGAGCGGATTGTTCGTTGGCGACGATTTGAAGCATCTCTTTTAATCGGGAATTTGCAGCAACACCTCCCGTTAAGATGATTTCCTCGCGTTGTGTGTGAGCAAGTGCTCGCTCAGTGACCTCAGCAATCATGGAAAACGCTGTTTCTTGGAGACTATAACAGACATCTTCAAGGGCGGTGCCTTTTTTCAAAAGTTGTTTTGCAGCAGTCAGTAGTCCTGAAAACGCCAAGTCCATGCCCTTAACCGTATAGGGCAGAGGATGATAACCATTCTCGGCTTGTTTTGCTAGCTGTTCGACTTTAGGTCCTCCTGGATGTGCGAGATTAGCGGCGCGTGCGAACATATCAAGCATATTTCCGAGTGCAATATCAAGGGTCTCACCGAAAATACGATAGCGGTGAGCGGCAAGTGTGGTGATTTGGGTGTTTCCACCTGATAGGTAAATCACAAGAGGTATTTTGGCTTGGCAAAAGAATCGGGCTTGTTCAATATGTGCCACACAATGATTAATGCCGAGAAGCGGGATATTCAGGCTCTTAGCGAGGCTCCGTGCTATCACGGCGCCAACCCGGAGGGCAGGAGGGAGCCCGGGTCCTTGTGAGAAAGCGACCCCCCGAAGTTGGTCGAGGGTGATGTTGGCTTCATTGATTGCCGCCTGTAAAACTGTGATGGCTGCTTTTTGATGGTTTTCAGCTGCTTCTCGAGGATGAATACCACCTTCTTTGGGTGTATACACCGCCTTTGAATCAGCAAGAACCTTGCCCTCACTATTCACTATGCCGATTCCTAATGTGTGAGCTGTGCATTCTATCCCAAGAATTACCATGGTAATCTTACCCAACCTTGAATCTAGTTACTATATAGAGAACGCGAAGATTTCAAACCACCAAGGAAATAGGGGCTCTTTGCGTCTAAGTTTCTTTCTCCTTAGGAGCTTTTTCGGGTTCTTTGCTTTTCTTGGAGGGTTTGAATTCAGTAAAACCACAGCTGCCACAGTGAAATCGATTAGCATGTTCGGCCATGAATGTGCCTTCTCCGCAGCGTGGACAGGACCTGCGCTTTCGATCAAGTTTGCCATCCTTGCCAACTGAATAATATTCGTGAGTTTTTGACGTTGAAGTTCACCTTTTATTGAGTTTTGGATTAAATTATGAGGTTCATTTCTTCTTAGGAGCTTTTTTGGGCTTCCCCTTTGGAGGAGCAGCCTTGGGTTCTTCCTTCTTTACCTCGGTTTCGGGCTTTTCTTCTTTTGGTGGCGCTTCCTTCTTCGTAGGAGGCTTTTCCTCTTTCGGTTTAGGTTTCTCTTCCTTCTTCGTAGGAGGCTTTTCCTCTTTCGGTGGTTCTGTTGGCTCTTCACCCTTTCCTTCTGGAGCGGGGGGAGTGGGTTCCACAGCAGGTGGTGGGGTTGCTTCCTCGATAGTGTGACGCTTTATGATGTAAGCTTGTTCGTGTGTAAGCGCAGCTTCTTTGGTAGGATAGAGATGTGCATAGCCTTGAGAGGTTGATTGTCCATATAACCCAGAGAGCTTTATGATGTAGAGTTGATCTTCTTTTGAATTTAGCATGGCGGCGAGTTTTGCGCGGACATCGTTACGAGGAGGAGTTGCAGTTCCTGAATGATCAACTAGGAATGTGATGTCCTGACGGTTAAGGAGCGAATTCTCATGTTTTTCTTCAATCTTGATTTTCATCTTTTTGCACCATTTTCTGTAATATTGTGTCAACCGCCTGTTTATGCTCTGGCGTTACTTTGATGACAACAATGCCCTGATCAGGAAGCCCATACACGACAGCTGATCCAGTGGGTGCAAGTGCCACTGCGGGCAGTGCCGTTAGGTCTTCTTCACCCTCTATTAAGAGTTTCGCAGTTTTCCCAGATTTCCCAGCCATGAGGGCAAGTTCAATAGCAATCCACACCTCAGGGCGAATCTCCGCGGCCGCGTTAACTGCATTAAAAGTGACATCGGCTTGAATGTCAAACTCAACTGGATCGTCTCGTTTCGTTTTTCCATCCAGTATTGAAAGGGTTGCTTGACAGTCTACTTTCGCGAAATTAATCGATACAAGGTCGCCTACAGTGATGACTGGGCTGAGTTTTTGTTTCTTAATGTATGCACAAGCATCTTCAGCGGCACCAAGTGCTTCACGAGAAAAGAGTTCACCTTTTGGTCCTTTCAGGGACTGACGAAGCTGCTTGGGGAGAAGAAGTGTATATTGTCGCAGCTGCTTGGCAGCCAACTAATTCACCTAACGAACTTGGAGAGCGTACTCTCCATCTTTGGTGATATTGAGCTTTTTAGCAATCATTGAATGCTCAGGATCAAAAATTAGAACCAGCCCTGAGAAGCTCTCGGAGAGGTTTGTGCTTTTACAGACTGGACAATGCGATTTGGTTGTCATTACATGACAGACTTTGCAGGCTTTGCGTTTTGCCATCTCAATCACCATGAGTTTCTTTACGAGTTAGGAACGAAAAGGCGGGAACTATTTCTCCTTTGCCTTGTCTTTTCCTTCTTTCTTTTTCTCTGCTTTTCGCTTGGATTCAATTAATCTAGCGATCTCTTCCTTAATCCACTCGAATTTGCCCAGAAAAGGCTGTCGCATTGTCAAGCCAAGTTTGCCACTTCGTGCTCCGCCATCAATGCTTACCGCGACGATTCGTGTGCGAACTAAATCCCCTTCCGTGATGACTCGACCAGTTTCCTTGCCGACAAGAGCCGCACTACGGGGATCGTATGAGAAAAAGTCATCAGTAATCTGACTTACGTGACATAGACCATCCAATGGACCGAGTCGAATGAAAGCGCCGAAATCAACAACTTCGACGACCTCACCTTGGGTGAGAAAGTTGACTTTGGGCTCAAAGGTGAGAACGTTCAGGGTGACGTCATGATAAGTGGCGCCATCACCAGGAATTATCTTACCTACACCAATATCGATTACTTCAGTTACAGCGATGATAAAGCCGAGATCCACGTCGATTATGCCTTCATATTGTTCACGGAGAATTTCTTCGGCAACTTCGTAGAGGTCTTCACTGAACCGATTCGGCGGAATGCGCACATGACCTTTAATGGAAACCGCTTGGTAGATAGTCTTGCCTCCGATTTCGGACGGATTACAAGTCGGGCTGATAAGCTTTTCTATTGAATTGGTGTACCAACGCTGTTACAGCCAGTTCTACTCCGTGAGGGCAAGAACAGCTAGTTTTCGCAAAAATATGGCGCGAGAGCCCTGATTAACGAGTTTTCGCCGCAATTCACCATCATTTGTTGCTACCATGGCACCCGTTTCAAGCGCAAAAGAGAGAAGAGCTGAATCCGCGTTCAGGTCTCGAATTGTAGGAGAAAGGTCTTCGACCTTTTGGCAATATTCTTCCACTAACATGAAAGAACTTTTGGCTGCGCTTCTTTCTTTGGAAGAGCCTTTGGCCATCAACCAATCTAATTCCTTCAGAACTTGTGGGAGAACGAGAAAACGAACATGACCACCCACCAAACGTGGTATTTCTTCGAAAATATCGATACGGCGTTGAAATGGGAGTAGTAAAAAATTCGTGTCCAATAGCACCGTAGTCCCTTGGAAGGTTTCAGAATTATTTGGCAACGACGGTGCCCCATCCAATAAGTCGCCACCTCATTTCGATTTGGCGACTAATAGCTACTCGTTGATTAGGTATTACTGCCACGGGTTTTCGAAGCTCGAAGAGAATTCGGTTTTTGGAGCCTATCTTTTTCACTTGACCGACTGTAGCTGAAGAACCCACTATGAGCATCAAAGTTTCATTCGGTTTGATAGTTTGGACAGCAGTCTGTTCTACAGAGCCAACGACTCGTTTGAGTAAATGAGATTCAAGGGTTACTTCATCAACAATTGGAGGCAATTTCCCATGAGGTCCTGCAAGATTTCCAATTAGAGAATCAGCACGGGTAATGGCGGGATCAAGATTGGTTCCCATACCAATCAGTCCGCTTGGATGCGCAGTTTTCAATGGATTCCCAGTGCCCGTTTGAATGCTTTTCACTGTAGTATATATTGGTTGATATGAGAGCGCGCCTTTGTCTTTTCTTACCGGGATTCCCGGTTGGATTTCGAGTTCATCCCCAACTGAAACCTTTCCCTGAATTATGGTTCCACCAATCACGCCACCCTGTAAGTCCTTTGGTCGAGTTCCAGGTTTGTTGATGTCAAAGGATCGAGCAACATAGAATAGCCCAGGCTTCTGTAAATCGCGTTTTGGTGTAGGAATGACTTCTTCAATGGTCTGAATCAGGAAATCGACGTTAGTTCCAAACATCGCAGAAATCGGGATAACCGGGGCGTTTTCAGCAATTGACCCCGAGACAAAGCGTTTGATTTCCTTGTAATTGTCTAATGCTTCCTTTTCGGAGACCAGTTCCACCTTGTTTTGAGCAATGATGATTTTGTCAACCCCAATAATTTCCAAAGCTGCAAGATGTTCCCTAGTTTGGGGTTGTGGACATTTTTCGTCTGCTGCAATGAGTAATAGTGCCCCATCCATTAAAGCAGCCCCAGAAATCATCGTGGCCATTAAGACTTCGTGACCCGGTGCGTCAACTAGCGAAATTCGTCTGAGGGGTTCAGCTTTTCCTCCACATTTGGCACATTTGGATGTGGTCGAATATGCAGCAGCACCTCGACATTTTGTGCACTTGAAGAACGTAACGTCGGCATAACCTAATTTGATTGAAATCCCCCGGCGAATTTCTTCAGAATGGCGATCAGTCCACTCTCCGGATAATGCCTTGGCTAGAGTTGTCTTCCCGTGATCGACATGACCCACTAATCCGATGTTGACTTCAGCTTGTTTGGGCATGGTTTTCCGGGGTGGCATTATTTATCGTCATCTCTTAGGGGGCTTCTGTGTTTAATTCTTATGAGGAAGCCGTACTTTTCTCAATTAATTCGAGGAGGGGTTTGGACCCTTGTGTGATAATTTGCGCATTTACTTGTACGATTTCATCGGTAATCTCGCTGCCACGAACCCGGCGACGGCGACGTTCTCCAGGATTTTTAGGTTTGTATCCGATGCCTCCTGATAGAAGTGGTCGTTTTCGGACAGCGCCATGCACATCGGGGCGCATGGGTGTACCTGTACCATCACTGCCACCAGTAATTTTGAATTGGTATCCACCGAACCCCAGTGGTTCGCCTTCAACAATTTCACCAATGACCTTGCCATGGAGGATACGGCTGCGTTGCTCACTGAGTTCTAGCTGGATTGTTTTTCCAGTCTGTGGATCACCGATGACTAATCGAATTCGTGTCATTTCAGAATCCTCAATTTGTACATCGTTATGGTTAGTACTTTCACTTTGTATTGAAAGCAACGATAAATTCGTAGCATGGGATAAGGGCTTATGAATCTTACCATCAAATGACTGAATGGTAGAATCCTTGATTGACGAAAGTGAAGATTAAACTCCCCAGAAGGGTTGCACGTGTTTGCGTTTGAGTTCTAAGAACTCTTGCAGGAGTTCCTGTTCATCCGAGGTGAGTTTATCTCGGAACTCTTGGTTCAGCCTAATTACCATACCCTCATGCAGGTCAATGTAGAGTATATCCCCTTCATCGATTTGTCGACCGACGGTGGCTCCGCGAATTGACACGGCAACTTCTGCACCGATTCGAGCGGTTGGAATCGTTTCACCCTTGTCTTGGATTTGTTGAATCAATCCAATGCGCCGATTATCTGGTGTTATGAGGTGACTCTTAGCACTAATTCGACCTGCTATTACTTTAACTCCGACTACCGCGGGATTACTTTGGCGGAAAACATAGCCGGGGAGTATTTCGAATTTTCCTGGAAAAATAAGCTCCTCAAGCATTGCCTCCTCAAGTTTCTGGCGCTTATCGGTTACCCAATTCTCATATTGGTCTACAAGGTCATAGATAATCTGGCTTTGGAATATTGGGACACCTAAAGCATCAGCCTCATTAGCAGCATCAGGTAATGGTCGGACATTAAATGCAAGGATGACACCGACAAAGGGATCATTCTCGTATACAGTTGATACTGCCTTTACTTCTTTCTTTGAGATATCTCCGATGTCCGCTCTTCGGATGGGAATTTCCCGCTCTTTGAGATATTCGATAAGGGCTTCCAAGGATCCAAGGGTATCAGCTTTTAGTAGGACGCCGATCTTATCTGTCTCAATCCGAACAGCTTCCATATCCTGGATGATGCTTTCCTTAATGGAAGCAATCTCATCATCTGAGTTGGCTACAAAAAGACCACCACCAGCAATAGCAGTATCTAATTCAGGGGCAGCGATTTTGACACCTGCGGCTGCTACAACTTCTTTTACTGGTGAGAATCGTTCACGGGGATCACGAATTTCATCAAGTGGTTTGGGCATCAGGAGAGCACGTACGTGGGTGGTGATGGGTTCTGGAAGGCCACTTACGACAATGGTATCGCCGTGATTAAGGATGCCATCGTAGATGATGGTATCAACGGTGACTCCAAGGCCAGGTTCTTCCTTTACTTCCAAGACCACGCCTTTTGCAGGTCCCTCGGTTGTTTGTAGTTGCTCTTCTAAATATTGCTGAGCGAGACCAATTAAGACCAAGAGTAATTCAGAGATCCCTTCACCGGTCTTTGCACTGGTAGGGACAACTGCAACTGTTTTCGCAAAGTCAGTAATACGATCATACCGATCTGATTGAATATTCTCACGTGAAAGCTCCCCCATGACCTCATAGATTTTGTTATCTAATTCACTCTTCACAAAGTCAGCTTGTGTGTTTATAGATTCGGTCACAACCCACGTCTTTTGGGGTTTCCATCCTGGTAATCGATCAACCTTGTTAAGCGCAACAAGAAATGGAGTTTTTCGAGCGCGAAGAATCCGTAGGGATTCATAGGTTTGCGGTTGAAGCCCATCGACGATATCGACAACTAAAATGGCAATGTCGGCGACCGCACCACCGCGTTTTCGAAGATTAAAGAACGCTGCATGTCCTGGGGTGTCAATGATGAGTAGACCAGGGAGTGTGAGGTCACGCTTGAAAGTATCCATGAGTGGCCCAACCAATTCTTTGACAGTTGCTAAAGGAAAGAAACTAGCCCCAATTTGCTGGGTAATTCCACCAGCTTCTCGTGCTTGTACTCCGGTTCCCCGAATCTTGTCCAGAAGGCTGGTTTTTCCAGTGTCGATATGACCTAACATTGTGACAATAGGTTGGCGGATTGGCATCATCGACACCTTCTGAAAACGTTATCCTCGTGGTGGGAGAGCTCTAAATTGGTTCGACAGGTCTGCGATATTTAAGGATTATGTCCTTGGAAGTGCAATTAGAGCGGAATCTTATTCGAGGGAAGGTTTTTTGTGATGGAACTTAGTTGTGGCTTCACGAGGTGTATCCCATGGAACAAACTCTGCTAATCTTGAAACCCGATGCCACCATGCGAAGAGGAGTAGGAGCAGCAGTATTCGAACAAATCCTTAGTTCACTTCCAGACGTGAAGCTGAAAGGCTTTCTAGAGATTGCTGTACCAAAGCAAGTCGCTGAAAAACATTACGCCATTCATGAAGGTAAATTCTTCTATTCTTGGCTGTTAGAGTTTATTCAAGTGGGAAATGTACTCGCCACGGTCTTAGAAGGACAAGATATCGTATCCCGTCTCCGAGAAGTGCTTGGTGCTACCTTTGTGGAAAAAGCTAGCCCTGACAGTCTTCGCGGGAAATATGGAATTGTAGGCGGAGTGAATGTGGCTCACGCATCTGATGAGCCAGCCAACGCAAAAAAGGAAGTTTCCCTTTGGCAGGAAGAAGCCAACTTGGATCTTTTTCAGGATGGCCTCGAACCGATAAATGCGTATATTACCAAATGGGCGGAGACCCCAGTAGTTGCCACCGAACAGATTCGCCAAATCTGTCAGGAATATGCCGGTGAATATACGAATAGAGAAACCTACCAGAATGAGATTTTTGAACTTTTAATCGATGAGTGCCCCGATTGGTGTGAACAAGATCTGAATAGACTTGCCAATGCAATTTTGGGGAATATGGACTTAGATCGAGACAAGGACTGATATCAAATAGCCCGAATTGAAAGCGTTAGAGCGTCAAAAAGGCAGCAAGAGTTTATTCTTTCTTTGCTTTGGACTTGGTAGCTGACTTCTTTGCGGGTTTTTTCGCTTTAGGTTTGGCTGCTTTTTTAGTTGGCGGTGACTTTGTTTCTTTCTTAGCTGGCGTTTTAGCTTTTGGTTTCGCTTTTGCCTTGGCTTTTTTCCTCTTCCGTGCAGCCTGAGCTCGACGCCGTGTTCGTTCTTCATATACTTCTGTCCACTTCAAGCGTCGTGCTGTACGTTTTAGTATGGTTTGATTTCGTCGACATTTACTCGAACACAGGTAGAAGAGACTCCCATCGTTTTTCACATAGATTGAACCAGTCCCAGGTTCAACGTCTGTGCCACAGAAAGTGCAGGTATATTTTTTGACCATACATAGTCCCAGCTTTCTTTGTTTTAGGGCGTCCGAATCTTCCGTGCTTCTCGTTCGGTTTCACGAAGAACCAGAATATCTCCTTCTCGAATTGGTCCTTTCACGTTTCGGGTGAGAATGCGGCCTTGATCACGACCTTCTAATACACGGACTCGAACCTGAATGATTTCTCCGGTGAGACCGGTTCGTCCAACAACCTGGACGACTTCTGCAGGAATGCCCGTGTCTTCTGAGCTCATCTATGTGTCACCCTTTTGATGGAGCCTATTTTTGAAGGTCCTTCAGTTTCTTTGCCAGGTCATCAATTAACTTCTGTGCATCACCTGCTTCAATAATAGCAGCGGAGGCAGAAGGAACATCGATGCCGAGTGCAGTTCCAACCTTGTTTTTACTGGCAACATAGATGTAAGGAATGTTCTTTTCTTCACACATAACGGGAAGGTGAAAAATGATTTCCGGGGGATCTACATCTTCAGCAATAACAACGAATTTTGCGATTGCACGTTCAACAGCTTTGGTTGATTCGTTGGTCCCTTTTCGGACCTTACCAGTATCCCGTGCAATTTCAATTATCTCATATGCAATGTCTTGCAATTCTTTTGGTGCAGTAAATTTGACATGTGGTTTTGCCAACAAGAACACCTCATGGTGTATTCATCGGGTCTTGTCGAAGACCAACAGCCAGTAACTAATCGACCCGTGGCTGTGGCGACAGAGTAGCAATCAACACGGCATTTAAAGCTTTTTCTTCTCACAGCCTCAATGAACCAGTTTCATTTTCGAATGCGTCGATCGGCTTTGAATTCAATGAAATCCTCATATACGCGGTATTCAAGCCACTCCCGAGTTGGTCCCGTGACGACCAAGGGAGCTTGTGATAATTCCTTGAGATTAGAGGCTCCAACAAGAAACATCGCTGCTTTCAACCCATGAATCAGGGATTCGAGAAAGAGTTGAACCGCCTTGGCATCAAGGACCGCAGGAGAGAGTACTGGAAGGGCAACACCAGCGAAATCTGCCCCGATTGCTATTGCTTTGGCAATATCAATACCGGTGCGAATACCTCCGGAAGCTATGACAGGGATTCGTTTCTTCACTGAATAAGCGACTTCGAAGGTTGCGACGGCCGTGGGGATTCCCCAGTTAGTGAACCATCGACCTAAAGTTGCTTTCGTGGCATCCTCAGGCTTTGCCCGCTCCACTTCCACTGCGGGCCAGCTTGTGCCACCTAACCCTGCGACATCAAGTGCTTTCACACCTGCATTCGCTAAGATTGTGGCAGTGGATTGGCTGAGTCCCGCACCAGTTTCCTTGGCAATGAATGGAGTTGATACATTAGTGGTAAGGGTCTTGAGAGCTTGAAGAACTCCAGCAAAGGTCGCCTCTCCTTCAGGTTGAACCGCCTCTTGTGCAGCATTGAAATGAATCGCCATCGCATCTGCCTTAATCATCTCAATCGCTGTCTTGATTTCCTCAACACCCCAACCTAAGGAAAGTTGAGGGGCACCAATATTACCAATTAAAAACGCTTTGGGTGCATTTTCTCGCGTGACTGTAAAAGAATCCGCCAGGGAAGCGTCTTCCACGGCTGCACGTTGACTGCCGACACCCATGGCGAGTCCCAATGCTTCCACAGCCTGGGCGATGTGTTTGTTTATAGGTAGGGCTTCTTGATGACCTCCAGTCATCGCGGTGACTATAAGCGGTGCCTTAAGTTGATGACCAAGAAACTGTGTCTCAACGTTTACATCATCGAGATTAATTTCGGGAACGGCGTTATGAACGAGCGTGATATCATCAAATCCTGTCGAGATAGTGGATTCTATTTCCCGTTCTAAACAAATTCGAATATGTTCCAGTTTTCGACTTTCGGTGAGTTTTTTCTTTTCCTTTGATTTCGCTTTCGAACGCGTTTTCACCAACTAAAGCCCCTCCGGGATCGTTGATTGTTTCTTTTTTTGTAGTTACCAGTATGTATCAGATGATTTCAACCAGTCCTTTGGCGGCATCAATTCGTAGTTGTTGACCGGTTGTAATCTCATTAATTGGTATTCTATCAACTGCAGGAATTTCAGCAATAATACATCCAACGGCAACAATAGTTTCGGTTTGCTGGTTAATAATGGCTACTGGTCCTTTTCCAGTCTTTGCTAACTGATAGAGGACATAGGAACCAACAGTTGAACCCTTTCCGCTAGGAAAGATGAGGACCTTCCCAGTTATAGATTGCCCTTCCAATTCATGATCTTTTTCAACGACTACTCCAGTTTCTGGATCAACTCCACCATAGAAGGATAGACTTTGGGAGGTAACCAAGGCTTCTCCACTCGCGGTACCAGGAGAGATTTTTCGACCCTCAAATTGTTTGGTCATTTAGTCAACGCCTCCTCAATACAGTCTTCCAGTGAGCAATGTTTGGTCTGGAATTTGTTGCGACCCCGACCATAGTAGCAGCCCTTTGCAGAATCGGTGCATAATCCAGTGAACCGTCCCCTTATGGGAGCCACCACACAACAGGTATCACAAGCAAATTTGATGCCCGCGGCTTCGATGATTTGAGTATACCCCATTCGGTCCGCAACCTGCTTTGTGGGTCGTGCGGTTGTTATCCAAGTTTCTTTCTTCACTTGTTTACCGTCAACGAGTTTTGCTATGTACTGAATTTCCCTTAGCGAAGCATGTGGACAGCCAATACTGACGAAATCAATGGAGGCTCCTTCTTCGTTCAAATCATCTTCAGCTTCTTTTAACTTTGATTCGGTTACCGTGATTATTTCCTTCGGGATTGTGGTCTTATTCGGCGTTAAACCTTCCATATGGAAGAGCGCAGTTCCCCCGAAGGTGGCTATTGATGCGCAGAAGGATTTGAGCTCATCAGTATTTGCAGTGGGGATGCCAGTGATATAGGGTATAGTCCATTCGGTTTTTGAGTCGAGGATATCACCGATGACTTTGCCTAATACCCCAAATTGAGCGGTACCAGTTACTGGAGATTGAACGTCGAATCCAACATGAGCTTGACGATTCCGATCGAGATGATAACCATGTCGTGGTGTATATCCAGTTAATGCGGCAGCTAGCGCGCTTGGTCCACCTTCACGATTGGTTCTTGCCCCAATCACAGAATTGGCAAAACAGACAGCGCTGCTTTCAGCCCAAGCGATGTGTTCGCCAAAGTGGGGAAGATTACCCACAAGATAGGGAGTACAGGTACAAGTTGTAATGATTCCCATCTTGGCAAATGCATCAACAACTCGTTCCTGGTTCTTAGCGAATTCGGGATCAATTCCCAACTCACGCCAATTTTCCAAGTCCATTCCGGCAGGATTTAGAGTTGTAATAACTCGAACGCGTCCATCTTGAGCCATCTGGGCAAGCCATTCTAGTCCGGGTTCTCCCAGATTTGCATAACTAACGCCTGCGATTTGCACTGAGGTGACTGGAATCATCTCTTCTGCATCGAAGATTTCACCTAGAGCATTGAGGATTTCCATGCTTTTTTGAGTAGCATAACCATGTTTGCCGTCTAGCATTTCTTGTTGAAATGAGGTTAATTTCATTTCAAATTTCACTCCCGAATGAAATGTGAAAGGTCGACTTTGGGAAAGTTGGCCTTTGCGTAAGTTTTACCCTCTGCTTTCAGGGGGTGGGTGAGGTCAAATCCGATTTTTGTGGTCAAATATGTTCCCGGTTCCGAACTTGGATCGAGGCTGCTTCCCCGTTCTTTGTCTTTCACAATCATGTCCACATCTCCTTGAAATCGGGTAGCCATAGCCCATTCCACGTCGAGAGGGTCATAGATGTCGATGTCTTTGTCGACAACATAGACGTGTTTACAGCTGCGATGACCTTCGAATGCTCCTTCAATGGCAAGTTTGCCGTCTTCTTCGCGCTGTTTGTCAATCTTCACGATGGCGTGTAGCCAACTGCATCCTCCTGGATTTACATTCACATCAAGGCAGCGTACTCCCTTCTCGTTGACCTTGCGGAAAATGGTTGGTTCACGGGGCATGCCCATGAGGATTTTGTGTTCAAAGGCTCCAGGGAGAAGGGCTTGCCAGATGGCATCTTTCCGGTGCGTGATGCAGGTGACTTCGAAAAGGGGTTCGTTTCGAATTACATCATAGGTTTGGGTAAGATCAATAAAAGGTCCTTCATCATGGCGTTTATCTCGGTAAACTTTGCCTTCGATAACCCATTCGCAGTCAGCAGGGATAAGGAGATTCGAGGTTTTTGCTTTTACGACGCGGATAGGTTCAAGTGCGTTGGCAATTTCGAGTTCGTTTATCCCAATGTCAACACTGGTCGCAGCAGCAACAAGAATGTTGGGTGTGTTGCCAATACAGAATGCCACATTCACTTCACCGAGGTCTTCTAGAAAGGCGTGAAAGTTTCGTTTTGCAACTACACGCGTACTCATCAAATCTTTTTTGATTTGCATCGCTCGATGAAAGTCAAGGTTTTGACCGTACTTAGGATGCCCGACAACAACAACAGCCGAGGAGATATAGGGTCCACCGTCCCGCTCGTTATGGAAGAGAATGGGAACCTTGTCAAGGTCAACATCAGTTTCGACGACTTCTTGGCAGGGGGCGTCTTGGATTACTTCGGGGGTGGATCGATCTTCGATGGCTTTGTTTAATGTGGGAATGATGTCACCGGTTGTAATTCCAAGATAATCGGCGACACTTTCTTTACTACAAAAGAGGTTCCCCATAATTCGATAATCTGAATCCTTTACATTTTCAAAGAGAACTGGTTTGGGTTCAATTGCTTTGAGAACACCGCCTGCTTCAAGGCGTTTGGATACTGGTTTGGTTATTTTAAGGAGTGAACCCGTTTTGTCCAATTTGTTGAGATGTTCACGTAAACCCATCTAATTCACCTCGTGTTATCTTATACTCCGATTTGGTAACGCCATGCTGAATAACCACGTTGTTTGACTGCGCCAAACACGTTATTTTGTAGTTCCCTCCCAGGCGTTAGTGCCACCATATTCCCACCTCGTCCGGTTCCTGTTAGTTTCGCACCCCAGGCTCCTGCCTGTCGGGAGACTCCTACTAGCTCTTCTATTTCTACGCAAGAGACATCAATTTCGATCAGTAGATTATGGTTTTGGTTCATAAGGAGACCAATGAGTTGGAGATCGTGGTCATCGAATCCTTGACGTGCAGCATTTACAATATCTAGGTAGTCTTCGGTAATTTGATCAAACCACTTTGTTTTTTCTTCCTTCATTCGACGGACGTCACCGACGACTTCTTTTGTGCTGGCAGTTATTCCAGTGCTAGCAATCAAAATGTCGGTGGGTTCTTTCATTTTGATGGTTTCTATTGTTGGTGGTCCTCCGGCTGGATCACGTTTGTACCAGACAATCCCGCCGAAAGTTGCTGCAGTATTGTCGATTCCGCTAGGTGTTCCATGATAGCCCTTTTCCCCTTCGAAGGCACACGCGTTAACTTTGTTATCGTCCCAGCCTAAGCGAAACTCTTCGCTTAAAGCACGGGCAATCGCTGTACAGCTGGCAGCACTGGCTCCAATACCACTGGCACAGACAAGTTTTCCACCTAAGGTGATTGTAAGTCCTTGTTCACTCAAATCAATATCAGCGAATCGAAGAATGTTTTCAATGGATTGGGTTTGTTCATCGAGTTTCTTCTTTTTGTAGCCTGGGACTGCGGGACGATTGTCTGTCAACGTCCACCCGGGTTCGGATTTTCGACGGATAATCGCGGTGGTAGTGGACCCCACAGCGGCTGCAATGGCTGGGAAACCATAGACAACAAAGTGTTCGCCAAAGAGAATGGTCTTTCCGTAACCTGAACCTCTTGCCATTTTGTTTGACCTCCCGGAGTAATTAGTCATGGCGGGAAATAAGGCATTCAGCCTCATTACTTTCGGGAAATACGAGTCGATTCTGAGCTAAGCGCTTAAGAGCCTTTCCATGACTCGAGGAAAAGAGGAGGGTAGAGTTAGGCTTCTGTTCGTCGCAGGGTTGCCTCAAAGTCTTCTACTTTGAATGGGAATTCAGCTTCTGGTGTGAGTTGGCCTCGTTCTCGGAGAACCTGTCGTGAAAGGAGCCAATAGGTGAGTGAAAGGGATTTTCGACCCTTATTATTGCAGGGAATGGCGAGATCAATATATTGTAGGGAGTTATCTGTGTCAACCAGGGCTACAACGGGGACGCGTATTTTTGCGCCTTCTCGGACAGCTTGCGCGTCAGCCCTTGGATCAGTAATGAAGATGAGAGAGGGTTCTGTGTATTGGGGTAGGCGGGGATTGGTAAAAGTGCCTGGAATGAAGCGACCTGAAAGTGGAGTAGCTCCGATGACTGTGCAAAAGGTGTTGATGGGTTTTTGAGCGTACTGGCGTGCACCTACCACAGCTACAGCAGAAGGTTCGACACGGGCGAGCATTCGTGATGCAACACGAATTCGTTCATCGAATTTTCGAATATCGAGAACATACAGTCCATCTTGGCGTACTCGGTAAATGTACGGTTCCATAGTGACTGTTTTCACTTGCGTACCAATGTGAATACCAGCAGCGAGGTATTGGTCCAGGGCAATGAGAAGGTCTTCAGTCATAGTTATGTTCGCTCCGCAAATTGAAGGACAGAATCGATGATATCAACATGGCTTAGAAGCATTCGTCGACAGCAATAGCGCTTTAGCCCCATTGAATCTAAAACAGCTGTAGAATCTTCTCCTTGCCTCACACGACGGCTATACTCTTCCCATTTGTCAGCAACAAGCCGACCACACGTGAAACACCGTATTGGAATAATCATGGATTTTTTCTCCTCTATCGATAACTTTTCTGCTTTTTCGCTCGTGCGCCAGGACCACCGAATTTCTTCTTTTCTTTTCGCCGTGAATCGCCTGCCATTAGTGTTCGATCATATTCAACATACGCCTTACGAAGATCTGCACTTTTCGTGAAGTCTACAAGGCCACGAGCTATGGCAATGCGGGAGGCTTGAGCTTGGCCCATTACGCCTCCACCTCGAACGTTTACCCGAATGTCCACCTTTGTGGCAATATCAGGTCCTGCAATCATTATTGGTTCTTCAATTATTTGGCGTGCCATGAGTGGAGTGAAATTATCGAGGGGGGTCTTGTTAATTTGAATTCGCCCCGTTCCTTCCCTTACGGTGGCTCGGGCAATGGCGGTTTTCCGTTTTCCTGAACTTACTGTTATTTTCATGCAGATCCCTTCCATCCCAGTTCTCGGGCAATTTCGCCTAGGTAGATGGTTCGACGTCCCGTACGTTCATACTCTGAGACGTCAAGATGTCGTTTAGTTTTAAGCCCGTCAGGAGTTCCTGTATAAACTCGGAGACGTTTCATGGCCTTCCGTCCGCGGTCTTTTTTCCATGGAACCATTCCGCGGATTATGCGTCGTAGCATACGATCGGGTTGACGTGGATGTAATGGACCTTTCCATGGGGCGGTTCGGGTTCGGAGCCCTAAACGCTCTTTGTATTGTAAGATGAGGCTTGAGCGATCACCGGATAAGACTGCTTTTTCAGCATTGATTACCACGACGTGTTCGCCTTGAAGGAGCTGTTTTGCCACTATGGTGGCTAACCGGCCAGCAACCGTGTTGTTAGCATCAACTAGGAGTGGTTCGCGAGGTGTGGGCGCTTCTGTTTTTGTTGATTGTTTAGCCATTTCTGTGTCCTCCTTAGCTGATGATTAGGGCATTCTTGCCTGTTGGGTTCTTTTCCATGAACTCTTCAATTGTTAAGCATTGACCACCTTTACCCTCAATCTTAGCCCGTGCTTGGGCTGAAAAGGCAACGGCGGCAACACTGAGTTTGTCTTCGATGATGCCATCACCGAGGACCTTACCAGGAACAACCATTACACGACCACGAGTATAATGGCGCTGTAAATCACCAACATTGACAGTAACTCGGATTCTACGGGCTGATTGCAAATCGTCGTGTAGATTTCGCCAGATACGACCTCCAGGATTTCGGGACTGGCGTTTCAGTTTAATGATAAGCTGTTGCCGAGTTTCATCAGTGGTTTTTGATTTCACGGTGGATCACGTTCACTTCGATTTCTTCTTCTTGGATTTGGAGGCAGCTTTTTTCTTGGTCGAGGTAGTTTTAGATTTCTTTGGAGCCTTCTTTTTGGTGGTCGTTTTCTTTTTCTTGGTAGTTTTGGGCTTAGTAGGGGCAGCCTTTTTGGCTTTCGGCTTTGCAGTGACTTTGGGTGCTCGCCCAGGAAGAAGCTTGATAAGTTCTTCGTATTTCTTCCGGAAGACATCCAGTCCTTTCTCAACGATTTGCTCAGGGGGAGCAGCGCCTGTGGATTCGATTGTTACAATGAAGCTATTTTCATCATAGGTAACTTTGATTGCTTGAACATCACATGTTTCTACACACAGATTACACATCGTACAATTCATTTCATCGACTACTACAGCCTTGTTGTCCTGCATTTTGAAAACTTGTCGAAAACAAGCATTCACACATTCTTTGCATCCATCACATTTCTTGGCATCAACTTCCACGTGGGGAATCATTTTGTAAGCCATGGTGGATACGGGTTGCCACTTGGCATGGTCTAGCCCAATTCCCAACCGGGCATACGCTTCAACGACAATTCGTTGACCCTTTGCCATTTTTGCAATTGGAATCTTATCACTAACAGGAACAGTGTCTGGATCTTGAGGTTTTAGGTCTCCCGTCGTAGCAAGAAACCCATCTTCGGGGGCTTCTACTTCCATGGTGAATCCTGCTTGACATAGGTGACAACCTGCCCCCTCACATGTACATTCTGAGGAGAGGACGTAGGTGTCAAAATTAGTTGTCAATGGAACAAGACCAAGACGATGAGCGATAATTTCGTCAAAGAGAGGTGATTGGTTTTCAAGGATTACAACTTCTTCAATAGCCATCGAGGGGGTTTCCGCTATGATGATACGGCGTATGGCATTCATTAGACCAGGACGTACTTCTTCTACACGTAAAGTAAGGGTGTCTTCTGTTTTTTCAAGTACGGTTATTTTCATATCCTGTCTACCTCTTTTTGAAGCCCTTCGTTCCACCTCATTATACTCTTCGACCACGACGGCCTCCAGGACGGCGTGTACCGTCATGAGGCATTGGTGTAACTTCCTCAATTCGACCAATTCGTAGACCTGCACGTGCAAGGGCACGGATGGCTGCTTGAGCGCCTGGACCAGGAGTTTTTGGTCCATGACCACCGGGAGCCCGAACTTTGATGTTTACTCGAGTGATGTCTTTATCCATTGCTGCACGGGCTGCGCGAAATGCCGCTTGCATCGCAGCATAAGGTGAGCTTTCATCGCGATCTGCCCGTACAATCATTCCGCCGGATGCACGAGCGATAGTTTCGGCTCCTGTAATGTCGGTGATGTGCACGATGGTGTCATTATAGGAACTGTAAATGTGTGCAACTCCCCATTTTTCTTTGCTGTCAACGGGAGTGGGTGTACGAGCACGTCCCCCTGAACGAGGTGGGCGAGTCCGAGTTCGTCGGGCTGGTTTCTCCTCTTTCTTCTCCACGGATTTGGGAGTCGCTTTTTTCTTTGCAGGTTTGGCTTCTTTCTTTTCGGCTTTTTCAGGTTCTTTAGTTTCTGTGGGAGTTTCTTGCTTAGTGTCTTCAACCACAGGTTCTGGTTTCGGCTTCGGCGCTTTTTTGGGTTTCTTTTCAGGCGCTTCTTCCGGTTCCTTTGGGGTTTCCTTTTCTTCTGCCATAAGCCATCACCAAATAAACATAATCAATTACTTTGCTCCCTTTTTCGTTGAGACCGCTTTCTTTTCCTTCGCAGGAGGTTCTGAGGGTACTTCCTCGCTCTCAACTTCTTCAAGGTCTTCTTCTTTGTCTACTTCTTCCTCGAGTTCAACTTCTTTGATTTCACGAACCTTCGGAATCTTGACTTCAATTTTCTCTTTCAGAGCAGGTTCTGGGATCTCAGGGGTCGGGGCCGGAGCAGTGACTTCACCCTTTGGAAGTTCGGGGTGCAAAGAGTGACCATAGGGGCTTTTTGGAGCATATTTGAGCTGTTTTTCCTGATCCCGATAAAGTAGCATACCTGGAGAAGTTACACGATGCTTATCCAATACAATATGTCCATGAACAATCAATTGGCGAGCATGATGCATCGTCTTAGCTAGACCCTGACGCAACACCTGTGTTTGGAGTCGCCGTTCGAGCACATCCCGGATAGTCAAATTCAAAATGTCATCAAGTCGTGAATCTTTACCAATGAGCGCTAGGCGGGTGAGTCGACCGATTAGTTGACCTTCTCGTACTACTCGTTCTTCAATAGAGAGTGCAACAAGATCTCGTGCAGTACCACGAAACTGAGTGAGTTGGGTTCGATGTTTCCAGAGCTCCCGTTTATTCCGTAGCCCATATTCCCCGACGTAGATGAGTTCCTCAGCAAGTCGTGTCTTTTGCCAAGGATGGCCGGGTGCAACGTATTTCTTCTTTGGTTTGCGTATTCCGCCCATATTCTATTCACCTAGGCTCCTCGTCGTTTACGGGTAACACCAACTGTTCGTCCTCGTCGACCAGTGCAGCGTGTGCGTTGCCCTCGAACCTTCAATCCGAGTCCATGACGGATTCCTTTCCAACTCTTGGTCTTCATCATGTAGTCCACGTCCATTTTGAGTTGGAAGTCTAGGTCTGCACCGATGAGGTGCTTATTTTCACCAGTTTTCATATCCTTCTGCCGGTTTAGCATCCAATGCGGAATACCAAAATTCGAAGGCGCTTCGAGGATTTTTTCAATTTTTGTAACATCCTCGTCGGTGATGAAACCAGCGCGTTGATCTGGGTTAAGCCCTGCAGCTTCAACGATAGCCCGGGCTAACCGGCGTCCAACACCCTTAACAGCGCTTATAGCCCTGTCAAGTTTTTGGCTGCCATCGATGTCGGTTCGCGCAACGCGGATTATATGTCGATATGAAGATGACAAGTTAGCACCTCAAGTAGCACTAGCTCTGAGCTATCGCAATCGAAATACAGAACCGCTTTTAAATGTGTTGCCAAAGTCCGAATCTTCCTGAGCCTTTTTTCCCCATAGAGAAAGGCAGATACAACTAAATCCTTAAAGGGCATGTGTTGGAAGGAAACGGCGAGCCGCGGTAGCCAAGTGGTTTACGGCGCAGGCCTGGAATTTAAACCCAAACCGGGTATTGACCTAACAGCCTGTGACCTTCGGGTCGCACGAGTTCGAATCTCGTCCGCGGCGCCACTGCTTTTTCTGAAATTTTCCTCTATTTGGTTTTAGTGGAAGCTTTCCGTCGCCAAGCAGCTGGATAAGTTCCCGCGGGTAGAACAACGCGTCGCGTATCGGCAACAATGCCCGATTGGGCTTCAAGAATTTGCTTACTGTTCTTCTGGGCAACTGCGAGGGCAACAAGTTCGCCCTTGAGCGTTTTGAGACCAATGAAATCACCAGGCTCAATGTCATCATGCAGTTGTAAGACACCTGTTACTGCAAGGTTAGCACCATGACAGATTGCGCCAACTGCTGTGTCCCGAATTATAATTTGTGGGAGATGTTGAATCCCATCCTCAAGAGGATGGAGGTACTGACGAAGCAGACGTTCTTCCTTTTCTTCGTGCCAAAATTGATAGGCGTCTTTGACATCATAAAGTGAGGCGAGGGTCGAATCTTCTTTGAAGGGTCCAGTACGGGTGCGACGTAATTCGGCCATGTGGGCTCCACCCCCAAGAACCTCACCCAGATCATACACGAGTTTCCGAATATAGGTGCCAGCTTGACATCCTACTCGAAATAGCACATTCTTTTCATCAATTTCGAGTATTTCGAGGTAGTAGATTTTTCGAGTGCGTACACGGCGTTTAACAGATGAACGCACAGGAGGACGTTGGTAAATCGTTCCAACAAATTCAGCAGCCGCTTCGCGGATTTTTTTAGATTTCTCTTTCTGGTGAAGGCGCATTATACAGATGTACTCTTTCCCAGAGGTGAGTAGTGCATTGGCGATTTTAGTGGCATTCCCCAGCATAACTGGGAGTACACCTGTCACCTGGGGATCCAGCGTTCCTGAATGACCTGCCCGATTCACACTTAGAATACGTTTTACCCAAGACACTACTTCATGGCTGGTCGGCCCAGGAGGCTTTTCCGGGCTTGGAAAGGGCAGCAAACCCCTTAGACCAAACTATCCAGATTAATGATACCATCCTGAAACAATTCCGGGATGGTTCGTTCCTGAGGGACACGACCAAATGCAGGATTCGTGGTGTCTTCAGCACGCGTAATCCATTTCCGTTTCTTATCCGCAGGTAGCTGCGACTTCGTCAGATTAACGGTCCTCCTCAGCTCCCTTAAGGGGAGTATATGTTACTCTAATGAGCCCTCTTTCATAAAGGGGGTGAGCTTTCCACTCTTGATTGCTTTCACAATGTCAGAATCTTCGGCTCCTGCCTTAATATCGACCTTCTTCGTTGTAGGATTCAAATGATCAACATTGGAACGGCGACGCCGGATGCCAGTGACTTCTTGGGGTCCGGTTACGAGGACGAAGTTCTTATCCACGCGTTCAACAACAACACATTTTTTTCCAGCCTCTCGGCCGTGCGTTTTCACGCAAATTCTTCCTATTTCAACTAAGCTCATGGAGATACAACCTCCACCGGTTGACAGTCAGCTGGTGTGTTGCCACTACAGCTTCATTCTGGTGTCGCCCCGGAGGACGCAAGGTACGCCTTCACCACTGCTGTACATATACTTATCGTAGCAACTGCGTTGAAGTTGTCAGTGTTCAAAACCAGGTCAAAAAGTCGCGTGTCAGTCACATCAATCCCATAGAATTCACGGAATCGAGAGGACTCACTTTCTTCGCGGATTTGGGTTTCTTCTAAAATTTCCTCATAATTGCGTGATTCCCGATTGGCGATTCGAAGCGCCCGAACTTCCAGAGGGGCATGCAAATACAACGCAAGATCCGCTTGTCGTCGAGCTACCCATCCGGCGATGTAGGCATCAATGACCACATTTCCAAGTTCGGCTTCACGCTGTGTTCGATTATCGATTTCTTGATCGATTTTGGGATTCTCCTCAGCGATTTTGCTAAACTCCGCTAGCGTAACCCCTCGTTCCTCAGCGAGTTGACGAAAAATCATCCCCGCAGAGAGATAGCGGAGGTCGAACGCCTCAGCGAGCGCGGTAGCAACTGTTGTAGTACCGGCTCCGTGTAATCCACTGACCGCAATTGTCAAGTCCATGGCATCACACACAGTTGTGTTAGTAGCCGGTGGTCATTGAGGTGCCTAAGAATTTCTGGATAACCATGTTCATCGTGAAGCTACAAATGATGTACCAGTAGATGTACAGTAACCCCATGCCCCCGAATGGAACTCCTGGAGAGTAGAGTCCGGTATCAACCCATTGCCCAGTCTGCCAGCCAAATCCGTTACCAAAAGGACCTAATACCGATGCAAAGTTTAGGGGTGACCAGATCACCGGTGATGGAACAGCAAACCCCGGAAATGCAACCCCTGGATCAACAAAGACGCCGTTCATAGTGGTATAAATCAAGATGAAAGGAACAATTGTGATTAGCATCGGGACAAACGACTGTTTACTCACATCACCTTGGAGTTTCATGATGTACCGTTCACGTCGTTTGATCTTCAGTTCAAGTTTCCGTCGTGCCTTGGGATCTGTTTCTTGCTTGACTTTCTTCTTCATTTCGTTATACTTGTTGATTTCTTCTCGAGAGCGTTTCAATCGGTCATAGTCAATGAAACGCCGGTTCACCAAGTTTGATGTCAACGAGATTACTACACTGATTAATAACACGACGAGTGCAGACAGAGGGGGAAAGGCCCATAGACCTAAAGCGCCTCGAATGGCGACGGCGATATCAATTAGAATATTTTGCAAGGTTATCACACTTTCAAGAGTAACTCGGCAAAGGCAGTTGCTGCTTCCTCTGCTTTACCCTCTATGTTCTTAAGAATCATTACGGTTGCACCTGTTAACGTCCCCACAGCTACTGCAGCAGAGCGACATAACAGCTGATGCGCGGCAATATTCTCAACCATCTGTTCATCACGAGTTCGCGTGGAATCCTTTGCCCGGCGAGATGCAATATTCTCAGGATCTGCCTCAACTAGCACAATTGAAGCAGGACGAATCGCCTCAGCCACCCATTTGGGAAGCCCAATAAGGAATCCGCCATCTGCCGTTTGAATCAATGTATGAGTATCCACAATAACAATTTGTGTCTTACTCATCGCAGCGATGCGCTCACCTGCTAGCTTCTGGACTTCTCGTTGTTTCTTAACTGGGAGTTGCCTCAGTTCATCACGATTTTCCACGAGTCGTTTCTTTTGAGCAATCTCAAACATCACTGAACCATAGGTAATCAGTGACACATTGCGACGATCTTCCACCATACGAATGGCATCGGTCACCACAGTGGTCTTTCCGACACCGGGGACACCACTGACCACAACAACCTTACGCACTTGCATTCAACTGGCCTCCGCCTGAACGAGGCAAACTCAATGTCACAACCTTAAGAGCTTTTCGAGCCCACAATAGCCGGATTACTATCTATAGACGAGACCTAATCTCCACAGGCTAGCCAACACCCAAGAGGCCACGCATCATTGGATGCATCTCACCTAGCTGTTCTTTCGCTAAGATCTCGAAGTATTGCCGCATTATGCCTACGGCTAGGAGGATACCAATACCGGTTGTGAGGGCGCCGAGGAAGTCAGCGAATGCAGCGAGAGCACCGACGATGATTCCGCCAAGGACAGCTACAGTGGGAATGTAGCGGTTGAGGATTTTCTCGATGACTTGGGGTGATCGGCGGAAGCCGGGGACTTGCATGCCAGCGCCAATGAGTTGTCGAGAGACGTCTCGTGGGGAGATACCGGAGACATCAATCCAGAGTCGGGCAAAGCCGGCACAGAAAATCATGAGCAGCCCTGCATAGCCGATGGCTTTGAGCCATCCGAAGGGTTCGAAGAGAGAGAGGATGCCGATGGGAGGTGTGAGGAACCAGACGAAGCAGAGCGGTTCCGGGACCAAATAATTGCCACCCCCTGGTGGAGCGGAATAGTTAGCTATTAGTTGGAACCAGAAGGAGCCTTGAAGAGCGGGGAGTTGGACCCAGAGAATTTGGGTAATGAAGAGAATGTTAGCATAAAGGGCTTGAGTAAAGATGACTGGAATGTTAGAGACATAGAGCAGTTTGATTGGGTATTGCCCTCGGAAACCTCGGTAGCGGGCGTATTGGAGAGGAATGTTGACGCGGTAAGATTCCATGAAAATGACAAGAACCAAGGTGGTGAACGTGGTAAACATACCGAGCATGCTAGCTCTGGGGTTCTGAGGTCTAAACCATATGGTTACTGGGTCGGCTATGAACCCCGTTCCTCCGATTGGATCATAAATGACAGCAGGGCTCCAGTTGTTGGCCGACCACCCGCCCATGTTCTGTAGCCAGTAGGGGACAATGCCTTGATATGAGAAGAGACCTGGGATATCAGCATTTTGGGCTTGAGAGATGGAGAACATGCCCCAGAGAATCTGGGTGCAGACATTGGCCATGATGAAGAGACTGACTCCACTGCCCAGTCCCCAGCCTTTTTGGATTGTCTCGTCCATCATAATCACGATAACGCCTGCGAACATTAACTGGAGAAAGACTAAGATTGCGCCTGCGTAGGGGAGTTGAGAAGGGACCTGTCCGTAGGCACCTGCGAAGATATAGGCAAAGGCTTGGAATGCTGTCATCAGGATGGCGAGGACTTTCTGAGCTCCCGTGTAGAGTGATCGTTGATAGGGATCTGACATGTCAACACGAATAAGCTGAGAGCCCACAAGGAGCTGCATGATGAGCCCAGCGGTTACAATTGGGCCAATTCCGAGTTCCATGAGGGTGCCCCGTGAGGAGGCGAGAATGGTGCGAAGCCAGAAAAAGTAGTCAAAGCCAAGTTGTTGGTCGATTCCGTAAATGGGCAGACTGGCCATGATGAGGTACACGACAAGAATTACAGCGGTCCAGATGACTTTTTCTCGGAATGAGACCTTCCGGTCAGGTGCCTTGACCTCTGGCATGATGCGAATTAGTGGACGCAGTGCGCTGAGAAACCGACTCATGCCGTTAGCCCCATAAAATTTTCCGAGTTAATCCGTTCTGGAATTGAACTGCCGAGGTTCTTGCAGTTTAATTATGTTTTGGTTCTGGTCTTTGCCTTGCCTTTTGTAGCTGTCGCTCGTTTCGGTTTTGCCTTCGTGGTACTCGTCTTTTTCGGCTTTGCAGCGGTCTTGGGTTTAGTTTTCCTTGTTGTTTTGGGTTTAGCCTTAGGTTTAGCCTTAGGTTTAGCCTTAGGTTTAGCCTTAGGTTTAGCCTTAGGTTTTGGTGGTTCTGTCAAGGAGGGAGCGGGGTGTGCAGTTGGCTCTTGAACGTTTCCTTTTATTTTCCCTCCGGCGGCCTTGATTTTCTCGGCAGCACGATGAGTAAAAAGAGGCGCAGTAATGGTTAGAGGAATTGAGATGCGTCCTGCACCCAGCACCTTATCGTACCCTTGAGTAGTCAAATTAATCGTAATTGGAGCGTCTTTTGCGGGTTTTTTACCTTCCATGAACAGGGAGAGGTTTCGGGCAATTTCACCCACGTTGATTGTTGTGTGATCCTGTCGGAGCTTGGGGTGACGGTGGAAACCATGTTTACCAAACCGATCGGGATCATGGGCGGTGACATAGGTCCAGTCGTGTTTCTTGCCACCGGTTTTCCCTTTTCCACCTCGTTGGCCACCTTTGCGGTGTTGCCCGATGCGTCCATAGCCATGTTGGCGATAGCCGCGACGTTTCCGGACTTTTTTGGGTTTTCGTATGCTCATGTTGATTTTCTCCATTAACGTTTCTGAAGTTGGATTTCTAAGATGCCATTGTTGTAACTGGTTTTGACTGAGTCGATGTCAACAGGGGCAGGCAGGTCGATATCTTTGGCATATTTTCTGTTTGTGGATTCGACCTGAATTGTAACACTATAATCTGTGACTTTGACGTTGATTTCGTCCTTTTTTACACCTGGTAGTTCTGCAATGATTATAACCGCATCATCTTGTTCCATGACATCGATGAGGGGTTCTCGCTCATCTCGGACCACAGGTGGTGATCCGTCAGGGCTGAGATTGCCAAAGGGGTTCAGTCGCATCTTACCATCTGGTCCGATGCCTGCAGAGAAGCCCCAGACCATGGGATTCTTTTGTAATTGCTTAAAAATTTCTTCTAGCTGATGTTGGGCATCGGGTCCAAACATATCTTCGGGTGTGACATCGGAAAACATTTTCATGATTTCTTCAAACATGCGTTGGAGCGCTTCGAATTGCGCATCGGTGGATTCATCGTCCCACCAGCGTTTACGTTTCCGGCGATCGTCTTCGTCTGCCATGGTTATTCCTTCCTGTTTTCGTATCATTCCTCTTATGACATTCGTTTGAGGAGGGCATTAATGTCCTCGCCCCGATATCCTAGTTCACCTTTCTGTTGGATGGTGCGCTTAAGACTTCCACGAAATCCTTTCGAAGGAGGATGAAGGCGAAAGACTTTCTTAAGCTTTGGAAGGGAAATGCCGGGTTCCTTTAAGGCAACAAGCGCTTTGGCATACTCTTCGATAGTTTTGTATTTTGAGTGCTTGGACACATACTCATCTGTGAGTGGTTTATTTCCAATTAGGCGCCCGCGTTTTCGTAGAAGTCGTGATAATGTGGGGGCATCAATTTCACCCCAGGTAATGGCATCTTTGGCCTTCTGGAACATTCCTAGAAACGTTGGGCGTTTATCTAACACCACTGCATGGTTTACCCGAGATAGACTCAGCAGGGATAAGGTTTCTTCTGCTTCTTGACGTAAACCAATACCGCTGCGTACGCGGATAACAACAACCAATGGATGGGTGTCAGGGGTTTCTTTTGACATCTTATTTGTCTCTCCGTGTCCAATCTTGGGGGGTCATTATCTGATTGGTTCTTTTCAAAGCGTGAAAGACGGACTGGGCAAAGTTGAGGGTGGTTCGTGTGTGACCGCGGGTTCGGGACCAGACATCGTGAATGCCGGCTAGCCGTAAGACAACTTTGATGGTGTCAGCTGTCACTAATCCAACGCCCTTGGGGGCAGGTAGCAACTTAACACGAACACTGCCTGTCTTTCCATCGACCTGAAAGGGAACTGAGTGGGGGTCATGGCATCCGCATTCCCAACTTCCACATCCACGACGCACTGAAATTAGGTTTAGTTTCGCTCGAAGGATGGCTTTACGGATTGCAGGACCGATTTCAGGTGCTTTGCTTTCACCGATGCCAACAAAGCCATTTTCGTTTCCTACAATGACAGTAGCTTTGAACCGTGATTTTTCACCGGCGTCAGTTTGTTTTTGCACCAAGTTGATGTCAATGACTTCTTCTTGAAGATCAGGGAGTAGTACATCAATGATTTCAGGCTCTTTGATGGGCAAGGCAAGGTGGAACAAATCCTCTAAAGAGGTAATCTCTCCAGCCTTTACCTGGCGTCCGACCTTGGTGACTGGTTCCCATTCGTCGATATTGAATTGACGTGGGCGTTGTTGACGAGGTCTGCGACTCATTGTGTTTTCCTCCCGCTAGTGAATTTTGTTGAGATTTTTTTCTTCGTGGAATCATACATGCTGGGAACCTGCGTGAGATCAACCCGATCCTTCGACACTTTGCCAAATTGGCGTTGGAAGGCAGAGGGTTGGTTATCGCTCAAGTCTTTGGCATATCCAGCTATGTGTTCGCCTTTGAGGCGCTTTTCTTTTGGAAACATTTTGTCAGAACAGGGGACAGAAAGTCCGGCATCGATGGCACCTTTAACTGCTGAAAAAACCCTTGATCCGGGAATGGGTTGGATTAATCCGATGTCAACGATAGCTGCATTCGTACCAGATTTCAGAGCGCGATGTCCGGCTAGAAAACCGGTTAGATATGCGGCGGGAAGGTTTTTCACTCCTGCACGCCAGCCAAATTGGCTAAGTTGTCGTGAATCTGCGACAGCGATGCAGCGATCACCTTCCGGTAGCGCTTCCATAATCTGGACAATGATTCGTGTGCTTGTCTTCCGAACAACTAACCGTGGTCGCCCTGATCCTACCATGCGGCGTCTGGCATGGTAGTCAGTCTTGCTTTCACGGCGTCGACGGAAGGGAACTTTGTAACGTGGTCCATGTGCCATTTTACTTTCGCCTCTTCATTTTGTGTTCTTGGATGTACATGTCGACTCGTCGAATAGAGGAGAACATTCCGCCCTTTGAGAGTCGATATAATCGTCGATAATCACGGGGTTTGATGATGCGCCGGGCACGGAGCTTCTTAAGGTGCCGGCGGATTGCGCGAATTTTTATCATCCACCGTTGTTTTCCAGAAAGTCGAGAGGTGCGTTTTCCCTTTCGACTCCCAGGTCCTGAGCGAAGCCCGCGTTTCTTTTTCTCATGTACCGCTTTGGCTCGACCGCGGCTGATACCTTTAATGGGAGCCTTCTGGATGGCACCTTCATGGATTAACCGGCGGATGTCATCTCGGCGAATAGCTAACGCTACATCATCTAACCGGTCTGGGTCAATCCAGATTCGGTTTACGCCGACATTAAGGAGTCGAGCCGCCAATTTTCGTTGAGTACTTACATCCATAGTTTTGCTCACCTACTCGAGGAGATCCTCCGTGTCGAGGTCGAGGAGTTCGCGGACCTCGGATTTCAGTTGGGGATTCAGTACGCGGAGACCAAGATCATCAGCCCGTTCAAGAATTGCCAGCCGCTTGCGGTCTCCCACTCTGTGGGCAATCCGGACAGCATGAGTTTTCGGATGGAGTCCTTCCATTTCTTGGAGATTGTGAACTAATACTTCCTTCATCCCGGAGGGATGATAGTCACGAAGTTTGACAGGGCTCCTGTAGCCGATGCGGGGCATTTTGGGTTGACTCTTTTCGCGTTTGCGGATCATAGAGTCAATACCCTTGGGACGTCGCCATCCTGTATCTAACCGTTTATATCTCCAACTCTCTGGACGTCGAAACTTGGGTTTTCGCTGATTTTGTAACCGCTTCTTGTAAAGTTCACGTTGGAGTTTTTTGATGTGCTTACTCTTTTTCATTCTCTATCACATCCATCTTGGCTAAAGCTTCCAGTGGCGCTCTCCCAGTTGTTTTTCGAAAACGTAAATACCGTCATGAAACTTCCGAGGGTCCTTTCGACGTAGTTTTGTCGAATGCTGAATATTGGCTGCGGTTTGCCCGACGAGTTCAATGTCAATGCCTTCTAGAATCACATCGTCACCTTGTACGGTCACAGTGACTCCGGGAAGGATCTTTGCGCGTCGTGGGGCTTTTTCACCATAGAAGTTTTCGACGAGGAGTCGATCTCCTTCAACTTTCACGGTAGGCGGAAAGTGGGCAAAGACCACCTTCATTTTGTATGTTACACCGTGTGTTACTCCCAGCATCATGTTCTTGATATGGGAAACAATGGTGCCCACTAAAGCGATTTGACGACTTCGTGGGTAGTCTACAGAAACAACAATGTTGTTTCGAGTCTTCTTGATTTCGACATCAACATGACTGAAGTCGCGTACAATTTCACCCTTTGATCCCTGCACGGTCACAAGCTTCTTGTCAATTGTGACTGTGGTGCCTTCCAGGATAGGAGTCGTTCTTTCAAAGTGAGTTGTTTTTGGTGGCATTTTCGTTTTTCACTCCTTGGGTTAGTAAATGTAAGCGATGAGTCGTCCTCCATGACCTTGCTCAGCGGCTTCCTTGTGCGTCATGAAGCCTTTGGGGGTTGAAACGATGAGAAAGCCGAAAGCACGGGAGGGTAAGAACCGCTTTTCCCATTCTTCGAAATCGTGGCGCTTTACAGGATGATGCGGTCTAATGATACCACATTGGTTGATACGACCCAGCAGTTCCACACGGAGCATTCCTGCTTTGCCATCGTCTATGAATTCGAATTCGCCGACATAGCCCATTCGTTGCATGATACGGAGGGCTGCTCCAATTTTCTTTGAGGCGGGGGCAATGACGACCTCTGATTTGCGAAGGAGTTCATGATTCATAATGGTTGAGAAGGCATCTGCCAATGGATTCTTCACGGTCATTTTCTTTTCCACCTCTAGCTAAATTTGCGAAATCCCAGCTCTTCGGCGACTTCTCGGAAGCATCGCCGGCATAAGCCGATATTGTAACTACGAATGATGGCGCGGTGTGTCCCGCAGCGCTTACAGTTTCGGTGACCTTTACCCTGCTTTTTCTCCTTTGACATCAGTATTCATCCTCCAGCTCAGGTCGAGTAAATTGAATTCCCAACTCAGTTGAGAGAATCGACATCGCCTCATCTGGGGTGATGCGGTGACGGCGTGGAACCTTATGCCTCGCTCGGCGGCGCCGATTAATCCGGAAACCGGGTCGTTCGGTGCAAATACACACATCCATTCCAAAGATCCCCAGATTTGGATCGTACCTTACACCAGGAATTTGGATGTGTTCGGAGATACCAAAGCTGACATTCCCAGCATGATCAACAGCACTAACAGGGATTTGGAAATCGGAGACGTCCAAGGCGCGTTTGGCAAAGTCTTTAGCTTTTTCACCACGCAGAGTTACTTTACAGCCCATGGGTTCTCCTTGCCGGAGACCAAAATCACGATTGGTTCGTTTTGCAAGTACGTCAACAGGTTTTTGTCCCGTTAATTCTTCAAGAACTGATTTGGCTTTCGCTAGTGGTTCACCACCGGTTCCCAACGACATATTGACAACCACCTTTGAAATGAAGATTTGTCGCATTACATTCCCCTTCTTAGCCTTGGGCTTGGGTGCTGGTTGGGGCTTTGCTGGTTTTGCTGCAGGCTTAGCTGGTTTAGCCTTCGCTCGGGTGGTTCGTTTCGCTGTGGTTTTAGGTTGAGCTGCTTTCTTTGCGGTTGACATGGTTAGCTAGCCTCCGGAATAGAAATCAAGGGTGCGTCTTCACCGAGAGGGAAGACATAGCGAATTGCGGTCAGAATTGTCTGATCTCCGCTGGTCTGGATTGTTCCGAGTCGATTCTCGGGATCAATTTTGACAAGTTTACCCACGTTGCCCTTGTGGTCGCCGCCAGTGATTACGGCGGTGATTCCCTCTTTGAGAGGGATGTGCTCCTGAATAGATTGATCTGGTAATTTGATCAGAAGTGTGTCGCCGGGGCTGTACTTTTCTTTGGGCTTTGCTTTGGGGTCTTTGACTTTAATCAGAATTGTTCGTCCATCATGTAGATGGAGTTGGATGTTACCCTTTGTAACCGTGTTCTTACCTGTAATTTTACAGGGCTTGAGGTTGAGTTCTTTCTTCGGAATCTTAAAGAGTTGGAGTAGATGCCGAGAATCGGGCACCACACGAACCTGGGTCTTGGTTGCTGCAATCTCAATAACATCCATTAATCCGACAGAATATTTGTAGTCTTTTCGAACGCGTCCATCGACCTTCACTTGACCTTCAGCGATAACCCGTCGGGTTTCACCAAGTGTGCTAGTGAGCTGGAGCATGTCCCGAACTACAACGCCTAATGGAATACACTCATGAATTGCGTGGGGTCCTGGATTGGCGCGGATAGTGAAAGGACGAACTTTGCGCTTAATCTGTAAGTGGCCAGGAGCAGCTAATCGTTTCATGTGTTTTCGAGGACCTTTTGCCATCTGTCTAATCCTCCTTTTCAGCAAGCCCAGCACGGGCAGCTGCTTTTCGATCGATGACGGCTTGACGTGTTTTGTCAATTTCTAATTTAGTGATCATGACGTTCTCTGGACGAATGGGGAACGGAACAGCTGAGCCATCCACCTTTTCGATGGTGATGTTTTCGATGCTCAGTTTGAGGTTCTTCATATCGACTTCCAGTACATCGCCTTCGGAGTCGCGGAAAGCTCCACGAGTGATATACACGGTGTCACCTTTTCGGATGGGAATCCGCTTGATACCATGCTTATCCGCAATTTCTGGGGCCAGTTTGGCGGTGAGGTATTTGTGGCGTCGGTGCCACGGTGCAGTGTATCGCGCTTTGCGCTGTTTCTTGGGTTTTCGAGAGGTCATTTTATCTTTGCTCCTAAACGATGATGCTGGCAACGCTGGCAATTCGGGGCCACCGTTCAGCTGCTTCTCGGGCGATTGGGCCGCGGATTTCAGATCCCAGTGGATCACCGGTTTCTCCGGTGATGACAATGGCATTGTCTTCAAAGCGTATCCACTGACCGCCTTTTCGTCTGTAGGGTTTCCGTTGTCGGACAATGATGCCTCGAAGAACTTGTCGACGCATCTTGGGAGTGCCGGCTTTACAGGTGACAACGACCATATCTGCGACGCTGGCTGCCGGCTGACGACGAAGCCGCCCGTGATAACCGATAACTGAAATTACTTCGACAATTCGTGCACCACTGTTATCGGCCACTGTTAGACGGGCACCAGTGGGAAGGCCACGACTAATCCGAGTCTTTGCCACACCTGCGGTTTTTCGCCCTCGTTTTACCATTATTCAGTTGCCTCCTGGGTTTTCACTCGCTCCACAACGACATGGGATACTGTCTTACTCAATTGTCGACATTCAGCAATCCGTACAGTGTCACCCACTTCGAGTGGAATGCATGGAGGATGATGAGCTGCTGTCATGGAGTGGCTCCGTGCGTACCGACGATATTTCTTGATGAACCGTAGGTAATCACGACGCACTGTAATCGTGCCCCTCATCTTTGTACTAGCCACCACGCCTTCGAAAACACGTCCTCTAACTGGGAGAGTCCCATGAAATGGGCAGTGAGGATCTTCGCATTCCTCTTCGGGTGCCTTAACTTTTAGACCAATATCACGAGCTACCATCGTAGTTTTTTCGCCCTCCTTAAGCGTTCTGCGGGATGC
Source organism: Candidatus Hermodarchaeota archaeon (assembly GCA_016839995.1). GTDB lineage: Archaea > Asgardarchaeota > Hermodarchaeia > Hermodarchaeales > Hermodarchaeaceae > Hermodarchaeum. The sequence goes on from JAEOTD010000055.1 coordinate 58,480, forward strand.
CCCAACAGGGCTTGCCCATCAATGTCCACTGTCTCGCCACTGGGCAACGACAGTTCAAAGAGACTTGAGGTCTTCGGAACACTTCGGTTTCGAAGGCCATCAGAGAGTGTAAGCATATTATGAGTGTCATCAACAATGACACCTGAAATCCTGTGGAAAGCAGGATTCGTGGCACGCTTCACTACAGCGTTCAAACCAATGAGCGGATAGAGTGTGAGACGAGGTGGATACTGCATGCTCATTTGCCTCCTCCCAACTCTTCTGCGACCACTTGACGTGCCTCTTCATTATTCACCGTAAGAATTCGTGCAATGTTTTTCCGAATACCTCGAATAACGCCAGGATTTTCCATACCCGCCCCAGACATCATCGCAGCCCGTTGCTTGGCAAGTTCAGCCCTAAGTTCTTCGAGTTTTCGATCCCGTTCTTCAAGATTCATGTTCCGAATCTCTTGCATCGTAAGTAATGCCATAACCCATTCGCCTCCGCATCTTACTTCTTCGAAGACTCCTTCTTGGTTTTCGTAGTCTTAGCCTTAGACTCCTTGGACTTTGACTTCGTTGCCTTCTTAGTCGATTTCTCGGTCTTGGTCTTCGTGGAAGCTTTGGCCTTAGTCTTGGGTTTTGCCTCAGCCTTCGCCTTTTTGGGTTCAGCTTTCTTCTTCGGCTTTACCTCAGTTTTCGCCTTCTCTTTCTTCGCTTTTTCTTTCGGCTTAGCTTTGGCTTTAGGTTTCGGTTCTGCTTTTGCCTTGGCCTTGGGCTTAGCTTCAGCTTTTTCTTTCTTCGTTTTAGGCTTAGCCTTCGGTTTCTCCTCAGTGACTTCTTTCTTTTTCTTCACTTTGGGCTTCTCGGCTTCCTTCTTAGGTTTAGCCTTGGGTTTCGTCTTCGGCTTTTCAGGTTCTTTGGGTGCCGGTTTCTCTTCCGGTGGAGGAACCTCCTCCGGCACCGGCGCGGGTGACACAGGAACTTCTGGCTCCACCGAATCAGGCACCGGTTCAGCACCCTCATCGACGAACTCTTCGATTGGTGGCGCTTCTTCAATCGGCAGTTCCTCTTCAATCACTTCGATGTCAGCAGCTTCAGGAGCAGGGGCAGGCATGGGTTGCACTTCCACTTCCCGATGCATAATGACAGGGCGATCCGGAGCAATGGCATCCGGTAACATAATTCGTACTTGGATCCCCAACACGCCAGGTTTCATAATTGCAAAAGCCCAGCCATGACTCACAGCAGTTCGAATCGGTTCCCCAGTTTTTGCCACAAAGCCACTACGGAATTTCTGATACCGCGCTCGTCGACTGGTCAGCTTCCCCGCGATGGCGATTTCTACACCCTTTGCTCCAGCACCAATGATGCGACGAAGGACACCATAGGCGGCACGCCGGAAGTGGTCACCCCGTTCAAGTCGTTGTGCCAATCTTTCAGCCATAATGGAGCCGTTGAGTTCAGGAACTTCGACTTCACTAACTTCAATTTGTGGTGTTTCTAATCCGAAATCGTGTTCGAGGGTTTCAGTTAACTCGCGCACCGTTGTGCCGCGGCGACCAATGACCATACCCGGGCGTGCTGCATAGACAACTACGCGCATACCTAGCGGGGTCTTTTGGAGGTCTACACCAGCATAGCCGGCACGCCGAAGCTCCTGGCGTAAATAGTCATTCACTTTCACCTTCAGCAATCCACGATTGATAAAATGATCTTCCGCTGGCATTTTTACTCCTCCGTTAATACAACCTCAACATGCACCAATTGCTCATCGTACTTGGTTGACCGTCCACGAGCACGTTCTATGTAGCGTTTATTGATACGACCCGGATACGCAGAAATGTGGGTCACACGAAGCCGGTCAAGGTCCAATCCCTTGTAATCTGC
>JAEOTD010000005.1 GCA_016839995.1 Candidatus Hermodarchaeota archaeon
CTTGATCCGGAACCAATGTGGACTGGAAAACAAATTTTCAGCATGCTTCTCCCGAAGGGGCTTAACCTCTCCCTTAAAGCCCGTATCTGCCAGAAATGTGATGTGTGTGAGAAAGAACACTGTCCCCATGATGCCTATGTCTTCATTCGCGACGGACAACTCCTTGCAGGAGTGATTGATAAGAAGGCAATCGGCGCAGCCCAACCTGAAAGTGTCCTGCACCGAATCGCAAAAGACTATGGAAACGCAGCTGCTCGCCGATTCCTCGACGCAATATGTCCATTGCTTGTTGTGCTCATCACCAATATGGGCTTCAGCATGGGTATTGATGATGTTATCCTTTCACCAACCGCGATCCGCCAAATTGAACAGATTCTCGCAGATGCCGAAGAAGAAGGGAGCCAATTAGTACAAATCTATGAAGCGGGCCAACTCCAACGGCTCCCAGGTCGATCTCTTGAAGAAACCTTCGAGATGAAAATGATTGAAATCCTAGCCCGAGCACGTGACGAAGCTGGAGAAGTAGCCGCACAGCAGCTAGGACTTGATAAGCATGCAGTGATTATGACCGGAACAGGGGCAAAGGGGAATCCTCTAAACCTTGCCCAAATGGCAGCCAGTGTCGGACAACAGGCTGTTCGTGGCCAGCGAATATCTCGAGGATACCGCAGGCGCACTTTACCACATTTCATTAAAGGCGATTTATCTCCACAGGCACGTGGATTTGTAGTAGCCAGTTACCGAAAGGGATTAAATCCGATTGAATTCTTCTTCCACGCTATGGGTGGCCGGGAAGGTTTAGTGGACACAGCTGTCCGAACCAGTACCAGCGGTTACATGCAGCGCCGACTTATTAACGCGCTTCAAGATATCAAAGTTGAATATGACGGAACTGTACGCAATTCATCTGGTGAAATCATCCAATTCAAATATGGTGAAGATGGCGTCGATCCTGCTCGGAGTGACCACGGCAAAGCTGTAAACCTCGACGTAATCATCGAACGAGTCCTAAGTGAGGAGAAGTGATAAGGTATGAGCCGTACAAAGGCAGTTAGCACGAAAGTGATCGACAGTAAACTCGTACAACTCAAGAAACGTGGACTGATTCCGCCCAAAATCATTCAGGACCTCCGCGACCGTATTGTAGATAAAAAACTGACTCCAAATCAACTCAACAAGATAATCAAACAAATTGAAGTTGCTTACGACAGCTCTCTTGTCGAACCAGGTGAAGCGGTAGGAGCTGTTGCAGCCCAATCCATTGGAGAACCCGGCACTCAGATGAGTATTCCAGGCACTGAGAAAGTGGTTATTCGCCAAGGAATTATGTCAAGTATTGTTGCGATTGGAGACTTCGTCGATGAATTAATTGCAAGATTCAAATCTACAAGTGATGACTCTAATCTCACTTCTTCTGAAATGAGTAATATTCCTGACGAGTTAGAGATTCTTGTTCCTTCTCTTGGAAATGATGAACAAATTCATTGGAAGAAACTAATACAAGTAAGTCGTCATTCACCTAATGGTGAACTTCTACGGATTTCAACTAGAAGTGGAAGGTCAGTTACAGCCACATTATCTCATTCTTTTGTAATTCGTGACAACAATACGATTATTCCGATTCAAGGTAAGGATTTGAAAATTGGGGATAGACTTCCAGTAGTCTGGAAACTTCCTTCAGATAACCCTATGAAAGAGTTACCAATCGATGTTTATTTTCCAAGAAATGAAATTTGGTTTGGTTCCGAATTAGAAAAAGCTGCAAAGATACGTGAAGAAACTGGAAGAGACTGGTTACAGCATCTAGATTCAGTTTCCGTTCCTGTTGGTTCCGAAGGTCTTCGAGTTGCCTTAGATACAGGAAAACAACAAACCTTGGTTTCAGGTTATGTATATCCAAAAAGCCATCATGGTGCATATACAAGAATTCCTGAGATTTTAAAACTGGATTCTTTAACAGGATGGTTTATTGGAGCCTATCTATCAGAGGGCTCAAATTCTGGAACTTTCATTTCAATTACGAATTCAGATGAAAGTTATCGAAATCGTGCAATTGATTTTGCTGAACATCTGGGCCTACACTACAACGTGAAAACGACTGAGGGAGAGTATGGACCCAGCATCTCGGTTGTGATTAATTCCACTCTTTTAGCTAGGCTCTTTGAAAAGATGTGTGGAAAAGGAGCTCACGATAAACATATCCCTCAATGGGCGATTAATTGCGAAGATATCTTCATAGGGGCTCTTCTACAAGCATATTTTGATGGCGACGGAAACGTAAATCTTGAAAGGTTATGCATTAGATCCAGTTCTAGCTCAAAGGAATTACGAGATGGGATTTGCTTACTTCTTTCGCGACTTGGAATCCAAGCTACTAAATACTCGTCAGAAAATCATAAGGGTCAATTGCAATACTGGTTAAGAATCCCCGGTAAGTTTGCTCCACGGCTTCGTGATCTTATCAATTTTGACATTGCGTACAAACAAGAAAAACTAGAACAACTCGCAAGTCTGGAAGAAGAAAAAATTCTCCAAGAAAGCATAACCTATGACCTAGTTGATATGATTCCGAATTTCGGCACAGTATTAAAAGAAATCGCACAACGATTAAAAATTCCAAATAAGTCGCCATTGGCTGTGAGCATTAGAAAATATACAAGAAATCAATTAATTGGGCGTCAGACTCTAGGAAGATACATAACAATATTTACTGAGATTGCTTCGAAAAAGAATATCAATATCGAGAGCCACTTACAGCTTCTACACAGACTTCTTGATAGTGGAGTGTTTTGGGACGAAATAATCCAATTAGAATTGGTTTCATCTCCTACTGAATGGGTTTATGATTTTTCGGTCGACGGTCTTGAAACATTTGTAACAAGTGAAGGTCTAGTCACTCATAATACGCTTAAAACGTTCCACTTTGCAGGGGTTGCCGAATTCAACGTTACTCTTGGGCTCCCGCGCTTAATTGAAATTGTAGACGCTAGACGTAATCCATCTACACCAACAATGAATGTGTACCTTGATGAAGAGCATCGAGAAAAAGAAAAACACGCCCGAAATGTCGCCCAACGCATCGAACAAACTCGTGTGGAACGTGTTGCTGAAACCGTTGAAATTGATCTAGCTGAAGGCGGTATTGTGGTTAATCTCAACCCCAGTCTTTTGGAAGACAAGGCAACTACAGCTGAATTGGTTGCCGAAAGACTTGACACTCTTCGTCCAACACTTGGTGAAGTTGCACAGGATGGAAATCGGATTCTCGTTGCACCTGAACTTCGTGAAGGTGAAGAAGCCATGCACATGGCTAAGTTACAAAAGACCTTTGATAAGGTCCGGAATGGACTCATCAAAGGTCAAGATGGTGTTAAACGAGTTCTCATTAAGAAAGAGGGGTCTGAATGGGTGCTGTACACTGAAGGCACAAACCTGAAGGGAGTACTTCGAACCAGTGGGGTGGACACGACACGAACAATCTCTAATCACATTCATGAGATTGCTGATACCCTGGGCATTGAGGCTGCTCGACAAGTTATCATCAATGAGGCAAAAGAGGTCCTAGACGAACAAGGACTTGATGTTGATATTCGTCATATAATGTTAGTTGCTGATCTCATGACAGCAACAGGAGAAATCCGTCAAATTGGACGACATGGAATCAGCGGTCAGCAATCCAGTGTACTTGCTCGAGCTGCGTTTGAAGTCACCGTTCGCCACCTCATCCAGGCGAGCATCCTTGGCGAAGAAGATAACTTACTCGGAATTACTGAAAATGTGATAATTGGTCAATCAATTCCCCTTGGCACAGGATCAATTGACCTGTTCATGAGTCCTCCTCGAACTACAAAAAAGAAGTAAGTTTGTGAGTCTCAGAGTATATCCATTTCTAAGAATTACATTAAGTTAAGACCCAAAGTATAACGGGGTGTGCAGAGAACTTAAAAGGGAGCGTTGAAATTCTGCCAAAGCTGCAATTCTCATCCGTAGCCCTTATATGCGACGGAAACTTGCAACCATCATTACAAGATGCATTGCGAAAAAACATGATAGGAAAAAGTGATTCTTGATGGATGCTGAAACTGCAATACGGTTAGCTGTGAAATCAGGCAAAACGGTGTTCGGTGCTAACCGGACACTACACCTACTTCGAACTGGTTCTCCCCGTGTTATTGTCCTTGCGGCAAATGCACCAAGTGAAGTGACAACTGAAATCGATAAGCTATCATCAGTAAATAAAGTTCCAATCCATAAGTTTCGAAGTAATAGCTGGGATTTAGGTCAAATCTGTGGGCGGCCTCATATGGTTGCTGCCATGGCTGTCTTAGAACCAGGTGATGCAGATATAACTGCCTTGACTGGGGCTGGCAAAAAGTGACTTCACCTGATATTAAACTGAATATAGAAGAAATCAAACTGATGGCACTCTTTGGCGACATCACAGGTGCTGAAGTCAAAGATTGTATCGTTGATCAGGATGGAGAACGCATAATCTTCGTAGTTAACCCAGGACATCTTGGATTAGCCATAGGTCGACGCGGAATGACTATCAAACGTGCTCGCACTATGCTCAAACGAGACATAGACGTTGTAGAAGATGCCGATACACCTGAAACATTCGTTCGTAACGCTTTAGCCCCAGCAAAAGTTGCTTCTGTCAATGTCCAAGAACAATCCAAAGGACGACGTGTTGCAGTGGTTACGGTAAATAGTGAAAATCGTGGTCGAGTCATCGGTAGAAATGGTCGTAATATCGAACGAGCTCGTCTCCTCGCAAAGCGACATCATGGGATTGATGCAATTATTATTGCTGAGCCAGACCCCGAAACCTCTGGTTAATTGTTGTTTTAGCCGATAGATGACAAAAGTTTTAAGCTTCTTTACGGAATCGCAGCACTCTGAATATTTACGAGGTAAAGTGAGATTGCCTGGATCAAAATCGCCATCAGGAGAATTCGCAGGCCGAACGTTGAAGAAGAAACGTAAGAAGCTCCGCTGGAAAGATCGCTATTATAAGCGACGGATGCTTCGCCTTGACGTTAAGGCTGACCCACTTGAGGGAAGTCCACAGGCTCGTGCAATTGTGCTGGAAAAAGTTGGAATTGAATCAAAACAGCCTAACTCGGCAATCAGAAAGTGTGTACGAGTCCAGTTAATTCGTAACGGTAGACAAATTACTGCATTTTTACCTGGTGATGGCGCACTCACTTACGTCGATGAACACGACGAAGTAATCATTGAAGGAATTGGTGGCTCTCGTGGAAGAGCATTTGGCGACCTACCTGGTGTTCGTTGGAAAGTCGTAAAATGTAATGGTGCATCATTAGAAGCAATGATTATTGGAAAGGTCGAAAAGCCACAACGTTAGCCACTGGGTGTTAATTTACTATGTCTGCTGAATCACCTCCTGAAACAACTGCTTTACCCGAAATCAAGATTTTTGGTCGCTGGAGCACAAAAGATATTCAAATCAATGATCAGGGGCTTGCAAAATATATCAGCCTTAAACCAGTAATCGTCCCTCACACCTTTGGTCGTCATGAGCATCGCCGATTTGGTAAACGCCAAGTTCCTATTGTAGAACGGTTCATCAACCGGCTCATGACTCCTGGATGGGCCAGTCGTCGAAGCCAGAGCGCGCGTCAATCCGGGCTCATTACCGGTAAGAAATCAACTGCAATACGCATTGTTCGTTCTGCCTTTGAAATTATTCACTTACGCTCAAACCAAAACCCTGTTCAAATTCTTATCCAAGCGATTGAAAACGCCGCACCCCGTGAAGAAACAACACGAATATCTTACGGAGGAATTAGCTACCACACAGCCTGTGATGTAGCCCCACTTCGCCGGATCGACCTTGCTCTCCGGTTTATCTCCGAAAGCATATGGCGTCGAAGTTTCAGTACCATTGAAGCTATCCAAGAAATTATCGCCGATGAGCTCATCGCCACTGCTAACCGAGACTCTCGAAGCAACGCAATACGGCGAAGAGAAGAAAAAGAACGGATGGCCCTTTCAGCAAGGTAAACATCTCAATAGATGGCACCTCACTTCAGCCATACCTAACCGTCTCTTCTAACCTTGTGGTAACCCATTACGCCAAAACAGTTTTATACGCCCCTCTTGAACTGCCTTCACTTGCATATTTAATGCCAGCTTAGTTAGTAAAACGAGTTGAAAAAACAATGTCCGAAAAGAAACCCCATATCAACCTCATCATCATTGGTCATGTCGACCACGGCAAGTCCACACTGATGGGGCACATGCTCTACAAGACTGGGGCTTTATCAAAACAAGAGATGGCAAAGCTCGAGAAGCTGGCCGAAGAGATGGATCGAGGATCCTTCAAGTTCGCTTACGTGATGGACCGTCTCAAAGAGGAACGGGAACGTGGTCTGACCATTGACCTTGCGTTTCGACGATTTGAGACTCAGAAACACTACTTCACGATTATTGACGCTCCGGGTCACGCTGACTTCATTAAGAACATGATTACCGGAGCCAGTCAAGCTGACGCTGCAATTCTAGTGGTTTCAGCGCGTAAGGGTGAGTTTGAAGCTGGCGTGGGTGCTGGTGGTCAGACGCGCGAGCACGCTTTCCTCGCACGAACTCTGGGCATCGAGCAGCTTGTCGTTGCCATCAACAAAATGGATGACTCAACGCCTAAATGGTCTTCAGACCGATACGAAGAGATTAAGGCTGAAGTCACAGAACTGTTGAAAGGCGCACAATTTGACCCCAGCAAAGTCCACTTCGTCCCGGTATCCGCTTGGACCGGTGACCTGTTAACAGATGCCAGCTCACAGATGGAGTGGTATAAGGGCCCATCATTGCTTGCAGCAATCGATGAATTCGTCCTTCCACCCAAACCCGTTGATAAACCACTTCGGGTTCCCGTACAGGATGTTTACACCATCACTGGTGTTGGCACTGTACCCGTTGGACGTGTTGAAACAGGAAAAATGAAGTTAGGTGATAAAGTCATCTTCATGCCTCCTGGCAAAGAAGGTGAAATTAAGACAATTGAAATGCATCATGAACGCTTGGACGACGCTGAACCAGGTGACAATATTGGTTTTAATGTCCGTGGTCTTGGCAAAGGCGAGATTCGCCGTGGCGATGTAATGGGCCATGTCGATAAACCGCCACGTGTTGTCGTAGAGTTTGAGGGGCAAATCATTGTCATTCATCACCCACGTGCTTTGGCTGCAGGATACACACCAGTAATGCATGCCCATACTGCACAAGTAGCAACGACCTTTACGGAAATCGTGGCTAAGATTGATCCGCGAACCGGTGAAACCGTACAAGAGAAACCCGACTTTATTAAGCAGGGTGACTCGGCTATTGTGAAGCTCCAACCTGTTACTCCAATTTGTCTGGAAACCTATAAGGATATGAAACAGCTTGGACGTTTTGCAATCCGGGACAGTGGACGGACAGTCGCTGTGGGTATTGTTCGAAAAATCACTAAGGAGAAGAAGTAGGTATCGTTTGATATTGCTATCGCAATTCTTCTCTTCCCCTTTCCTTTTTTCTCCAAAACCTGTTGAGTTGATATGCTTTGGGTATGCAAAAAAAGTTAAAAGGAAGTAAACGTTCGGGTTGATTCCCAAAGCCAACTTGGTGTACAAATAATGGCACAGAAAGCTCGGATTCGACTATCAAGTACAGACATCCCTAAGCTAAACGACGTCTGCAGTCAAGTCCAATCCATCGTATCTAGAACGGGTGTCCATATGTCGGGTCCTATTCCCTTGCCCACAAAAACTCTCAAAGTCCATACAAGAAAGTCACCGTGTGGAGAAGGAACTCCGACATGGGATCATTGGCAAATGCGAATTCATAAACGGCTAATTGATTTAGACGCAGATGAACGTACAATGCGACAAATCATGCGCATCCGAGTACCTGACGAAGTTTTTATTGAAATTACTCTGAAATAAGAGTGCATTTTCTGTAAGTGCCAACTTCATCAAGCACGATTACCATTCTTGAACTAATTTATTATCCCGAATCGAAATGCTATTTAGCAGAAGCTTCTCATCACCTTTAATGTGACAGACCGTAACCCACGTTCAACATTCACTATTGTGCTTTGTGGAAGTCTTGCCGTTTATGTAGCCATCGCGATTATTCTTTTACCCTTTATTGCACCTACTATTGTAGTTCGCGAAGATCTCATAATTGCTGTTTTACAAGGGGCATTTGTCTATCTCATCTTACTATTAGTCTTTCTTCTTCCTGCGAGTTATGTATACTGGAACCACCGAATTGATGTGAAGGTGCTTGGTCCAGAGCTTGCTGCAGCTGAACCCGGTGAAGAGTTACAATTAACGGTTGCAGTAGGTCTTCCAGGGAATGTGCATCCTAAACATGCTGTACTGGAAGCATTTCTAGGGAATCTTAACATTGTGACCC
>JAEOTD010000056.1 GCA_016839995.1 Candidatus Hermodarchaeota archaeon
GCTTACTCCTGGAAGAAAGAATTTCGCAGACCTTGCATTCAAGTTTGTATTAAGCAATCCCAACGTATCCGTTGCGTTATCCGGAATGGGATTTCATGAAGAACTTGATGATAACTTGTATCTAACCTCACGTGAAGACTACAACATCGTTTCCGATAATGAACAGAAGGCAATTGAGGGTATTGCAGCGAAATTCAAGGAGCTTTGTGATCTGGTCTGTACAGGATGTAAATACTGTGAACCCTGCCCCAATGAAGTGAATATCAGCTTCATTTTCAATGCGTTACAACGCTACCAAATCTATGGAGTAAAAGGTCAAGCAAAGTATCTCTACTCCGTTATTGGAAATGTTCCTTGGGCTCCAGGAAAGAATGCATCTGCATGTGTTGAATGTGGTGAGTGCCTGGAGAAATGTCCTCAGAGTATCGAGATTATTAAGCAATTGAAGAAAGCACATGATAATCTCTGCAGCTAGCCTTGGGCTGATAGCTATGGTTCGTGGTCAAAACAGTTAGCTAGTTTAATTGACTTTATTAGTCCGTATCTCTCAGTGGAAGGCATGAAGATTCTTGTCGCCTATTACAGCGAAACTGGGAATACCCGAAAAGTTGCTGAAGCAATATCTGAGCAGGCTTCCATAAATCATGATGCAATACTGAAGAAAATCCAAAATGTATCACCGGATGAACTCAAGGATTATGATCTATTATTCCTAGGATCCACCTGCCATGATGCGGATTTAGCCCGACCATTTAAACAGTTCCTAGATACACTCCCCAAACGCCCTCGATTCAAACTAGCTGGATTCTTCACCCACGCAACCTACACACCAAATCACACAACGCGACGAAAAGAACTCTTTGCTCAATGGGCTGGAAAATGTGCTCCGACCTTTGAGCAGTTATGTCAGGAAAAGGAAATTAAATTTCTTGGATATTTTCATTGTATGGGTGCTCCATCAAAGCCCATTGAAGCGTTTATTCATCAAGAAATCATTCCTTCTGACAAGGAATGGAAGGAATACCTCCCAGAAGTAAAAACTCACCCAAATTCACAGGATTTAGAAGATGCAAAGCACTTTGCTCTAAAAGTCATTTCTAAGTACTAGAATCACGGTGGTGTCTTTTCGAACCAATTCAATTTTTTCTTTTGCAGCTCATAAATAGAAGAGTTAGTATTAGAATCTTAAGAATCCTGGTGGCCATTGAAAAGGCAAAGGCAGACCATAAAATAAATATCCTAAATACAAAGATAGGACAATTATCGCAGCGACAATGATTACGATTATGAAACCGCAAATTGATTTTATTTTAGCCATGTTCTCTCCTTACAGTTGACTCCATATAAATAACCAAATGTTTTCACGCGAGACTTAAGATTCCTTGATAGGAAAGACTAGAGGGTGAGGTCTTGTCTTTTGCGGTTCAATACTGACTGGAACGTAATTCTTCCTATGGCCAACGTATTGGCCAAGGCCAAGGGAATGGCCAACCCGTAAAAACAGAAGAAATCACCAAATATGCAATGACTATCACAGCAACAATGAGGGTGAGTATGAAACCGCAAAGTGTTTTAGATTCGACCGTAGTCCCTACCCTTCATTGTTTTCATATAAATAAAGGTAGGCTGACAACTCAACTCGAGGTCATGCATGATTTTGACTAGGTTAAAAGCGGCGAGGTTTCTTTGGATATGCCATAAAAGGTGTTCTGGGTTCCTTACTTAACCAGTCACTTTCTTGGTCGAGCCGTGTTAAGGAGCGAAGTAGATCGAAGGTGACCCACCGTGACACCTCTGGATAGCGTTCGTATTCCCAGAGACCATAGGGTCCCTGTAAGTCTTTAACGAATTTTACGCTTTCAGCAACACGGGGATCATCAATGTTCGCTCCAATTCGCCAAGACAAGTCAAGCATTTGGCTGACATCATACCGTTTGAAATACGTAAACCCACCGCGTGGGGGTTCTGCGCCTACAATCCGAGCGACTTCAAAACCTAACGTATGTGTTTGGCGTTGTTCTTGAGCGAGGAGTTTGTCTAGACCTCGACGGGCTGATTCGCTGGTGCGTCGGGTTGGGTGTAAAGCCAAAGCGCTGACAGCTGCAGTGGTATTGGTGCGGCACCCGAATTTCGAGTGAGGTAATCGTCGATACCCTGCTGCAAAGATGTAATCGTTTTCATGGCGACCTGAGGGCCATCCCCCTTCGGGGAGTTCTTCATTCAGCAACCACTCATAAGCGGCTTCAGCCCGTTTATCAGTGGCATATCCTGCCCAAGCTAGTCCTAGTAAAGGTAGGGAGGTCTGAATTGGAATGGCATGATATTTGACATCCGCTGCACGACCTCCATCAAGTACCGCACCTTGGGTGACGAGTGGAAATGCTCCATCGGGCTGCTGGTTAGAAAAGAGGTATTCGGCACCTTTCTTGATAGCTGGATGCTTTGGACCTAGCCCGAAATATCCGAGTCCCATCAAGGCTTGGGCGGTCATTCGAATACGCCCCAGTACAGCCCCCCCTCCTTCTCCGCTTCTAAATGATCCATCTTTCTCCTGCAAGGCAAGGAACATCTTTACCCTTGTATCATTGGGTTGCAGTGTGTATAGTTCTTGAATTTCTGCATCGGAATCGGGGCGGTTTAATAAGTCGCGAAGCACAAGTAGCCGTAAACTTGGAGAGGGATCTGCTAGGAGGAGTGGAATCCAGGTCATGGTTTTACCTCCAGCACTTCCTGAAGATAAGGCGCAGTGGGTGTCTTGGCTTTTGCCACAGCTTCTGGGTTACCAGTGGCGATGATTCGCCCTCCATCTGGTCCTCCACCCGGACCCAATTCTATGATCCAATCGCAGGCTGCGAGAATATGCGGATGATGTTCCACCACGATAACGGTGTGTCCTGCATCGACTAATTTGTGGAGAACCTTAATGAGTTGAGCAACATCTTCCATGTGCAGTCCGACTGAAGGTTCATCCAGAATGTAGAGAGTGGACTCCTGAGTCTTCTTTTGGAGTTCTTTGGCAATTTTGAGTCGTTGCACTTCCCCTCCTGATAGAGTGTAGCTTCGTTGATTCCACACCAGATACCCCAATCCTACTTCTTTGGCTAGTTTGAGGGAATCCGCGATTTTGGGTTCCTTCTTAAAATGCTCATAGACTTCATCAAGAGTCATTCGATTGAGCTCAGGCAAGGTGATATCCTGAACACGAACATCCCAGGCTTCAGGTCGATAACCTGTTCCTTTACAAGTTTCACATTCAATGTATTCGGTTGGGAGAAACCCCATCTCAAGCCTCAATATTCCTCGGCCTTTACACACCGAACATGCCTGTGTCAACTCCTTTTTCCCTAATCCCAAGGCATGAGCATCATCACTCTCCAAGAAAAGTTTGGACATGGGTTTAAGGAGATTCAGAAAACTCGCTGGGCTCCGAATTCCCCGTCGAGATTGGTCCACGATGAAACAACGTTTTGGCTGACCGGTAATCGAGTCATGGGTTCCCGGTTCGAGGGGTTCTCGGGCAAAGGATGACGAATGGAGCTGTTTGAATAGTGCCCGACCCACAGTATCAATGAGCAGTGTACTTTTCCCTGAACCTGAAACACCACAAACACCAATGAACTCCCCTAATGGAAATTGGACTTCATCGCCTTGAAGATTATTTTCCCGTGCACCCCTAACAACCATCCAACCCCTAGGTGTACGTCTTCTCGTAGTATCCATCCACTTTTGTAATCCTGTCTCCTGTGAGCTCTTTCCTTCTTCTTGTAACCATTTACCTGTAATCGTTCTAGCCTTAATGATATCAGACGGGCTACCTTCTGCAACGATTTCTCCCCCCAGCGCTCCGGCCTTGGGACCCAAATCGATGATATGATCGGCTGCGTGAATCAAAAGAAGATCATGTTCAACGACAATCACGGTATTACCTTCATCACGGAGTTCCTGTAATGCCTCAAGGAGGGCTTCTAATTCCGAGGGGTGCATTCCTCGTGATGGTTCATCAACAAGAATCGTTATTGACGTGAGGTCACTTCCGAGCAGGCTAGCCAGCTGTATCCGTTGGGCTTCACCTGCGGAAAGAGTTCCAATAGGACGATTCAAATGAAGATATCCTATTCCAACCTGACGTAAGAAACGTAATCGGCGTAGAATGGTTGTCAGACTCGTTGCAACTAGTGGAATATTCTTCGGAATTGGGGGAAGCTGGGTGAGAAAAGATTCTAGTTGAGAAAGAGGTAGTTCACACATTTCGTAAATATTCTTGCCACCAAGATTGACAGCGAGATATTCGGGACGGAGACCTGCGCCTTTACATTCTGTGCAACTAATCTCCTTGGTATATGTTCCATGGATATCAGAATGGAACAGCCAGCTCGTTTCTTGGTAAAACCCTCTCCAAGTCCACTTTGAACGACGTTCCTTCCCCTTCAAACGTCCTGCTGATTTACTAATGTAGGTAAAACGGTAGGTTTCCCCATCCCCATAGAGGAAGACCTTTTGGGCTTTCTTGGACATCTGATTCCAGGGGGTTTTGAATGGATCAAATCCATATCGCTTACCAAGCTCAGGAATTATTGGTTGATCTTTACACAAATACGTTTTCGGCCAATACCCTGGTGAATACATGGCTCCTGCACAAAGCGGCTTATCTGGATTCACTATGAGTTTCTCGGGTTGTGGGAGTCGTAGGATGCCTAATCCATTGCATTTCTTGCATGAACTGACCCAATGGGCAGAGGAGAAATACTGGGGTTCAGCGATTGGAGCCGTAGTCTGACACTGGGGACATTGCCACTGGTCATCTCGCTGCATTACCGCTCCACAATCTAAACAGGATCGCTGCCCCAACGCTGCAAAAAGGTTAGCGAGATGGGGGCCTATTTCAGTTAACTCACCGACACTATTCCGTCGCGTAAACTGAGGAATATGACTCCAAAGGTGGGCCCTATGAGGTGCGACGGTGAGGGTTACGCCAAGTCCAGTTATCGAATCGACAATAGCTTCAGCCCCTTCTCGAATTCCCTGTCGTTCGTACATCGAGAGCGTTTCTAAATACCGTCGGCGCGCTTCTGCCTGCAAGATATCTTGTACCAAACTTGATTTACCCGACCCCGATACTCCGGTCACCACTGTAAGAGATCCTTTCGGAATATCGACGTCAACTCCCTTCAAATTGTTTATCTGGGCATTGCGGATTGCGATAACTGGGACCTGATCCTTCTTAGTTTTCTTTTCAGTTTTTCGTGGTTGAACCTTACTTTCATCTCTAAGTGCAGATCCTGTGAAGGAGTTGTCAACAGTTTCTAACTGGGCAGAAGGACCTTCATATAGAACCTCACCGCCTTGTGGACCGGCTCCTGGTCCAAGGTCGATGACCCAATCAGCAGCACGAATAAAGTCCGTATTGTGCTCGACGATTACAATGGTGGCGCCTTGTCGGACTAACCGGTCGAGCACTGTTAAAAGCCCATTAAGATCTTGAGGATGTAGTCCAGTTGAGGGTTCGTCAAGAATGATCAGCTGGTTGGTTAGTCGATTTCGACCCAAGAACTTGGTTAATTTAACCCGTTGTGCTTCTCCTCCAGAAAGTGTGGGTGATGGCTGACCCAGCTCGAGGTACCCTAATCCTACATCCAGAAGGGCATCGAGGATACGTTGTGCGGCATCGCGTTTCGGCGTGGAAAGGTGTCTGGATTTTGCTAACCTCTCACCGATTTCACCAATTGGAAGGGTGTAGAAATCAGCAATATTGAGTTGTTCGCCATCAAATTCAACCCTAGCTGAAAGTACTTCAGGACTAAACCGTAGCCCAACACATTCTTCGCAAGGGAGCCAAATTGATGGGAGGTATTGCATTTTTACTTCACTGGCTCCAATTCCCTTACAGGCGGGACAGGCACCCTCAGGACGATTGAAGGAAAAATGCGACTTTGAAAGACCTGTTGCATCAGCAAATAAGTCACGGATAATATCTGAGAGCTTAGTATAGGTTGCAGGATTGGAGCGAGGATTACGACCAATTGGGCTTTGATCTACTAAGACAGGTTTAATATTCGGTCCCTCGAGCGCCTCACATCCAATGGGTTCTTTTTTCCTAAGTGATGGAACTAAAACATGTTCAACAAGGGTACTTTTCCCTGATCCTGATACTCCGGAAATTACTGTTAGGCGTCCTAAGGGAATTCTGACACGGATATTCTTCAGATTGTGTTTATGCGCATCATTAACGATTAGAAATTTGTTGGGTTCAACCCGTGGCTCGGGTGTTGCTACTCGCTTTCGGAGACTGAAATATTGACCTGTAGCAGTATCCGCTAGCCATAATTTAGCAGGGGAACCCTCGAATACGACTTCTCCTCCAATTTTTCCTGCTCCAGGACCTAAATCAATGGCTTGATCGGCTGCAGCAGCAGCTACCCGCTCATGTTCTACAAAGATTACTGGACCCGCTAGTTCACGAAATGCAGGCAACAATCGTGCTATATCCGCTGGATGTTGCCCGATGGTCGGTTCATCTAATACATGAATAATGTCTTCTAACCGGCTTGATAATGAAATTGCAATTCTTACTCTTTGTGACTCTCCACGAGAAAGGGTTGGAGAGGAACGGTTTAATGCAATGTACCCTAGCCCAACTCGTTTCAGAGCATCTAATCGGCGTTGGATTTCTGAATGCAGTCGATTCGCGGTCGAAGGAAGCGGCACACTCTTGAAAAGGGCACAGGTTTCCTCAACTGAATGTGCTAATAGTTCGGGTAAACGCATCTCCTCCCATCGCACTGAGGCTGCCTGAGGATGCATTCCTGTCATATCACAACGGGTGCATCCAGTTCCTTTACAATACGGGCAGGGCTGATTGAAATGCGTTGGTCGAAGTTCGCGAAATCCAGCACCACAGCTACCACAAATCTGTGTCGTAGTGAATCTAGCTGTTGATTTCTTGGATTGAGCTCGGATTGCTCCCGCACCCATCGCCGTTGCCTGTTGCGCCAGCTCTCGAATTTCCTTCGCTTTTGATGAGGTGTCGATTTTCCCAATTTCGAGTTCGATTGAATGTGGTGCTGAAGCGGATAATTGCTTTCCATCCCATTCAGACCCGTCAACAATAATTCGGTTTCTTTCAAACTTATCCTCTAAGGTCACAAGAAGGGTTCTGTGACTTCCCTGAACTCCCGGTAAAAGGGGTGCAAACACTTGTTGTGGTTCCTCTCGAGCCAGGATTGTTAGCTGTTCAATAAGTTCATCTTCGGTTAACACGCGTAAAGGTTCACCACATTGAATACAATGGCGAATTCCAAAGTTTGTATAAAGTAATCGAAAGAAGGGGTGTAAACCCGAAGCTGTCGCCAGAGTGGATCCAGGATTCCGATTTAGGAGGTTCTGTCCAACGGCGATTGCAGGCCCCAGTCCTGTTATTGTCTCAACGTTAGCAGGAGCAAGTCGTTGACCTCTTCGACCATATAAGAAGACATCCAAGAAGCGACGATTGGCTTCATGGTAAAGCGTGTCAAACACAAGTGAAGTCTTGCCCGACCCCGAAACACCCGTGACTACCGTAAGACCATCACCGAATTGAACATCAAGGTTCTTTAGGTTGTGTTCACGAGCGCCCTTCACGTGGATGTCCATTTACATCGTTCCTGAATAAAACGTGGTTCACTATTAGTTTTTGCAGTGGCACGATTAGTCTCCTAAAACGTATAAAACCCAACAGGGGCAATACTAAAAGTAATCCACTTAATCGATGAACACCTAGACTCGATGAATGGTGATTCCCCCTGAACGAAGTTGTACTTGGCAAAGAAAAGAAGTTGCTGCTCATGGGAAGTAAAGCCTTCGAAGGTCGGGAACTCCCCAACGAAGTGAAACGCCGAATTGATGCTGCGCTAGACCAAGAGATGACCATCATTGTTGGCGAAGCCAAGGGGGCATGCCGCGTCTACCAAGATTACATCCACGATAAAGGCTACTCAGATGTCATTGTGGGTCATGCTCGCAGCCTCCGGTACAATGCTGGAGACTGGCCTGATATCAAATACGGTGATAACCTCC
>JAEOTD010000006.1 GCA_016839995.1 Candidatus Hermodarchaeota archaeon
CCCAATTCGTCGTAGAATCGCCCACGGCCAGTAAGGCGTTCCATAAGACCTGGTTTTTCTTTCATATCTTCAGAAAAGGGAATGCCAGGCATGGTGATACCAAGTTCATGGGCTATTGCTGAAGCTTTTTCACTATACTCTGGGGAGACTTCAATAACTTCTCCATAGGTTTGCTCAAAGACATCAGCTTTATCTCGTAATTCAGAGATGGTTTGCAACATGTGTTCGAGTTCTTTGAGCATGAGCTCGACGCGTTTTTTCTTGTAGGCAGCGTCCATTTCCATTTGCTTTTCGATTTCCCAAAGTCCCATCTGAGGTTCCTCCTTAAATTTGTCGAATAAGGTTGAGCCAAGTTTCGGCTCGCATCGCGAATCGTCGCGCTTCTAATTCCTCCACATGTTGGGTTAAATTGTTTCCATATTTTGCCCAGAAGTACTCATACCATTCGTGGGCTTCTTGGGTGACAGGGTGATCGGAGCCAAGCATGGCTTCTGCAAAGGCGGCGACCACATCTAAATCTTCAATGATGTATTCGGCGTTAATACGCAGATTAGCTTTGTTGATGGCGTTCACCAACCGTTCTCGCATTTCGGCAAAGGAACGCATTGGATGTACCATCAGCTTTCTGCCTCAACATTTATTCATCCGCCGCCATCTCTCGGAGTCGTCGCTTGAAATCATTTAACCAGCGAACAGCTTGAAATTCAAGCTGTTTAGCTTCTTCAGGGATTAGAGTATGATGGGGATCTCGCCCTTGAAGTTGATTTCGCCAATCTTTGAGTGCTACTAATATCCAATAATCTGGGGGGAAGTTCGGATATTTCGTTAAGAGGATGATGGCATCATCCAATAGAGGGACAATTAAGCTCATCTTTGCAACGTCGCCGAGTTTGGCAATATCAATTAGTGTGATTAGATCCGAGACAATATCTGCGGTCTTTGCAGCCATCCTAGCGGAAGTCTGGGGAGCCAGCTGCACCGTTTCTTCGCCTTCGGGCGCACGTTCACCGATTCTAAGTTTCTCCACTGCAGTAGGAAACCGTTCAGTGATTTTTTCTTCTTCGATGAATTCGTCCCAAGTTTCGCCTTCTGCTTCAAGCAATTGTCGCGTCTTGATTGTATCGCTGACCAGTGATTTGAATTGCCGTTTGTAGAGGGCAGGTTGTAAATCACCCTCATCGAATTTCTCAGAAATACTATCGAGGGTTGCTATAGTTCCATACAGTTCGGCTTCTAATTCGACAACCTTTCCCTTTTTTGGTCGTTTTTTCTCACGCATGGCCATAGCATTCGCCTCTGAAATTGCTTGAACTATTGATATTTTTCGAGAGCCTTGTCAATTTGGTACAGTCGTTTCTTGTAGCGCTTGTACAATTTCGTGTACTCAGTTGAAGTTATTTCAGCTGAATCAAATTTCTGCTCAAGGTTTTGGAGCAAATCGGAGATCGCTAGTTTCTCGCTTTCGAGTTCCAGTTTCTCTCGCTCTTTTGTATCCGCAGGAAGAATTAGAGCATCCATTTCATCTTCATCGGTTAATTCACCGGTTGTAATGGAACCAGTGTCAATTTGAGCCGCCATTCGAGCAATTCGTTCATCACGGTCTTGAACCTTCTTGGTTAACCGTGAAAGGTCCCGTTCAAGTTGTTGATACCGTTGCTGGAGTACTTCTTCCTTTGGAGGCATCGTTACTTCGGGGGCTTCTCGGGTCGCATCCGGCACAGGAGGTTCACGGGCAAAAAGCCCCTTGATACTGTTAACCACCTGGTAGACATGATAATGGGGTTGCCATTGAGTGACAATTCGAAGATGAATTGCTCCGGACTCAGAATCAACCCGAGGATGCTTCGTAGGAGTAAGCATTCGAGCAACTGGCGGTTGTGCTGGAAAATTGGGAGGTACAATGATCTCAACGAGAACCTCCTGCTTACCGCGTGGTCCACCTTTGATTTTGCCTCGCCAACGACGAAGATTGGACTCAACAGGAGTAAATGTTGGTGCACGACGGTACATCAATTGCGCTTCACGAGCAATCGCCAATTCTTGTTGACTTCTTACAGCCTGTGCCATAGAAACACACCATGATATCTTTATTTCAATCCTGCTAGTGAGAGCGGGCATTTAATCTTTGGCAACTCGAACCTGCCAGAGGCTATCAGGTTGAACTACTCTTAGTTCCTCGTTTTGTTGCCGTTCTCTTTTTCGGGGGTTCATCTTTAACCGCTTGTCGGACAGTGACCAAAATATTACTCTGCAGTTCCCGTAAGAACTCCTCAAATCGGGTTTCAAAGAGCGTGATCATTTCCTCAAGTCGCTGGACCGCTTGGGTAAGGGTGGGGACGAGTTCTTTTTGCAGTTCTCGTAATTCCTTTGAAGGAGATTCAGGCTTTTTCTTGGCTACCCGGTCCATGGTTTTTTCGAAGGTCTCAAATCGTTTGACAAGAACGCCCAGTCGTTCAACTGAAGATTCTGAAGCAATGGTATCATCAGCTACCAGCTTCTGAAGTGTTTTAACCTCCCGAAGAAGGGCCCGAATATTAGCCTCCATCTTTAGATTCATCCGTCCAAGATCTGAGTCCAGTAAGTTCAGACCTTTCACTATTCGCTTCAGGGACTCAACGGTCGGCACTAACCCTTTGGGCGTTTTGATGGCTTCAATTTCGATAGCGTATTTTGGTGATTCAGAGGACACGGTTAAAAAAACCCCCGAAGCTCTCGTTCAAGTGTACTCACCTCACACTTTTAAGCTTTAATTAGAACGAGGTAATATCAAGAAACATAAGTGGAATTACGGAAAAATAGTAAAAAGATTCCCAGAAGAACCATTTCCATAGTTTTTTAAGAACGCATCTAGAAGAGAAGCCCGAGCGGAACTGACTAAGGGGCAATAACATGACACAATCAGCCGGACGGTTTGTAATCTCATCGGTGAAAGAAATTGGCCAATGGGATTGGACCAAAACGTCTGCGATGTGTTGTGTCTGTCGCCTCCAAATCCGTGAAGGCGAACAGATGGTGTATTGCCCGCATTGCGGCAACCCTGCTCACTATCGGCATCTCGCTGAGTGGGTGAAGATGAAAGGCTCTTGCCCAATCTGTCGGAACCGCGTAAACATTCGAAGGTTGAAACCGGTTAGAAAATAGTCGGTGGTTAAAAATGCGAATTGAAGTTGTACCAGCGATTGGTGGCAGTGACCCCATCGCTCTTGAAGTGGAACCCAATACAACTATTGGGGAGATTCGGAATCGTGTGGCCCAAATGCGCCGGATACCGCCTAATATCGTTATCCTTGCGTATCGAGGTGCCCAACTAACCGATGAACAAACTGTCAAGAGCGTCGGTATTACTCCACATGATAAATTGTACCTTATTACCAGGACCGAGGGCGGCTAGGACTTAGCTAAACCAAACGGTTTCGATCTCAGTCGTCCTCCATTTTTCTCTTTTCTACATGACATGAAACGTGTCTTTCTTTCTGCGTTTGCCATAGTAAACCAGATTTGTAGGGTAACCAACCGAAAAGGTATTTACGGGAAACGCAATTGGTAAGTGTACTGGGGACCGGCTTATCTAGGTAGAGGCGCTGTCCACATGTTATCAGAAGAGGACTATTGGGCAAGATTAGCCCTTGAAGCTAAGAATATGGAAACTGAGGAACCGTCGTTCCAACCCGTTCAGGGTGACCTTAGACGATGGCAGGGATTCATTCTTGGCACAGGAATCTATGACGGAGGCGTCTTTGTTGTACAACTCAATGTACCCCGCTCATTTCCCTACGAACCACCCCAGATTCGATTTACAACCAAAATCTGGCACCCGAACATATACCGAAATCGAGTTTGCGTGGGGATTTTAGGAAAGGATTGGCTACCCAGTATGTCATTAACTGGAGTTATTGAAACACTCCGAAATCTTCTGAATTTCCCAAATCCTGATGATCCACTAAATCAGCGGGCGTCACGAGAGGCAAAACGGGACCCTGTGAAATTTGAACGGACCGCAAAAGATTGGGTTCTACGGTTTGCTGGGTGGGACCAGATTCAACGTAGGTGAAAGGGACATGGATGACCAAGTTGCCGAACAGAAAAAAAAGGTCCCTGTTTACCATGGAACCGAGCGATACGCTCGGCAATTACTTTTAGATAATTGGAACCAAGAAAAGCTCTCACAATCAACAGTCGTTGTTGCAGGAATTGGGGCATTGGGCACAATCGTTGCGGTTGACCTAGTCTTGACCGGTATCGGAAAAGTGGTCGTAATAGACTATGACACCATTGAGTTATCAAATCTAAGCCGTCAGTATTTGTATAATGATGATGATGTTGGGAAAGCCAAGGCTGTTGTCGCCGGACAACGTCTAAGAGAAATGAATCCCGATGTCCAGGTTCTTGCCCTGAATTCTGCAATTCAAGACGTTCGTCACTCAATATATGAAGAAGCAGACCTCATCATCGATGGGCTCGATACGTTCGAAGCACGCCGCTGGTTGAATTCACTATGTGTACAGAAGAATAAGGTTCTCTTGCATGGAGGAATGTATGGCTGGTGGGGGAACGTGCAACGTGTGGTTCCCTTTGAAACCGCCTGTCTGGAATGTCAACCACTCGTCCCCGCTGAACGGTTGCAGAAAGCCTGTACGCCCCCCGGAGAACGTCGGAAAGTAGAAGAACCACCTCCAAAATTCCCTGCACTATTGAGCGTTGCCACAATAATTGCTGGCATTCAATTCCAAGAGGCAATCAAACACCTCTTAGGAGTAGGTACACCATTAGATAACTACCTATTTTATGACAGCCTTCATCAGCAGTTCACAGTTCTCAAGTTAGCACGAAACCCCAATTGCTTCTTGTGCAGTGATCGATTCCGGCTCAAAGGTGAAATATATGCCATTGGCCGTGAAGAAACGGTCGCAGAATTGAAAAACCGATTGATTATGACCTTTGGACTGCAAGACCCCAAAATTATTCGTCGAGGAAAAGTCCTTGAGGATGATCAAATTCTTGGCAAGTTGCGACTTAAGAAAAAAGAACCATTATTTATTATTGATTCAGCTTTAGCCCAACCATTGAAGCTTCTTGCAGTATTCAAATAAACGGGATTACGGTTAGCCGAACCAAGATGGCTACGACAACTACAAACAGAGTAACACTCATTGTGATGAGAAGCGCAGTTTCAGAAGGCATACGATACCGTTCACGGATACCCAAAGAAAGAAGGAAAGCCCCCCAAATCATGGCTATACCCGCAAGGGCATAAACCGCAAGCCAAATGGGAGCTAGATACAAAGTTGTCATATTCAAGAAAGTAGTGTAGGGTAGAAATGCATAGAGTAATCCAAAGGAAAGAAGATTTGCCAGAAGGAAGGGAAGCAGCGCATACTGCCCAATAAGGAATATTTCCCCCAAATACCCTTTACGACCCGAATAGTTAACTATCACTTGAATAACTCCGAAGTAGAAAAGATTCAACAACATGTATAGCAACGAAAGAATTGCAAATACTCCAAAGAACCCGTATACGAGTAAACTACCACCATCCACTACATGCATTGCCAGAGCCACATACCATAACGAGATTACAGCAAGGTTAGCCAAAAAGATGAGAGCTGGACCTCGCCTATCTGGTTCATGGGCAATATCCCAGAATGTTACTGAAGGTATCCTCAAAACACCCCATAGGCGCTGACGGAGGGATAATCGACTTTCCCATTGTCGTTCAGGACGTTTCATGAAAGGGAGGATACGCTCAAATTGTTCTGTCCGAAACCGATAACCACATTGTGGACACACGGCATCTTGAGGACTCACAAGAATGAGACATTCAGGGCACCGCAGTTTCGACATACTGTAGTCACACTCGATAACAGAAACTGGTATCAGAAACTTATTTGCTTTCGGTTTCTAAGCTCTGACGAAAGCTTTAAGTTAGGAGTGCTCAATTTTCATCTCGAAGTGATCCCCGTGTGGTATGACTTTCTCCCAAATCATTGACCCTTTTCACATTACAAGCTACCCCAAGTTTAGGAGGGGATCGCAACGAGAAAGAACCCTTTTCAAGGTAATAACTACAAACAGAGGGATGGTGCCATTCATTGATTGATCCAAAAGAAATTGAACCCAAATGGCAAATGCGATGGCGTGAAGCCCAAGCATTTGACGCTGACCCCAATCCACAACGACCCAAATTCTATCTAACCGTGCCTTACCCATATGCGAATGCCCCCATGCATGTTGGACATGGTCGAACCTATACTATTGCTGATATCATAGCACGTTACAAGCGAATGAGTGGGTTCAACGTTCTCTATCCCATGGCAGCACACGTTACCGGAACCCCTGTTGCAGGGGTCGCAAAGCGAATCCGGGATAAAGATCCAGCGATTCTGAAAGAATATCGTTCAAGCATTGGATACTACCGTTCTAAGAAAGACATAGACGCCGTACTAGCTACCTTCACAGACCCTAATGCAATTGCACAGTTCTTTGTCAACGTTTTTGAAAGTGATTTCCGGAAATTAGGGTACTCAATTGACTGGCGACGAAAATTCACAACAAATGATCCCGAGTACCATGCATTTGTGACGTGGCAGTTTATCAACTTACAACGACTAGGATACATTACCAAGGGTAAATACCCCGTGTTGTATTGCGTTTCATGTGGAAATGCTGTTGGAGAAGATGACTTACTGCAGGGAGAACATGCAAAAGTCGCAGAATTCGTGGCACTCAAATTCCCATACGAAGATGGATACTTAGTTGCTGCCACTCTCCGCCCCGAAACCGTGTATGGAGCTACAAATGTCTGGGTAAATCCAAACACACTGTATTCCAAAATCGAGGTTAATGAAGAAGTCTGGTTTGTGGCCCAACCTGCAGTTCGAAAACTTGTGAACCAAGGCTATCGATCAAAACGACTGGAAGAAATCCCCGGAACAGAATTTATTGGAAAAACGTGTAAATCACCCGTTGAAGATCGAGACTTGTTAATTCTTCCAGCAGAATTTGTCGATGCCGAAAACGCTACGGGTATAGTCTACAGTGTCCCCTCGCATGCCCCATTTGACTGGGCAGCGCTCCACGATATCCAAAAGACAAAAACCGCAATTCAAGGTTTTAAACTGGATTTTGATGTAGTGAAAGCCATCGAGCCAATTTCAATCATCACTATCGAGGGCTATGGGGAGCACCCCGCCATAGAACTTGTGGAGAAAATGAAAATCAAGAACCAAAAAGCCACTGACAAACTTGATGAGGCTACAGAGACCCTTTACAAAGCTGAGTATTATCAAGGCACCATGAAGGACAACACAGGACCATTTGCAGGTCGCAAGGTTCACACCATCAAAGAAGACGTCATTGTTTTTCTCATCGACCAGAACCGAGGCTTCCGATTCTATCAACCGGACCGGGACCCTGTTGTCTGCCGCTGTGGAAATGACATAGTAGTAGCAGTCTTACCCGATCAATGGTTCATTAACTATGGGAATCCTGAATGGAAAGCTAAAGCAACAAAAGCCTTAGACCAAATGTTCATCTATCCCGAGATGTACCGCAAACTATTCGAATCCACATTTGATTGGCTGAAAGAGCGCCCAGCTGCTCGAAAACGCGGTCTAGGAACCCGATTGCCTTTCGACCGAAAATGGGTAATTGAATCTCTGTCCGATTCAACAATCTACATGCTATTCTATCTATTTATTCATCATATCAAAGCAAACCAGATTACTGCGCAGCAACTTGAATCCACTTTCTTTAACTATGTCCTGTTAGGTGAAGGTGCAATCGACAAAGTTGCGGAAAAGACTGGGATTCCTGAAGAAACATTATCCACTATGCGAACAGAAATTGAATACTGGTATCCCAACGATCAACGACACACCGCTGTGGCCCATATACCAAATCACCTCTCCTTTTTCATCTTCCACCATGCAGCACTCTTCCCTGAACAATACTGGCCAAAAGCAATTACCCTAAACGAATTTGTGATTCGCGGAGGGGAAAAGATGAGTAAAAGCAAGGGGAACTTCATTCCCATGGCAGAGGTTCCGAAACGTTACGGAGCAGACCTTTTCCGCCTCTATATTTGCCAAATTGGAGACTTACAATCGCTTGTCGATTGGAAAGAAAAGGACGTCATGACTATACAACGCCGCCTCAAGCGATTAACCAGCATTCTCGATGAAACTTCAAAAATCCCCGAAACGCCACTAGATGAATCTAAGTTAAGCCTAATGAGCCGATGGATTCTTTCAAAAATTAACTCAACCATCCGGAATGCAACTGAATCATTAGACCAACTGCGGTTCCGTAATTATGCGCTGCAAGCCCTCTTCCAGTTCCTAGGTAATGTTGAATTTTACATGCGCCGAATGAAAGACAATACTGTTGAACGAAATGCTGTCATGCGATACATCATCATACGATGGGTCAAAATCCTAACCCCCCTCATGCCCCACCTCTGTGAAGAAATCTGGGAACGACTAGGCACAATATCCTTTGTATCTTTAGAAACATGGCCCCAACCCGATGAACGCTTCATTGATGAGAAGATCGAGAAAGCAATGGAAGTCGTCTTGCACACAATATCCGATATCAAAGAAATCAAGAAATTACTCAAGGGCAAATCGGTGAATACTGTTCACATTTATATCAGCCCCAGCTGGAAATACAACGCCATGAAAAAAATCATCAAAGTCAACGCAGCACCCACAGTCAATGAAATGATGCCCATACTCATGAAAGATGCCAAGTTCAAGAAGCGTGGAAAAGAAGTGAATGAGCTAGTCCAAGCCATTGTGAAAGCTGGAGGCTTTTGGACCTTCGTCGACAAACGAACAGAGAGAAAAGCCATTACAGAAAATCAGGACCTCATTCAGTCTGAAACTGGATTTGAAGTTAGCATCCAAGATGGGGATAAGCCCACCAAAGATCCCGAAAAACGGGCATCCAAGGCGTTGCCTGGACGCCCTGCGCTCTTTCTTGAATAGCGCTTTAAGCGACACGGCGTCCAAACTGTTGTGAGTTTTCAGCGTTGTCAGCAAGGGGAAATTCATGTTGACAAAGTGGACACTTAGCAAATCCACAGCTACCCATAGTGGCAGAAGGACAATCACCACATGCCATAATTCGTCCATAACTTGTATCGAACTGAAAACGACATTCAGGGCACGTAACAACAGCCATATTAAGAGGTCAACTCGGAGCTCCCTTCTTACACCGTGTAAAAAGCATTTCGGACGACTAGTCCCTTAAACGAGTACAGCGGAGAAGCAATACAAGCTCAATCACCGCGATTGCGCCCAAGATAGCAGCGATTATGATGACTGGCATACTAGTTGTGAGAAAATCGATGGCAGGGGAAATTCCTCCACTCACTCCCGTTGTAATCGCACCGGTATTGTAAGCCATAACACCAACATAATCTTCAAGTGTCGAAAACACAGCCCGCACCCACACCAATGGAACTCCTGAATCAACTGAAAGTTGTTGGGCAAACTCACCCGCAGCTTGAAGCTGAGCAACATCTGAGGCTAGGAGGAGATGGATGGAACCATTTTGTAGCGCTTGCTCAACTGCAATCAGCTCAGGACCAGAGATGAAAATATTCTCACCCTCCATCAGGAGCCCCCTTACTTGTAAGCCCAAAGCTTTAGCAATGTAAGCTTCAGCTGGAAAGGTAATTATCACCTTGACGTTTGTAAGTTGATGAACCACCTTCTGTTCAGCGATAAAAGCCTCAAGCTCTGAGACTTCAGTAACAAATTCAGAAAACCGATTCCCCCAATATTGGGAATACGTCGAGTTTAGAGAGCTAAAGAGATCCCGTGTAGCGTTTGCGATTGCTACCGCGTTTCTTGGCAGCAGCCAATATCCATGAAGATTCTCATCATGCGCATGAGGTTGACCCCGGTCAATAGAACGTGACAAAGAGCTTACATAGCCATCTAGCGGAAGGAGAGAAGCCCCAAACGCTTCATAATCGTCAAGAGAAATGTAGGGTTTCCCAACCAAAGTAGCAAGTTCCTCCTCCCAGTCAAAATGACCTGTCAGAACCAACAGGTCAGCGGAAACAGCCATATCGATAACCGTTTGAGTGAGAGCAAAAGCATGCGGTTCTACTCCTTCAGGAAGAAGAATGGAGACCTCAGCTTGTATTCCACCCACTTCTCGAACAATCCCTGCTAATGGTTGAATAGATACAGCAACCCGAAGAGCAGGAGTAGTTTGAGCAGACGTATGGCAAGGTATTCCAAACAATCCAAGACTAAGCAGTATAATTCCGAGAAGGGCTAGAAACTGAATCCGTCGCATTGCCATTACGTCCATCCACTAAATGAAGTTATTAAGTAATTGAGAAATCTTAATAATCCTGAATATTAATAATCTTTCTGGAATTTTTATTAAAAACACTCCGCGGTGATTTCATGCCGATTATCAGTATCTCACTAAACAAACATGACCTGCAAACACTCAATCGACTCCAAAAAGCAGGGGGTTTTACCAATCGATCAGAACTCCTTCGTCAAGCCATCCAAACACTTGCCAATGAGTTCCAAGATCTCGAAACCATATCGGGAAAAGTGTCTGCAGTTCTTACAATTGTTTACGGGAAAAAAGGGAAAGGTATTGAAAGTAACTTCTTACTACACAGCCAAGCTTCGCTCATTGACGCCCTACTTCACTCCCATACTGTGAATGGAGAGTGTATTGAAGTCATTGTGGTAAATGGCCCAGCAGATGATGTCAAAGAGCTTGTAAAATCGTTGAAAGGAAATCGGAAAATCGTCTCAGTAAAAGTGGCAATAATTGGAGAGTAGGAACTGATGGCAACAACCCCATTAATTGAAGCTGAAAATCTTGCGGTAAAATACCCAGAGGGCGATTTAGCCCTTTTTGATGTCACGTTTTCTATTGATTCTACAACTTTCATGGCAATTATTGGACCAAACGGATCTGGAAAAACAACTCTCCTAAAAGCGATGTTGGGGTTGCTGAAGCCCACAGACGGATTCATTCGAGTCCTTGGGTTTGATGCAAAGCGGGAATATAAAATGATTCGGAAAATGGTTCGATATGTTCCACAGCGGGATCAAATTAAAGCGACTGTACCCATGAAAGTCAAAGACATCGTACTAATGGGGCGATTATTGAAGAAACCCCCCTTACGCGTCGCTTCTGGTAAAGATGTACAGATAGCAAAGGATGCATTACGTCGAGTGGATTTAGAAAATCTCTGGAACCACCCCTTCCCCGAATTATCTGGGGGACAGCGGCAAAGGGTGTTAGTGGCCCGAGCTTTAGCTACTGAAGGTCAAATAATGATGCTTGACGAGCCCTTGTCAGGAGCAGATCATGATAGCCAAGTGCTAATCGTAGAGGCATTACAGGAGTATTATAATGAAAATCAAGTTAACATCATCATGGTTACTCATGACTTGAATCCCATCCACACCTTGGTTAAGGACGTCTTAATGCTGAATCGCACAGTTATGGGAATTGGGCATCCCTGTGCGGTTATGGACCTTGAGCTTCTTAGGCAAGTATACGGGCCTTCTGCAAAAATTGTCGAATTAGCTGGACACAAATACTGTATTACAGGGGACTCGGGGTTTGACCACCATGATCATTGACGTCATAACGCTGTTGTTGACCTCACCAATTTTGCAACGAGCTTTGTTAGCATCAGTTCTGGTAGCCATTATTGCAGCGACTACGGGCACGTTTATGGTGTTTCGAGGATTATCATTTCTTACCGCTGGTGTCGCACATGCAGCACTGGGAGGAGTTGCTCTTGCGTTATTCCTTCAAGCTACAGGTATTGTTCCATGGTTTGACCCAGTATTAGGGGCGGTAATCTTTGCGGTTTTTGTAGCCGTGATGACTGCTTATGCTGGTGAACGAGGAATTGCTCAAAAGATGGAAGTTGCAGTGGGAGTCTCGTTCGCCCTCTCGATGAGTATTGCAGTGTTGTTGATGTACTATTTACCTCCGACCAGGATTCCCATCATCTGGGGGTATTTAGTTGGAGACATACTACTCCTAGATAATTTGGACATTGTCATGTTACTTGGAGTCGCCTTCTCTCTTGTGATTCTGTTCATTTTGTTTAAGAAAGAATTCGTGTACGTCAGCATTGACATGGAAGGATCAAAAGCACACGGAATGAACGCTCGAGGGTACAACTACCTCCTGCTTATATTCGCAGCCATTGCGATTGCCTTAACCATCAAAGCAGTTGGCGCCATTCTAGTATATGCCATCCTTATTGCACCAGCAGCAGCTTCCAATGAGGTGATGAAAACAGTCAACAACGTTATCATTGGCACATTTATCATTGCTCTTATTGCAATGATTCTGGGACTTTCTGGGTCCTTCATAATCTTTGCCTCACCGAGTGCAATTGCTGGCATCATAGCCGCTGTTTCTTACATCATCGCTCTCCAAGTCAAACGGTACAAACGCTCCAAATAACAGCATACATTATTATCAAGCAAAAAGCGTTCACGTTTAAATTCGGTTTTACCACATTTTATTAGCGGGACTGCCAGTCATTCATTGGAGAGATGAGTCCATGTCATCGAATTCTGATTATGCTCAGGGAATTGTCCTCATTAATGGTCGAGCCTATCTGGCAAAGGATGTTTTGCAGGCTTTGGAAAGACAGGCTATGACGTCACTCCGGGCTGTTGGTGAGGAGTTATGGATTGGAAAGGAACGCGTGCGCCCGATAGCGAAAACGACCCCAGAGCAAGCGATGAAGCTTACTTGTTATGGGAGCTTAGCTTTTTGTTGTGATTTGGACCGAGAGTGTCATCTCAGAGATCAAGCCATAGAATTACTCGGTATGTCAAAGGAGGAATATCGCGCAATACAAAGAGAATGCCACCAACAATTCTTGCGATATGGTGAACGACGCTGGCCCCAGGAACAATATGGTTCCTCAGGGTCTGAATACTCTCGTTCCCCAACTTTCACTGAAGAGCCAGCCTCTCATGAATCCTTTGAATCGTGGCGTGAGAGAACTTCGTCTGGACGATATTCATCAGACCGTGAATCGTCTCGACCCTCAAGTTCTAGCCCAGGGAGCTCAGTGGACTTGGGTGGACTCTTTTCTACACCCGAGGAGTATAGTTCACGTTCATTAACTGATCCAGACCCCTTTACCGGTATTTCATCAAAGGGAGCTAGTGAGTCAAGTAGCTTCTCCTCCGATGGATGGTTCTCATCAGGAAGTAGCGTTGCCGCTTCACCACATTCGACAGCTCCGGGGTTTTGCATCTATTGTGGACAGGATCTCCGTGAGGATAGTGAATTTTGTGGTCGGTGTGGACGCAGTCAGAAATAGTTCGGGATGAACTGAACTAATATGAGAAGAAGGATTACAGGGTTGGAAAATCACTAGCCCTTTTTCGCTAGTTTTCGCAAAGTTTCGATTTGTTTCGTGAGTTTTTGTAGGTCCTGTTTCCATCGTTGTATTTTTTCAATATCAGCTTCGGTCTTATTGCCGGTGGCGGCTTCAAAATCAGAAATTCGACGTTCCAGCTCGAGAGCCCGGCTGCTAAGACCTGCAATTCGAGCGTGAACCTCAGGAGTTGGTGAGACAATTTCTAACAGAGTTTTGACCGTCACTCGAACTTCTTCCATAACCGTCGCTAGTTGGGTCATGGTTGCCCGAACTGAATGGATACTCTCACTAACGAGAGTGCTAGATTCCTCGGTTGGACCTTTTCGGCGAATCAGGAAAAGACGAACCTTTGAAAGAATATCAAAGTAGAGTTGGATTAATTGTTCTTCATCACGGAACCAAGCAGTAAGTGGATTCCACTTTGAAACCATTTCATAAAGAGCTTCTAATTCCTGACCTAGTTCTTGAGATTCGGCGCTATCTTCAGCTAGGATGACAGCCTTCAGTTGAGGAATAAGGGAGATGATTTCGGCTTTGGCTTTGACCTCTTGGGCTGTAGCAATATCCGAACCCATGAGTTGCCGATAAAGTTCTTCAAGCCGTTGAACACTTTCGATTTCACTCACAGTGATTTCAAA
This sequence comes from Candidatus Hermodarchaeota archaeon, assembly GCA_016839995.1. Classification (GTDB taxonomy): domain Archaea; phylum Asgardarchaeota; class Hermodarchaeia; order Hermodarchaeales; family Hermodarchaeaceae; genus Hermodarchaeum. Next base: position 14,041 of record JAEOTD010000006.1, read on the forward strand.
TCCTCAACTTAATCTCATTCGGAGCGCGTATTTACCAACCTAGCCCTAATCGGATTTCACGTAGCGATTGATAGCCGGAAGGATAGCCAAGCATCGAATAGATATCTGATATTCCTGCAGCATCTGCAAGAGATTTGGCTCGATTGTATTCAGCTTCATCTTCGAGAATCCAATGAGTCATTGAAAACTCAACGCCACTTTTCGTTAATGAATTGATAAAGGAGAGACTATCGATGTAGTTGGTGAAATCTTTCGTGCCAGGGTCAGGTAAGATTGGAGTCCATGGAAAGACCTCAATCGTCAGATTCTTGCTCATATTGGCGATAGATTCAAGATCCAATCCCAGGTTGGTTCGAGTTCCTGCAACATAGCCACTCTCTGAGTCAATTGGATAGGATGGAATGACTTTCAAGTCGGGTTTGACTTCTTTAGCCGCAGTCACGAGTTGTTGAATCACTCCTGACATTTTCGCTACACGCCATTCGATCCATTGATTGTACAAAGCGGGATTCGCTGAGGAATCTGCGATTTGGAAGGTGTGACGAAGATCAGCGTACTCGGTGAATTCATTGCGACAATCGTTGCAGTAACAATAACTTGCATGTGAATATCCTAGATTCCCCAAAAGGAGAGTCTGTATTGGATTTTCAGCGACTTCTTTGATGATACTAACCATATGTTGGAGAAAGGCTGGTTTATTGGGGCACACCAGGCTATCCAAGGGTTGACCATCTGCAGTGAAGGTTTTGAATTCTTGATCAGCTGCAAAGAAGGCGTCAGCAAACACGTTCAGATAAGCGCCAGCATGGATGCCCACCGCTTCGGTCGTGTCAATAAACTCATCGAAGAACGTGGGATATTCTTCATCCGCTGGTGCCACTTTGCTTGAGTAAAACACCCGTCCTGACAAATCCTTTGTAACCGCTACCACATATTCGAGGTATCCGCCATAACTGGCAAAGAAGTCGTCTAGACTGGTTTTCAGTCCGCGAGGATCCACGATGAGTGAAACCCCGCGAGTAAGGAGGTCCCGTATCTCCACAGTTTCCACCTACTAGAGTAACTATAACAACTGTGGATAAAAGCCTGAATAAACTTGTCGCCAACTAGCCGAAAAAGGTGTCCAATCTACGCATTCCTATAGTATCCAACCA
>JAEOTD010000057.1 GCA_016839995.1 Candidatus Hermodarchaeota archaeon
GTAGGAGACATTCCCACTGGGGTCCAGCCTCCCCCATCAACTCGGTAATATAACACCACCGTATCTACAGAACTCCCTGCATCAGTAACGTCACAATCGATTACTGGGCTATCACTGTACTCAACGGTGCCTGGAGTTTGACCAATATTGCTGATGATGGGATTAGTGAAATCATCAACACGATAACTGTAGTAGCTTCCTGTGTTGTCATCAGTGACTTGATTTCCTGTGTTATCTCGAGCAACAAAGTAGTACTCAACTAGGGTATCATAACTTTGGACAGGAAAGGTGGTTTCATAATGGCTTCCCATTGGATTAGTCATTGTCACCCATGACCATGTTCCACCATCAAGTCGATAGTATAATCGGACATAATCGATCCCGCTTCCAGGATCATTAGCATCACAACTAATTGTCGGCGTATCGGTGTATTCTACGGCAATAGGCGTGCGATCAATATTGCTGATAACTGGATCTGTGTTGTCTTGAACGGTGTAGCTGTAGTAGCTCCCACCATTATCGTTGACGGCAAAGTGGCCTGCTGTATTAGTTGCATTAACGTAATATTCAACCAAATCACCCCAAGATTGAACGGGAATACTGGCCTCATAGTGGGCGCCTGCAGTGTGACCCATTACTGTGGTACTCCATCCACCTCCATTCACCCGATAATACAGAGTGACAGTTCCTACACCACTTTCGCTATCGGTGACATCACATCCCACCGTGGGGGAGTCTGTATATTGAACGGGAGTAGGTGAATGACTGATATTGGTAATATTTGGTGGAGTTCCATCAGTTACTGTATATGAGTAGTAGCTTCCACCATTATCTTCGGTGACACTATTCCCTGCACCATCTATTGCGACAATATAGTATTCCACGAACGAAGAATATGTCTGAACACCGATTACTCCTTCATAGTGGTTCCCAGCAGTATTGCTCATCGCAATAAAGCTCCAACCGCCCGAATTCACTTGATACCACAACGTGACCGTGTTGACGCCACTTCCAGTATCGGTGACATCACATCCCACCGTCGCAGAGTCTGTTGATGAAACTGGATCAGGTGAATGATTCACATTACTGACGACGGGGTCACTATTGTCTCCCACGGTGTAGCTATAGTAGCTCCCTGTATTGTCGTCGGTGAATGAATTGCCTGCAGCATCCGCTGCGACAATATAGTATTCAACAAATGCGGTCCAAGATTGTGCAGGAATGGTTCCCTCGTACAGAACTCCGGAGATATAACTCATGGAGACGGGAGTCCAAGAACCTCCATTAACTCGGTAGTAGAGGGTCACAGTATCTATTCCACTACCAGCGTCAGTGGCATCGCAGTTAACATCAGTGCTATCTGTGAAATTCACAGAGACGGGAGTTTGTCCGATGTTACTAATTTGAGGATCGACGCTATCACCCACGGTGTAGCTATCTGCAGCAGTAGTCCATGCTCCGGCATTATCAGTTGCATTTACGTAGTACTCCACAAAGGCATCCCATGCTTGAGCGGGGATGGATCCCGCATATCCCGTCCCCGAAGTCGGGCTCATGGCCACAGTGCTCCATCCACCACCGTCAACCCGGTAGTACAAGACAACTGTTGACACACCACTCATGGTATCCGTCACATTGCACCGAACCGTGGGGCTATCTGGGTATTCAACACTCACTGGTGTATGGGCAAGGTTAGTAATTGCAGGAGGTACTGTATCGGTGACAGTATAACTAAAGGTGCCACTAATGCCTGATAAGTCGACATTATCGGTCGCGTTGATGTAGTATTCAACGAAGATGTTGTAGTTATGGGGTCCGATGAATACATAGTAACCACCCGAGCCTGTTGGGCTCATACTGGAGATATTCCAATAACCCGCGTTAAGTCGCCAATACAGTTCCACACTTTGGAGGCCGGTACCTTCTTCAGTTATTTCCGCGGTGATATTGACCGAGTCGAGATAACCGACGGTTGCGGGGGTTTGGATAACATTATCTATGGTTGGGGCTGTCGTATCGCCAACAGTGTAAGTCCAATAGCTCCCACCATCCAAAGCCGTGGTCGCTAATCCCCACGTATCATTTGCGGTGATGTAGTATTCAACAACTGCATCATTAGTCTGACTGGGGATTGTACCATTGTAAGTGTCACCGGATCGATGGCTCATCACAACACTCTGCCAACCACCACCATCCACTCGATAATGCACGGTAGCCGTATCCAAATCCTGTTCAACAATGTCGGCAGTAACATCAACATCGTCAACGGTTTCTGGTAACAGTGGGGAATGAGCAACATTACTAATGGAGGGGGCTGGGTCATCGTAAAGGTACAGGTCGTCAAAGAGAATCTCCAGCCTAGCGCTAGTGGACGCCCTAAGATACAAAGCCTCCATGGTCGTATCCGGAAGACTTCCAAATGCCGCTTCATAATCATGAGCAAGGTCACGGTGCATTTGAATCCAAGAACCGGTGGTTCCTGCACTGGTCACATTGAAATGAGCGACTAAACTAGTGTTTGAGGTTGCAGTAGTTAAGCCGTTCATGTAGTAGTTGAGCTCATAACCATTAGTCAGAACTAGACGGAACCAAACCTGATTTGATGCGATCGTATCGATGATTCGCCACATGACATCCAGATAGGTTTCACGCGAACTATTCAAAGGTCGCCATTGTAAGGGAAGACGCGGGGCTTGACTTGGAGAACCGACAATACCACCGCTTAGTAAGGTTAGATTTCCAGCTGCACTTCCTCCAAAGGCAGTATTTGTGACGGTTATCCGAGAATAGGTTGTGGTAAATCCTCGAACCCGTTGACCCGCTGCGGGTTGGTCTTCAAAAGCGGCATGGTTCAGGGCTGCAGAATTGAGAATGATGTCATCGACTAACGTGCCGATGCGGGCATCAAAACCCTCGGCTTCAACACGGACTTCTACATATCTCACCATTAATTCACTTAATCCACCCCAACGCGAGCTAGCATCGGTCCATAAGTTCCTAGTAAGATGGTTCCAGCTCCCGGTGGTATTAAAATTGGCAGGAGTGAACACAGCTGTAATTGAGTCGTTTGAAACCGGGCTGGTTGTTCCTCCATAGCCCAACATGTAATAGACGTTCCGAGCCGATCCTTGGTCAAAGCAATGGAAAATGATGCTCGCAAAGGTATCCGTACTCAGGCTTTGAGTAACTAAATACCACCACATACTGATGCTACCTTGATTTTGGCTAGTCAGGCGAGTATAGGGATAATCCCGAATACTCACCATGCTGTAATTACCATTTGATATGGCGGTCACATTAGCGCTGTAGCTTCCACTATGGGCTGTTGAGCTCCTCTCAAAGACTCCACTTGAGTGGCTATTCTTCCCATAGGGCTGATTATTAATTACCCATGAAGTAAGGTCACCAGTTTCGAAGTTTCCATTCCGAGTCGTGCCATTAATCCAATAATGATTAGTGGTTTCATTCAACAACTTAACGTCATCAATGAAACAACGAATCAGTTGATTGGTGCTACCATACGCCTCTAAGATAAACCGGATATTATCGATGTACATGTTGACGCTATAACTTCCTTGAAGTTCAGACACTGAGAGGAAGTCTGCTGTAAGATTGCGTGACAACGTGTTCCACTGATGTGCGGGACCAAAGTCATGGAGGAAGAAGCCTTCCCACGTAGTGTTTTGGTCAATAGCTGAGCTTCCGTTTAGGTAATAGTATAACCAGTAAGTGACTCCATTGTCAGGGTTTTGAATTTCGACTTCTGTATACATGATATCCTGGCTTGGATCTTCATTTTGATCCACGTACCAATCATAGGAGAGGGTGACATTATCAAAATCCGAATCAACTTCATATTGTTCAAAGATTGCTATTTCAATATTATTCGGATAATTTTGGCATTGGAAACCAGCAGAATAAGAGCCCTCACTCACCTGAGTGGTTTCAATCCAATGGTGACGGTCACCGGTTTTGTCCAGTGTCCAACCATCCGCATCATTCAGTAATGACCAGTCTTCAAAGCCGGGATTTTGAAAATGATTCGAACTCCAATTTGTCCTCCCCAAATCAGGACCAGGAACGGGGATTCGGTGAGCAATGGGTTCAGGATTCTTATCTCTGACGCCCAATGGTGAATTCAGGTCTTCCTGAAATTGACTTCCATGATTCAGGAAGGGTGTTGTTAAAGCACTAAAAGGGATTAGCACGAATAGAAACAATAACGCAACTGAGTAGCCGACCCTCATGGATATCCCTCGAGGTTGAGAATCCCCAGTATGCAATGAGGACAACTAAATACCTTTGTATCAGAAACTGTCTAGCGAGGAAATCCATTGACCAAATAATCGTCGATAAATAACAACTTACAGAAACCCAGATAATCAATGAGATACTTGATGAAAACACCAAAGGCTAAAATACATATCACAACCAATCAGGAATTTCAGTCAAAATGACTAAACCCGCTTATAGAGAAAGAGGTCAAGCCTTGGATCGATGTATCGAGTGGGAAATAACAGTCCCCCGGTTTCGATTAACCTCAACCCAAAAACGAAAAGGTTTGATTCAAGTTCACTTCCAGGTTCGAAACAATAAAGCGGAACCACTCACCGTTCGAATTCAGCTTGTCTCTTTGTCAAAGTTTATCCGTTTTTCTTCCGGGAAAATCAAGGTGCTCGGAAAGAATCGGGTTCGTGAAGAAACCTCTACATTCGCTAGTATACTAAAGGATACCATTGCCTCAAATGAAACTGGTGCTTTCAAGTTTACAGCTAACGTGTTTCCACAGTTCATTTTTAGATCACAGGCCAGTATTGTTCTCGAGTATAGCGTATCGGCTTTCGACCAGGATGGAAAAACCGTTACGCACTCAGAACCCATCCAAATTGTCATCCCATTTTCGAGAAAGCACTAATATGGCTACTTAATTTTGAAACAAACGTTCCTTGATTAGTAAAATTGGTCGGAATCGCTTTTTTCGGAGAATTAGATTTTGTTTCGAAAATAAAGGTTGTGGCATCCCCTACCTGAGGTAAAGGTAAGAGATGCCCATCAAGATAAACGAAGAAGTCGCCCTTTCTTCACCTTTCGGCTCAATCTCATTGACCCAAACGTGGTGTTGCATATTGCAGCAAGCGTAATGTTTAGTTTGAAAAGTAACTCCGCCACACTCCCAGACAAAACCATACCAGCCAGCTGGAACACCTTCAAATTCGATCCAGCCAGTGTCATTGGTATAGTAGGTACCGATATAGATCCAACAGTCCTTGTAGTAGACGTCGACCCTCAATCCTTGAAGATAAAGGTCTTTGTCTTGCCATTCTGGGCCTTCCATGAGCCATGCATACTTGAATTGCTTGGAGATTGTTATACCGGATGGAGAAAGGGCGGAATCTTCAGCTTTAATATTGACGGGGGGAGTGAGTATTATGCAGAAACCGATGAAACACACTGTAGCGGTGAAGATAAGTGCGATCTGTGTTGTCGTTGATAATCTCATTCTTTTTTCCGATTAGATCGGTTTTAGTTTAATGTGGAGATTATGGCGACAGCTAGCCTCCTCCGTACTCCACTTGAGGCAGCTTACCTCCACTGATATCCGCGCTGGGGCATTTAACGGCCTAGAACAAATAATGCCCGTACCTCGACATAGAATAGGGTGTATCTGTTAATAAAGGGTACTGGATTGTTCTTATTACAGAAAAGCGCTAATTTTGGTGTGATTATTGTTACTTTCTTCTAATTGGTTAACAAAAAAGCCGACAAAAACGTTAGAATTTTTACTGTGCAGAATATGCTAATTTTCCCGCTTTTATCACTTTGTTGACATGATTGACCCCAAAATGGTAGGGGATATGGGAGTGGTTGGGAACATTCATGATAACGATGTCTGCCTGCTTGTTCGGTTCAAGGCTTCCCACTAAATGGGCTCGGGCTATGGCATGGGCCGCATTGATTGTGGAAGCGGAAATGGCTTCTGCAGGCGTCATCCGCATGTTTAAGCACGCGAGGGTCATGACCAGTTGCATGGACTCGGTCATGCAGTTCGGATTATAGTCAGTTGCCAAAGCTACCGGCACCCCCGATTTAATCAGATCTCGCGCTGGAGCATACTCTTTCTCCATTAAAACAAGGGCTGTAGCCGGTAAGAGGACCGCGACAACCTGTTTTTTCGCGAGTGCCCTAATGCCCTGTTTGGAAACTTTCAATAGATGGTCTGCGGAAGCTGCGCCAACTTCTGCAGCTAATTCGGCACCCCCAAAGGTGGTCATCTCGTCGGCGTGAACCTTGGGGGTCAGTCCATGTTTTTTACCTGCAAGTAGAATTCTTCGGGATTGGTCAATGTCAAAGATTCCCTCTTCAGCAAAGACATCGCAAAACTCAGCTAATCCCCGTTTACTAACACTGGGAATCATCTTGTCGATAATCAGGTCCATATATTTTTCCGGTTGTTCTTTGTACTTGGTGGGGATGACGTGGGCACCCATGAATGTGGGAACGATATCAATTGGATGAATGAGGTTTAAGTCACGCATGGCGAAGAGCTGTTTATACTCGTGTTTGGGTTCAAGCCCGTAACCTGATTTACCTTCGACCGTTGTGGTTCCATATTCGAGCATCCGATTCAGCGTGGGTTTACCCAAACGGACTAAAGTGTTCTTGCTGGCTTTGCGTGTGGCCTTCACTGTAACGTTGATGCCTCCTCCAGATTCAAGAATCTCCATGTAGGTGGCGCCTTTGATTTTTTGGACAAACTCCCGTTCTCGACTACCCGCGAATGCCAAATGTGTATGGGGGTCAATGAGTCCAGGCATCACGGTTTGATTTTTTGCATCAATAATACGGGGACGACTTCCCGGTTTGACCAGCCGTTTGATGTTCTTTGTAGTATCCACAGCAAGGATTTGGTTTCCGCGAATCGCGACACCGCCGTTTTCAATTATCCCTAATTCGTTGAGGTCTTCTCGCAGTTTTGGTGTATGGCTAGCTCCCTTTAATGTCAAGAGCTCGGAGGCGTTCAAAATGACCATGTCAAGATCCAGGCGTTCCATTACTATCACTGAGGGGAATGAAGCCTAATAAATCAGCAGTTTTCGGATCAATCAGTGGATAGGATGCTCGTGTATTTGGGGTCAGATTCTGCTAGTTTCTGATCAATGGCGACTTCCAAGAGGTCCTTCATGGTGAAGCCTTCAAGGCGAAGATAGTAGTTGGCTACATCGACGAGGGCTTGGATGGGAACAAGTCCACAGAATTCTGCTCCCACAACAGCGACGCCAAATCGTGCTGCTTCAATCTTGACTAACTCAAATTGCCGATACAGGGGAGATTTGCGAAAGTCTGTATTGGTGATGCCGATTTGAGTGATTCCCCTGTCTTCCCATAGACAGCCCATTGCCTTAATTCGAACCAGCCCCCCTTTCTTCTTGTGAATGGCTTTTGCAACAGCCTTGGCGACTTTCAGGTCTGTTGTTCCAAGATTGATGTTTAGTCCAACCATGACTTCTCGGGCTCCAGTCATTGTAGCGCCTGCGCTTTGGTGTGGTTTGCTGGGACCGAAGGCGGGTCGGCGTTCTGGGTCTTGCATGTTTTTCTCTAGAGCTTCCCATTCACCTCTTCGAATCCAGTCAACGTCTCCTTTTTCTGGAGTTTCAGCTGCTTCACCGTACAAATAGACGGGGACTTGATGTTCTTCAGCAAATGCTTTGGCGAACTCTTTCGACAGGGTGATGCACTCCTCGACGGTGATGTTCTTGATGGGAACGAAGGGTGCCACATCCAAGGCTCCGATTCGGGGGTGTTGGCCTTTGTGCTTCCGCATGTCCAATCGTTTCACCGCAATGCGTCCAGCATTGAGCATGGCCGCCTTGCATGCTTCGGGTTCACCGAAATAGGTGACAACCAGCCGATTGTAGGCGGTGTCATGTTCGTAATCAAGTAGTTGAACGCCTTTGGTCTGTGTAATTGCTTGCACTATGGCTTCAATAGTTTCGGGGTCATCACCAACACTGAAGTTGGGGACACATTCTACGATTTTTTTCAATTTCATTCACCTTTGATTTTTTCTTTGAGAAAGGGAATATTGATACCCATCTGTTTTGCAAACTTAATGGCTTCGGGGTATCTGGCATCTACGTGTCGGACAACGCCCATTCCTGGGTCGGTGGTCAAGACGCGAAGGAGTCGCCGTTCTGCTTCGGGGGTGCCATCAGCAACAGAAACTTGTCCCGCAGAAATGGCATATGGTATTCCCACACCGCCACCTTGATGTAAGGATACCCAGGTCGCTCCAGCTACGGCATTGATGAGGACATTCAGGACTGGCCAGTCGGCAATGGCGTCACTTCCATCCAGCATTCCTTCCGTTTCACGGTTGGGTGAAGCAACAGAGCCTGCATCGAGATGATCTCGACCAATCACAATAGGGGCTTTGAGTTCACCCTTAGCAACGAGGTCGTTTAGGGCTTTGCCAAACTTGGCTCGTTCACCATATCCGAGCCAGCAAACCCGGGCAGGGAGTCCTTCAAACTGGACTTTTTCGTGGGCAAGTTTCATCCAGCGTTTAAGGATATAATTATCTGGGAAGAGTTCAAGGACGAGCTCATCAGTTCGGTAAATATCATCAGGTTCACCGGACAGTGCGACCCATCGGAAAGGACCACGCCCTTCGCAGAATAATGGTCGGACATAGGCTTCTACAAATCCAGGGTACTTCCATTGGTTCTTCTTTGTGTCCCACGCGATTGAGCTTGCATGTTGACGGAGATTATTGCCATAGTCGAAGGCGACTGTTCCACGTTCTTGAAGCTGGAGGATGGCCTTCACATGGTGGAGCATGGAGTCCTTCGAATGGCGAATATAATCCTCTGGATCACTTTCTCGCAGCTTGTCAGCTTCTTCTTTACCATAGCCCATTGGGTAGTACCCAGTGAGTGGATCATGTGCGGAGGTTTGATCAGTTACCACATCCACTTTGATTCCTCGTTTGACGATTTCTGGATGGGTTTCTGCAGTGTTGCCGATTAAACCAATTGATCGGGGTATCTTCTTTTCCATAGCCTCTTCGGCAAGGGATATGGCTTCATCAAGGCTATCGGTTTTCAATTCACAGTAACCGGCGCGCATCCGCTTTTCAATGGCTGTTTCATCAACATCTACCGCAATGACTACACCCTCGTTAAATGTGACTGCTAAGGGCTGTGCGCCACCCATGGCTCCGACTCCACCTGTGAGGGCCAGTTTCCCTTTCAAGGTGCCACCAAAATGTCGATCTGCCACAGCAGCAAAGGTTTCGAATGTTCCTTGTAGAATTCCTTGGGTCGCAATGTAGATCCAAGACCCAGCGGTCATTTGTCCGAACATGGTTAAGCCTTTCTTGTACAAGTCATGGAAGTTTTCTTCTGTCGCCCAGAAAGGGACAATTAGTGAATTGGCGATTAGAGCCCGGGGGGCATCGGTATGGGTTTTGAATACAGCAACGGGTTTCCCAGATTGAATCAACATGGTTTCATCTGGTTCTAATGAGAGTAGTGTTTCAACGATTTTATCGAAGCACTCCCAGTTTCGAGCAGCCTGACCGGTGCCTCCATATACGATGAGCTTTTTCCAATCGTTTGCCACATCAGGGTCCAAATTATTTTGGAGCATACGGAGGATAGCTTCGATTTGCCAATTCTTACAATGTAACTGAGTGCCACGATAGGCTCGAATCGGTTCACGGTTCATTGGGCTCATCCCTTAACCTCAAATGCCATTGAGCTTTGTCGTTGCTGTCTTTAAGTGATTTTCTGTACTGTGGTTATCGCTGACCAACTAGATTTGAGCACACTTGTGTAACAGATTATAAGCTTGTGATTAGACAGGGTTCGTGACTTGGAGGCTACTAGTCTCATGTTTGAAGAGCTCTTCTTTTCAATCGCTGTCCTTATCCTGTTCATCTTATTCATGGGAATTCGAGGCTATTATGGTCGTAAAGCTCAACCTCCCGGACAGAAACGAACACGTCAGGAACGTTGGGCTGACCAAATCAAATACGAGAGTAAATGGTTAGTTATCTTACGAATCATTCTAGTCTATGCCATGATTGTGTTCATAGTAATCTGGAGCCTCCTTCCCTTCCTTATTCCTCCGATTACTCAGCTTGTTATTGTAAACCAGTTGTTTCAACTTATCATTAAATCAGTAGGGGTTGTGATTTGTATCGCAATGGTTCTTGGAATCACCTGGGTGGGTATTCATTTGGGGAGACAAGTCTCTGGGACCTTGGAAATCAAGGAAGACCACAAATTGGTGACGAGTGGTCCCTACAAATACATTCGCCATCCGATGTACCTGGTCTATTTCATCTTTAATCTGGGATTGTTCCTCATCTGTCTCAACATTATCCTTTTCATCATCATTCTCCTTGGACTTATCGTCGTCGCATCGCGTATGCGTGTCGAAGAAGAAATGATGATTGAACAATTCGGTAATCAATATCGTGATTACATGAAACAGACAGGACGCCTTTTTCCAAAACTACGACAGAAGAACGAGGACTAGTCAGAGCCAATTTGAACTGTCATTACTAAACGAAACACAGGTCGATTTGAAGTGATATCCACATCACACTATGTTATTTATGGATTTTAGCTCTCCGAGTTCTCCAACTATATACTGCGAGAATAATCAGTAGTATGATTAATCCGATGAAACCCCAAAACCATAGGTCCATTCCAATGTGTGGTGGACTATAGTGACTCGGTAACCACCAATATACCTGCCCACTTGTTTCTGCTGAGGTCGCATTGGTTCCTCCCACAATGATGAATCCTCCTTCGGATGGTTCGATTATGGATGTTCCAAACGATTGTCCATCTAACCAACCTGCCGGACAGAAAACTCCGTAGCCTTCAGTCCGTCTAAACCAGATTGTCTCTCGTCCATCGGCATAGCCAGTCATTGCGAAATCACCTTGTCTAGTTGTAATAATACTCAATCCCATATCATCCCTTGTGAAACCATAGGTTGTGTTCCAAAGTTGGTTACCAGATGAATCTGTTCGTATCAGACAGATGTCAGTATCATTTCCACGAGATGAAGTGGTTGATCCTATAATTGCATAACCTCCGTCATGAGCTAGTGTGATATCCAATCCTCTATCATCACCTTTTCCTCCAATGGTTCTATTCCACAGATGGGTGCCCCAAGCATCAAGACAGAGTAACCAAACATCCTCATCTCCTGCACCAAAGCTCTCTGTTGTTCCTACGACAATCAACTGACCCGCCGAATTGAGGATGATTGACCAACCGGCATCTGGTCTGAAACCTCCAAAAGTTCTATTCCAAAGTGGATTTCCAGTTGAATCAACGCGAAGAACCCAAACGTCTTGGTCAATTCCAATTGTATGGTTTACATATCCAATGAAAGCAAAATCACCATTTGGGAATTCAATCAGTGAAGTGCCATACTCGTTTTCTGCTGTTCCGAAAGTCTCGTTCCATAATTGGTGTCCATTTGAATTGGTGCGGAGTAACCAGATGTCAGCTTTTCCAACTCCAAAACTCGTTGTATAACCGATTACAGCATATCCTCCATCATGGCATCGCACGATTTCCCGTGCACTTTCATTTCCCAGACCACCAAATATTTTCTCTCCATGGCAATAGAGGAAGATATCACTATGGTTACTCCCAGGTTCTTGTCGTTCTCCAGCAATCACGTACGACAGGTCACTTGCTTCAATAACTGAATATGCAATGCCAACACCCATTAACTCTGGCAAAGGTGGTGGTGCCTGACATGAAAAATCAAAACTCCCATTATAAGAGCCAACAATGAGAAGCCATATTGATAGGATCAGCAATAATGCTGCAGTGGGAGTTCTCCGACGAACCACCATTACTCCCTCTTTCTTCAACTAAGAACTGGTTATCTTTATTTTCAAACTTTAAAATAGGTACTCGTAGAGGCAGATACACTAAACGTGTGTTATTCTGGGTCATCTATTGGAATCAATTGCTTGCTGAAAACTGGCATTGATTCGTTTGACGTATTCACTTCTTGGGACAATTTCCCTGCTAATGGTTTGCTGGGTTTGAGGGCGGATCTTTCCCTTTTCTACAAATTCTTTGCCAGCCTGTTTAATTGCGTCATAGATGTCATCGACGGATATGCCCATTTGTTTGAACATGGGTAGTTGGGCACCCAAGGGTCGAAGGACGGCACCTGCATATTCGCCAGCCAAATTCTTGCAAAAGGCTTGGATATGGGCTTCGAGCGGATCAAAGTTGTCTAATTCAGTAAACCCTGATACAGAGACTAACGCCACCTTAACGGGTTCCCGTTGATGGAGTTGTGGATGTCGACAATGGTCATCACGGATTTCAAAGAAAGGTTGTACTAGGGGAATTGATCGGTCCAGCACTGCCTTCAGTGTGCTAGTCATTCCATCCACATAGACTGGAGTGGCGAGGATTAATGCATCTGCATTTCGCCGTTTCACTAACAGCTCTTTCATGTCATCCTGCTGGACACAAACACCAGGGGTTTTTATCCAACATGCAAAGCAACCTAGACAGGGCTTTATCTCTAGGTCATGAACATAAACAAGGTCAATATCTGCCCCAGCGTCCTTAGTGCCTTCTAGGAACATATTGAGAATTGTGGCAGTTCCACCTCGGTCTTTACGAGGGCTGCTGTTCAAGGCTAGAATCTTCATTGTTCTTCACCGGTGATGAAAGTCATTTGAATTCAGGTTTATAACCCCTCACGTACCATAAGGACACAAGAGGTTTTTTGTTATGTCATATTACCGAATCTGGCGCTATTGGCTCCTCGCGGTCAGTGTGTTCATTATCGCCTTTGGCACCATCATGGCCCTACTCAATACAACTGTTGTATTTGCCTTCTTCAATGATCAAATTAATCCCGTGTTTTGGGGACTGAATCCTGTTCCCTCCCCTGCACAGGCTTTTCAAGCCTGGGTGTATGGGGCATGGGGCGCCACTGTCATGGGCTGGGGCGTCACTATGTTGTTCATTGCTTGGTTCCCCTTTGCGTCTCGTGAGCAGTGGGCTTGGTACTGTGTTCTAGTTAGTGTGATTCTCTGGTACCTCCTTGATACTGGAATTTCCTTTTGGTATGGTGTCATGGTTAATGTCGTGTTGAATACGACTATTCTGATTCTCGTAATCATTCCACTAGTGTTCACATGGAACGCCATGCGCTCCAAATAACCTACTCATGGGTCCACAACGTTTGATAATGCACTAGCTGTAAAATCCGCTTCAGGGATTGCTACCCAACAAGATAAAAGGATGACAATTATCCTTTCTTCGGCATTCAATTGGAGTTGAACCCATTGAAAGAAATCCGTTCTGTTTCAATACTGAAGTGTAAAGAACTGCAATGTGAGAAAGCTGAGGATGTTGTTGCTCATGAATCGGTGCTTCGGATTCTCCTTTTAGATTCACAGGGTGACGAGAATTTTGCCGTAGTTCACACGCTTCCCACCGATTATGAATCCCTTATCATAGGGCTCCTATACACTTCTCGGCTAATTTCAACTCCTGATGAAATCCTTTCAATTCAGGTTCGCAACCAACTAGCCAAAGTCCGTTTGGCAGATGCGTGTGCATTTCGTGAAAAGTTGGCTGCAATCCGTCCAACAGCACGCATCGTCATGGGCATATGTGGTCCGGAAGAAGGGGCTTTGGGTACATGGCGAGCCTGTGATGTACCTGCAATTAAATCCTCTCTTACGATTTCACCCGCAGTCATTCGAGACACAGTTCAACGCCTTAACACAGACATGGTGTTGTATCGAAAAACGGGTGGCACACATGGGGCTGCCTTAACTGACACCGAGGGGAATCTAGTAAAACTAGCTGAAGATGTGGGTCGGCATAATGCTGTTGATCGTGTTATTGGGAAAGCGTTTCAAAGAGGCTTGAATTTTTCAGAGTTGATGTTAGTGTGTTCTGGGCGTTTAACTGGAGATTTGGTGCTGAAGGCAGCAGTAGCCCAAATTCCTTTTGTGGCGTCTATTAGTGCAGGGATTTCTTCTGGTATTGAATTGGCAGAGGCTGCAGGGATTACATTGATTGGGTTTGTTAGGGGTGCGCGGATGAATGTCTATACGCACCCTGATCGACTGATTCAACAGACTAGCGTATGAGCGTTTTGGGGTCAAAGCTGTCACTTTCACTGACCTGTTCCATGCACTCGTCACATAGACTTTCGGGGTCAGCTACGATCCCATAGCGTTCGAAGAACCGAACGATATTCGTAATGTCTCGGAGTAAAATGGGACGTCCATCTTTGAGAGTTCTATGACGTCCCATTCGGGAGGCGAAATCGATGGCTTGTGGAAAATCTATGAGCCATGGTTCATTATTGAAAAAGAGGATGTTGTATCCTGATAAATCGCCATGAATAATGAAGACGCGGTAGAGGGCAAAGACGCTCTCGATAATCTCGTCAAAGATTCGCTTAGGAAACTCAATGGTTACATCCTTTAGGAGTGGTGCAGCCGAGACATTGTCTCCAAGGAATCGGGCGGTAAACATATTATCGATGTGTCGAGCGGGAGTTGGAACCTTAACACCGGCACGAAATGCCCGGTCAAGAATCCAAAATTCGCGAGCGGCCCAATAACTCATGACGTCTTTAGAGAAACCGGCTTTTCCTCCCCCCATCTTCTTCCGCTTTCCTTTCTTTGCGTGAGGAGTGGCATGAAGGCGATAGACTTTCAGCGCTAATGGAAAATCACGCCATAACGCATAGAAGACCGTGGCCTCTTTTCCGGCACTGATTGTACCATGGACATCGGTCGCTAGCTGGGTGGCGATAGCTTCCGCTCGCACTGTGGACAACGTGATTTCGGGGAGGTCTTTTAATCGTCCGCGTTGTCCATCATCTTTACTCATTTGACGGTGCGCTAGACTGCGCTTGCTGATGTAAGGTGCTGGAGTGTTTGGCACTTTTCTTCTAACTCACTATTAGGTTGTGATTTGCCACTCCCCAACAATCAATGACCGCACAGGGATTGATCACATACAATCCAGTATGTTGTCACGTTGTTGAAGTTGGCAGATGGGTCCCCGCAAAAATGGGGTCAGCTAGTGCCTATCTTCGGAGGCTGCAATTATGCTCACTCGGAAGACAGAACGTGTCCGTTGTAGAAAATTAACTAAGACCGGCATAATGCAAAACACCTCCAATACGGTGTAATCGATTATCCGCGGATTCTATGCTCTGGTATATAGGTATTACGTTTCTCGCCAAAGTTTTCCACACCAACTCGGCGTGACAATTCCCTTATAAACGATATTCGAATATTCTAGATATTGGTGCTTCCAATGGACCGAAGTCTTCTGGGAGTTATTGCTGGAACTTTGACAGCAATTCTATTAACACTATTTACAGGAATTAATCTTCTCACCGTTGATATCCGATTATGGTTTATTCCACTGGGATTTATCCTAGCTTGTCTAATTATCGGAGTTGTAGGACAATTACGCGTTCTACATCTTGTACTGATTTCCTTCATTGTTTACTTAGGACTCATGGTCTTCCTTGCGCTGAGTGCCACGCTTTTTGTTGGGCTCGGATTCGATCCACTTCAGTTGGATGCAATTGTTGAAGCTTGGAATGCCTTTCAAACAATGGTGAATACCTCTGTTCCATTTCTATCTACTCTTTCTTCTTTTGCAACAATGCTCCGTGACATGGCTGGTGGAACCTCCATCTTAGCCATATTTCTAGAATTCTTTGTTGCTTTCCTTCTCATTGGCATCATTGGTTTCGTCATCACTGGTGTAAGCGGACATTTCACTCGGGAACCGGGATTACATGTTGTATCTGCTCCCGAACCAAGCATCGAAGTGCCACCGCCTGCTGTGCCGACCACTACGCCTCCTCTAGGAGCTGATTCTGCCCCTGCAATGGCAACGGCTCCACCTGCGCCGGTACAGACACCTCCAGCCATGGAAGCACCGCCACCGATGCCAGCACCCCCCGCAGTCGAAGAAGCACCACCTCCTCCTCCCCCAAAGGGCGGTTCACCCAGTGCACAAGCAATCTCATCCATGAAAGGGAAGGTGTCCAAGCATCTGAAAGGAACAGGGCAAAAGGTTCCATCAGGTCAGACCCGCTGTCCCCATTGCAATGCCACAATTATTCGGGGTTCACAGTTCTGTAATGCTTGTGAAAAACCAATCTGAGGTTCTAACGGCTTGGTTTTTGTAAATCAGAGTTGTGAAATCGGGTTTTGTCGAAGGAATTGAGGAAATTAATAACATTTTTATAGTGGAAAGAAGTGTCGAACGGTACTCGGAACCTTAAAAAAGTTTCGTCACTTTGCGCGGGGTTACTCCTCGATTTAACACGCCGTCTCTCACTCTCCCCATCCCCATGGATTCTTTCATGAGTACTGGAGAGTTACCGTCTGGTTCGATCCCCTATCGTAGTTCCTCCCCACAGGATGTTAATCCGAAAAATAGGAGAGACTATGTTACCGCGCTTCATCAATAGCATTGGTAGAAAACAAATGGCAAATCCTGTTCATAATGATTCATTTGCTCGCTCCCAGCGTCAACGGGAGCCCACTGACGCCATAGTAGCTCAGTGCACAGACTGTGGCACTTCAGATGTAATTCGTGACCCTATTCGTGGTGAAGTTATCTGTACAAGTTGTGGTCTTGTTCTCGATTCACATATGGTTGATCAAGGCCCTGAATGGCGGGCATTTACCAGTGAAGAACGTGATAAACGTGCCCGAACTGGTGCGCCCATTGATTACACGCGCCATGATAAGGGGTTAAGCACTACGATTGATTGGCGAGATCGTGACGCTAATGGTCGGAAACTTGCACCTGGTTTGCGAGCCCAAATTTATCGGCTTCGTAAATGGCAAATCCGAACACGCGTTCATTCTAGCATTGATCGTAATCTGGCTCGCGCTATGAGTGAGCTAGACCGAATCACGAGCCAACTTAGTGTTCCTCGCCCCGTGAAAGAGGCTTCAGCGATTCTGTATCGTCGAACCGTTGAACGTCATCTCATTCGTGGACGGAGCATCGAAGCAATGATTGCAGCATGTGTGTATGCTGGGTGTCGGTTACGTCAGGTTCCCCGAACTCTGGATGAAATTGCTCATCATAGTCGAATTAACCGTAAGGAGCTTGGTCGCTGTTATCGGCTGCTACTCCGGAAATTGGATATGCGCGTACCCATATCCAAGCCAACTGACTTTGTTCCACGCTTTGCACAAGCCTTGGAGCTTTCAAGTCGAGTACAACGTCGAGCTATTGACATCCTCGACAAAGCCAAAGCTCAAGGAATTACGGCTGGGAAAGATCCCACTGGGCTAGCTGCTGCCACATTGTACATTGCGTCCATACAGGAAGGCGAACGGCGCACCCAACGCGAAATCGCTGCTGTAGCCCGAGTCACTGAGGTCACAGTCCGAAACCGCTATAAGGAAATGGTTCGGGTTCTTAACCTACAGGTTGAAATCTGACCGGGAGGATAGGGTTACACAGCCTCTCTCCTCTTCCAGGTGGGGTTTAGAGGTTAGTATAACAAAATAGCGAACATTTAAATATTTGTTCAACTAGATAATAAATAGGAAAGTTTATAAGGTTATCGATGAGTAACGCGGCGAAAAGCTCCTGATCCCGCTAGACACCCAACCATTACAGGTTCCCTATTGAACCTCTTTATCATCTTGAAACACTTTGATATTGTATGCAAAACACCATATACATCCTAAACTTCCCTGACCATATATTAGGAGAAGAATGAAAGATGGAAGAAAATTCCTCAATCCATGAAAAACATCGGCAAATCCAAGACTCGCAGGAACACCGTCCTTGCCCTGACTGCGGTGAAACCAAAGCGGTTCGAGATGAGAGCCGAGGGGAAATCGCGTGCGCGAATTGTGGCCTAGTCATAGATGCAAATGCCATTGATTCTGGCCCTGAATGGCGAGCCTTCACAAGTGAGGAAAGGGATAAACGCGCACGAACCGGTAGTCCCATTAATTATGCACTTCAAGATCACGATTTAAGTACCATGATTGACTGGCGGAACCGCGATGCCGCTGGTCGTCAGATTACGTCCAATCGACGTGCTGAAATTTATCGACTCCGTAAATGGCAGCGACGCTCACGAGTTCACTCAAGCATTGAACGTAACCTTGCTAGTGCAATGAGTGAACTGGACCGACTCAGTAGCCAACTCGGTGTATCTCGCGTCGTGAAAGAAACTGCTTCCGTAATGTATCGACGTGCGTTAGAACGTCGACTCATTCGTGGTCGAAGCATCGATGCGATGATTGCTGCGGCAATGTATGCGGCCTGTCGGCTTCGTGAAGCGCCCTGTACCCTTGACGAAATCGCCTATCACAGTCGTATCAATCGGAAAGAACTCGGTCGCTGTTATCGCCTCCTGTTACGTCGACTCGACGTGAGGATGCCTGTGTCACAACCAACCAACTTCATTCCACGATTTGCTCAAAGCCTGGGTCTCAGTAGTCGTGTTCAACGTCGTGCGATTCAAATCCTCGAAGATGCCCGACAGAAAGGCATCACTGCTGGAAAAGATCCCACTGGGCTTGCGGCATCCGCGCTCTACATCTCTGCGATAATGGAAGGTGAACGGCGTACACAACGTGAAATCGCTGAAGTGGCTCACGTCACCGAAGTTACCGTACGGAATCGTTACAAAGAACTTGTCCGCGAACTCCAACTCGCTGTGGAGTTTTAGTCACACTCAAAACGAGTTAGACTAAAATAACCGCACGGTGAAAGAGTAAGCGGAGGCACTCTTTTTTTGTCAAACCCAGTTAACTTTGAAGAACTCACACGCGAAGAATTACTCAAAATTATCGATATGTATGCTAAAAACTGGCTAGCCATTGATGGAACTTGGTTTCTTGCTGCTGAACAGCGATTTGACATCGACACAGCCATCGCCCTCGACACTGAATCCTGGCGGAAATTCTCACCAATTGAAGCCAAACGAATTATGAAAGAAATCGGAATACCACCCAACTCTGGCCTTGAAGGACTGAAAAAAGCCCTTCAGTATCGTGTGTATGCCCGATTGAATCGACAATCCTTTGAAGACGTAGATGACACACGCTTCATCTTTCGGATGGAGAAGTGTCGCGTCCAAGATGCACGGAAACGGAAAGGCTTACCTGATTTTCCCTGCAAGTCCGTCGGTTTAGTTGAATATACTGAATTTGCGAAAACCATCGATTCACGCCTCAAGACCCGGTGCCTTGGCTGTCCACCAGATCCACACCCTGAAGAATGGTGGTGTGCTTGGGAATTTATCTTAGATGAATGATCACATTCTCATTACCAGCTACTTGAGAACACCAAGAAATCACTTGAGGATAAGGGCGTTTGTGGGTTTCCATTCTTTCCTCATTGTCGGGCTAATCGATTCCCAGTCGTTTAGTCAATTTGACGAGAACGAAGATGACAAAGGCGACGATGATGAAAGTGATTAGTTCTTGAATGAACAATGTCGGGGTGAAAGCGGCGATTGGTGGGGCTTCCCATCCAACACTGACGAAGACCAAGGACAGAATTGGAGTTATGAAACTATTGACTAGTTGCTGTACAAGCCTGCCTAGGTAGAGTGCCATAATGAAGGCTACAGCAAGTCCCATCACTTTGTATTTATCCAAGAACTCTTTGAATTCCTGCCAGAGACTCTTCTTCTCAGGAGGCGGGGGTGGAGGGGGAACAAGGGCTTCTCGAATTTGCTTTAATTCTTCTAAGATTTTTTCATCATTTGACAAATCCATCACTCCCATGTGAATGGTGGTTCTCCATCAATGGTTTTCACTAAAAAGATATGGGTTTTATTACAACTCCTGAACTCTAAGAACGGGCTTCTTGAGTGGAGTAAAGATTATACGGTTAAAGGCTTCTCTACTCACCGCGACTATTTGATGAGTGATTGAAATGAAACTCACTACTCCTGTGATTATTGTGAATCTGAAAACGTATAAGGAAAGTATGGGCGACAAAGCAGTGAAATTAGCAGCTATGGCTGATGAGGTAAGTAATGAGACTGGAGTCTGTATCGCGCTAGCTCCACAGTTTACTGATCTTCATCGTGTGGCGACTTCATCTGAGGTTCCCGTGTTCGCCCAGCATATAGATTCAGTTACGCCGGGTCGGGGAACGGGATCAATTCTTGCTGAAGCAGCCATTGAGGCGGGGGCAATTGGAACCCTCCTGAATCATAGTGAGTACCAATTGAAGCTCGCGGATTTGGAGGCCTCGTTGGTTCGGGCAAAAGAGGTCGGATTGAAGGTTTGTGTATGTAGTAACAATCAGGCTGTGAGTGGGGCTGCTGCCGCTTTGGGACCCACTTTCATTGCTGTTGAACCACCCGAATTAATTGGGACGGGAATCCCCGTGAGTAAAACTCAGCCTGAGGTGGTTACAGCTACGGTTGAAACTATTCAACGAATTAATCCTAACGTTATTCCCATATGTGGAGCTGGAATTTCGACAGGTGAAGATGTTGCCGCAGCCCTACAACTGGGAACTCAAGGGGTTTTGCTTGCTAGTGGTGTGACCAAGGCTAAGGATCCCAAGAAAGTGCTCCTGGATATGGCCACTCATGCGAAATAGAATCAATACCCTATTCCTTGGTCCTAGTTGTTCGTTGTCGCTCATCAATTTCTGCAAATAATTCCAGTTTTCGCTGGCGATGGTTCTTCAGAGCTAGTTTGATGTCCTGTACAAGTGAAGTCATTTCAGTGTCACTCATTTTGATGGTTTGAGCGTTTCCGTCACCATCAGCGACACGAACAAAGAATCCCCCCTCTTTTACAAAGCGATCCTTTTTCGTTTCGGGTGGGAATCCGTCAATGGTGAGAATTGATGAGATTTTTTGTTCAAAAAAGTGAACAATTTCGGTTACTTTCGTCATGATGAGTCACCGAAAGTTATTGTGATAATTGGAGTTATAAAGCACGCTGTTTTGTGACCTCTGCGTTTTCCTGTTGGTTCTCACCATTGCTGAATGCGCTACGGCAGGCTTTTATGGCTTCCATCGGCTCTCAATTATGCTACCAGGAGTCCTGTGTAGGATTGTGGAGTGAAAGAATATGCGTTGGTTTCGACGAAAAAGAAAGGAAGAATCCGAACAAGCTCCGGAACAACCTATCACTGAGGCTTCTACACCTGAAACGTCATCTTCTGTTCCACCTCAAGAACCAATTCTTCCTGAGAGTTCATTGGTCTCCCTAACAAATCCAATTGAAGCCTATATTCAACGGCTTGATGATATACTCGCTGATCCAGAGATTAGTGCAAAGACAAAAGCGCTGAAAGATACACGCCTTCAATTGATAGTCGGTGGCGAACCCGTTCTTATGAAAAAAGAGGGCGTTCAGCCAATGCATCTTGTATTAGAAAGAAGCATCCAAACTGATGTGTTCATTCGAATGTCTGAAGAAGCCGCTTCAGTACTAGCCATGACCACATCACTCAATGACTTCAAGAAGGCTTACAAGAAAATGGTCGGAGCCAAAGGTGAAGCCTCTTTTGTCTCCATCAAACTCCATACACCCTTGGAAGACCTCCGATTGAAAGGTTATTTCAGCATTGAACTCCTGCGGATTCTAATAGACGCTTAAATCGTTTGACTCAACCAGTGGGACACTGCTTTTGTCAACGCTGTAGTGTGTTCACTTTCTTGTAATAATAGAAGAGATTCATATTGACCGTTGGGCACCTCGATATCAGGGGCTTCACGAACTCGAAGGATTCGAACTAATCCTGTAACGCTCTTTTAGGTTCTGAGATAAATCGGACAGTCGTTAGATAGAGGGTTTGCTGGGGGTGTTCAAGAAGATTCCACAGAGTGAGCAACTGGGTGAGGTTCGCCTTTGCCCCCTCTGCATTCGCTACGATATTGCCGGGAAGCTCTAATTGGCCTTTAGCATTCTCACAGACCAGCAATTTCTTCTCTGCCACAAATAATCCAATCCCAACGGCGAGAAGGTTGGAAGGGGTCATTTATCTCACTCACATGGATACATACCCCCCCTCATACAAGAACTCTAGGTTGAGTAGTGAGTTTTTAATCCACTGACACCA
>JAEOTD010000058.1 GCA_016839995.1 Candidatus Hermodarchaeota archaeon
CAATTCATCAGGTTCCATTAATTCATCTGGTGCTGCAAAGAAGCTGACTGTAAAAGCAAAGATGAAGATGAGACTTGAGCCAACCATGAGAGCCGGTCGAAGCCAGATAGCAGACACGCTGAAGAATCCATTGAGCACTTCAACGATGAGAAATGCTGCAGCGAACAGGATGCCAATGATTGAAAGTTTCAGATTTCCGCCGATACCAACTGCAAATTTGACTAGATAAACTATCGCGATAATTCCTAAACAGATATAGTTGATGTAACTAACGTTACCTAGTGTTCCCGCAAAGCCGATAGGGTCAGGGAATCCCAGATTGAAAGATGCCCCAGAACTTAGGGATAATGAGAAGAATGGAATGAAGGGGTTAAGCACAACCCAAAAGACGATAAAAAACACAAATTCTGCGAAACGGATTAACCATAATTTTTGGCTATCAGTGTGTTGAAGTTTGCCACTTTTGTCTAATGTTCCATACGAGAGGTGAAGCAGAGAACCGATGGCTAAGGCGTTGACAATACAAAGGGATGTAAAGTACATGGGATCGAACAGCAGCCACCAGGAGAGGAAGATAATTCCAGCAATTGCGATGAAGTACTGGAACCATATTACTGTTAGATAAATTGGTACACTGGCTAAGAGGATGAAGAGAACTATCGTGTAGCCCAGTCGCACTCCTTGACTCTTCTGCCAAATGTTTTCCGATCGGTGAACAAGACGATAGGCTAAGACGAGGGCGGCAAAAACAGCCAAAGGCGGAGAGAAGAAAGGAAAGATGAAGAAAGCAAGGATGATGAGTGTGTTGAAGCTATAGAGCATACGCCATCGGAGAGGAATGAGATTGCCTTTTTTATTCATAATTTCAGAAGCATTGATGGTGCGTTCTCGAAAAATGTAAACAAAAAGAAGCCAAGGAAATGCAAAAGCTACGGGAATGATGATGAAGCGAAAAAGAGTGGAAAGTGGGAATTCGATTAGCCCGGGAATCAGTGGTGCAAAGTATGAAAGAACAAAGATGAGTAGGATGAAGTAAGCAATCATGCCTATTGCAATTAAGATTGGGAGAAGCAGGGTAGATCGTTTGGCGTGAGGGGAAATGAATGACATGACTGCTCGCTAGCGTTTTAGAGAATTCACCGTTTTTAACTTGCTGGCTATAGTGTACATTTGATGCAAAAGAGGAGAAATGCTTAAATGGTGTTCTCAGCTTAGACGCCTATATACTTTACAACCATAAACTATGTTACACGGTGAAAATGATGGGACCGATCAAAGTTGCCATTGCAGGGCTTGGAAATTGTGCTTCAGCTCTTGTTCAGGGCATCCACTACTACAGAAACGTAACAGGAAAAGAGAACCGAGTCACTGGTCTGATGCATCCATCTTTTGGTGAATACTTACCCCGGGACATCGAGTTTGTTGCCGCGTTTGAAGTAAATGCTGGAAAAATCGGGAAAGATATTAGTGAGGCAATTTTCGTCAATCCCAATTGCGTCATCAAGTTTTCTGATACACCATCACTGGGAGTTAAGGTTCTTCCCGCACCAATTATGGATGGAGTCGCAGAACACATGTTTGACACCTTTGATGTGTACGACCCAAAGGAAACCACCCCTGTTGATGTTACTGAAGAGCTTCGGAATTCAAACGCAGAAATTTTAGTGAACTTCCTTCCAGTAGGAAGTGCTGAAGCCTCCCGTTATTATGCCCAGGCAGCCTTAGACGCGGGATGCGGTTTCATTAACTGTATTCCCGAATTCATTGTTTCAGATTCAGGATGGCAGGAAAAATATCGCAAAGCAGGTCTGCCCATGGCAGGAGATGACATCAAAAGCCAGGTGGGTGCAACCATTCTCCATCGAGTAATCGCCCAACTATTATCAGACCGAGGAATCGAGATAGATGAAACGTACCAACTCAACATCGGTGGAAACACAGATTTCGAAAATATGACTGCAGAACACCGACTAGCGAGTAAACGCATTAGCAAGACTGAGGCAGTAACTAGCATTTTAGATTATCCTGTACCTACGCGTATAGGTCCTAGCGATTATGTTCCATTCTTGGATGATACCAAGATATGTTACATCCATGCGCAAGGAAAGAAATGGGGTGGTATGCCTATTCACATTGCATTGAAACTCTCTGTGGAAGATTCACCGAACAGCGCAGGGGTTGTAGCTGATGTAATTCGAGCCACCAAAATCGCCTTAGACCGTGGAACCAGTGGCCCCCTCATGAGCATCTCAGCCTATTCATTTAAACACCCTCCAGAGCAAATCGAAGATAGTGTCGCCAAATTACGGGTCGAGGAGTACATTCGAGGAAGTCGCGAACGTTAGCGAATACCCTTTTTATCAATCGTCACTTGATTGGGGCATTGTTAATGGTGATCCTGAAATCCAGAGTTCGCGTTTGAGAAGATCACGGATAGCCACACGAATTGCTTCACTTCTCGTCGGATATGTACCCCGATCAACCAGGGTGTCTAATCCTCGAACATAGGCTTTGGGGAGTTTGACTGAGACCAAATGCAAGCGTATTACCCGGGACATACCCTGACCTATACCCAGATATTATAAAAACGCTTTCGCCCTGTTCGAAACCTGCCTTCTCCTACTCGGATTCTTCGGAAAAGCCTTTTAAGACACCCAAGAGGAAACACTACAAACTCACCACTAATGAGTGGTAACCACAAAGGAGCGATTATTCACAATGGAAAAAATGCCGCCCAAAGAACTACCTTACACCACCAAGTCAGTGTGCCCTGAATGTACTAAAGTTATTGAAGCCACCATTTATGAAGAAGATGGCAAAGTGATGATTAAGAAAACGTGTGGAGAACACGGGGAATACACTGATACATACTGGTCAAGTGTAGATCAGTTCAACCGGGCTTTTGAATTCGCCTATCGAGGAATAGGCCTGGATAACCCGCGAACCGAAACAGTTCATGGATGTCCCAATGATTGCGGTCTTTGTCCGAATCATCGAACCCATACAAATCTAGCACTCATTGATGTCACCAATCGATGTAACCTTGAATGTCCTATTTGTTTTGCACACGCCGGGAAAGCCGGGTATGTGTATGAACCGACTCTTGACGAAATTCGTGGAATGCTAGAAAACCTACGTGCCAATGAACCTGTTCCTGCCCCTGCAGT
This sequence comes from Candidatus Hermodarchaeota archaeon, assembly GCA_016839995.1. GTDB lineage: Archaea > Asgardarchaeota > Hermodarchaeia > Hermodarchaeales > Hermodarchaeaceae > Hermodarchaeum. Next base: position 3,168 of record JAEOTD010000058.1, read on the forward strand.
GCAATTTGCAGGTGGTGAACCAACAATGCGGGCAGATTTACCTGAAATCATAAAAATGGCAAAGGAAGTAGGTTTCCCTCACGTCCAAATTGCAACTAATGGTCTATTACTTGGACAAAAGGGGTATGTAAAGAAATTAGTTGAAGCAGGTTTAAGCACTGCTTATCTACAATTTGATGGCGTAACAAAGGAGCCATACATTGCAGCACGCGGTGTGAACTTACTTTCACAAAAACTCAAAGCCCTTGAACGTTGTCGAGAAGAGGGGCTACACAGTATTGTATTAGTCCCCACGCTGGTGCGTGGAGTAAACGATCATCAGGTTGGTGATATCATTCGGTTTGCCGTTGAAAATCACGATATCGTTCGATGCATCAATTTCCAACCTGTGGCCATTACGGGTCGAATTGATGCTGAAAAGCGTAAAGAGATGCGCATCACTATTCCTGATTTGAACTGCCTTGCAGACGAGCAAACTGATGGACAGATTAAACCATCCGACTGGTACCCTGTGCCGTTTGTTATGCCATTTTCACGGGCGTTGGGTGCACTCCAAGGATCACCAATGGTTGAATTTTCTGAACACCCCGCTTGTGGAATGGCTACATTCATTGTTATTGAAGATGATGGTAGCTGGGCACCCATTACCAAGTATGTCGAGGTCGAAAAATTCCTCGGTACGCTTGAGAAGATGGCAAAAGACTTCGAAAAAGGAAAACAGTGGCGTGGAAAGATGCGCGGAGTCATGGGAGCTATGCGCTTTTTCAAGAAACGAGGAATGCTCATGAGTCTTGCCAACAACTTGCTCAGGAAGAAAGACTACGATGCACTAGCAGAATTCATGAAACGCATTATTATGATTGGTTCTATGCACTTCATGGATCCGTACAATTTCGATCTTGAACGTGTAGAGCGATGTGGAATCCATTATGCAATTCCCGATGGACGAATTGTACCCTTTTGCTCAATGAATTCTTTCCATAGGGCAACGATTGAGAAGAAATTTGCTATTTCCGTTGAAGAATGGCAAGAAACTCATCCGGGTAAGAAGCTAAACGCCCCTGCATAGGTGTTTGCTTCAACCCCACTCTTTTATTTTCCAGTTCGTGCTTACTAGAACCGGCGTTGAATTTTGACTGCGGAAAAGGCATTATTGAAACCTGCTTCACGGTTCCTAGGAATTGCGGAAAGCGGGATGATGGGTGCGAGCCATTCGATTCTTGGGGGCGTTGTGATACGTCGGGATTTACTGATTGACGGAATGGTTTGGGACCGTGCTACAATCCGAGGCTCTGATTCTACCGAGACAATTCTTCGGATGGTAAAGCGTCTGGACCGCACGGATATCAACGGCATTATGCTTCATGGCACTGTCATTGCAGGATACAACATAATTGATATGGCACGGCTAGTTCAGGAAACTTCATTGCCTGTAATTAGTGTCACTAAACAGCCTCAAGAAGATTTGAAGAGTCATCTTCAATCAACGTTTCCTTCTAATTGGGAACACCGATGGAAAATTGCACAACAGAATGGTGAAATTAAGGCTTTAAAAATAAAAGCCAACTCCTGTGTTTATGTGCAATACAAGAAATGCGAATACGAAGCGGTGAAAGGAATAATCAAAGGATTCACTCATTTTGGTACAGTTCCCGAACCTGTTCGTGTGGCACGTTTGTTTTCTCGGTCCTTAATTAATGCTGAAAAACAAAAGTAAAACCTGTACCTCTTTGTGACTAGGGGTCGAAACGATATTCACCAAGTAGTAATTCGACGATTTCGAGATATCCTTCTGCAGGAAGGAGTGTGAAATAGTTATTTGCTGTATATCGGGATTGGAGAAGTAAATCTTGAAAGAGCACCATGTTGAGGGCTCGGGAGAATTGCTGGGAGGAAGAGGAGAATGAGATTTCTTCTGACACCTGCTCAAATTGGTTGAACAGGTTGACCTTACTGACGTAGATGTGCCCGGGGTGAGTGACGAAGTATTGCCCTATCGCTTGTAAGAGAAGAACTACCGTAGCGTCTAATTCAGTTAGGCTAGATAGATGCCCACTCCAAAAATCATAATGAAGTGTTCGTGAATTAAGACAAGATTGTCGAATCAAATCAGCTGATATGTGAGAAGGAGTACTGATGAGAGGGTGAAGATTTTGGAGTAGTTCAACAACAGTTGCAGGTCGTTGGAAGTCTAAAATACAGATTAAATCCGCCATGAAATCGGTTATTTGAGAAGGAATAGCTTGAGGAAAAACAACAGCAACTCTTTGTTTTACGATATCTAATAATTGATGATCTGTAAAGGGTTCTAGCTCCAATGCAACGTCAAGAAACTGAGACGTATTTGGATCCACTTGGCGAGGGAAATATCGTGGTGCGGTTGCCATTGAAGATATACCGATTTCTTTACACACGTTCAGGAATTTCCCATAGACCCCGCTAGTCTGTGCATTGACGTCATCAAACACAAAGACGATTGGCACCTCAGATTTTCGGACAACTCTTTTGAGAAGCGTCCATTGGTCAGAAAGTGAACTCGAGGGAGTATGAATTGGAAGTAGTGATTGCAACGCATCAGATACAATTTCTGTTGATTGTTTTCCTTCGAACCGAACAAAGGGGCGACGGTATTGACCTAATTCGTGTTGACCAAAAAAACGGAGAAGCGTTGTTCTTCCAATTCCAAAACTGCCATGAACTAGAATATTCATTGGCTGTGTAGAAGAAGGCTCAGGTATTAGATTCGAGAGAGTTGCTAGTTCATGGTCCCGGTGCAGAAGTTTAGCAGGTAAATAATTGGTGTTGTAGAGCGCATCGAAGGAGGTGGCCATAGTTATCTATCCGTTTTGCGTTTTCCGCAGAACGTATATAAACTCCAATACGATTTAGCAAACCTTGAGCGGGTACAGTATACCGAAAGTATTTTTTTGCATCACAGTGTTTCGATGCTCGCAACGCTAGAATAAACACACCAGCGATAGAGCAACCTTATAATAGTGAAACTACGAAGAGAACA
>JAEOTD010000059.1 GCA_016839995.1 Candidatus Hermodarchaeota archaeon
AGACGATGGGTAGGGCAAAGACGCCTTCTTCGAAGAGGCGGACACTGAATTTCTGAGCTGCTTCACTTTCTCCTATCATGACGGGGATGATGGGAGTTTCGCTCATTCCGGTGTTGAAGCCGAAATCATGCATGGAGCGGATGAAGTACTCGCGGTTCTTCCAAAGGTTTTGGACGTGTTTTGGTTCGGTCTCGAGGATATCGATGGCTGCAATACAGGCTGCTGCGACGGGTGGGGGGTGTGAGCCGCTGAGGAGCCAGGTGCGAGATTTGTTGTAGGCGAATTTTCGAAGGTATTCACTTCCGGAGACATGTCCTCCGACGACACCGAAGGCTTTGCTGAAGGTTCCCATTTCGACGTGGACGTCTTTGTGGGTGAGATTAAAGTGGGAGACAATACCTCGACCGCCTTCGCCGAGAACAGCTTCACCGTGGGCGTCATCGACATATATCATTGCCCCGTGAGCTTTGCATGTTTTCACGATTTGGTCAAGGGGTGCAATATCTCCATCCATACTGAAGACCCCATCGGTGATCACTAGGATCCTTCGATATGCAGGTTTGTGCTTCTTTGCTTCGTTAAGCACACGGCCGAGGTCTGGGACATCAACGTGTTTGAAGATGGCCCGTTCGGCCCGGGTTAATCGAACTCCATCAATGATGGATCCATGGTTGAGTTCATCGCTGATGATGAGATCCCCTTTTCCTACGAGTTGAGGAATGAGTCCGGCGTTGGCGGCAAAGCCTGTTTGATATACTAGGCTTGATTCTGCGCCTTTGAATTGGGCAAGACGGCGTTCAAGTTCTTCGTGCAGGTCCATGTTGCCGGCGATAGGCCGGACGCTTCCACTCCCAACACCATGGGTTTTCACAGCGTCGATGGCGGCTTGTTTAAGTTTGGGGTGATTGCTCAACCCGAGATAATTATTACTGCAGAGCATGATGACTTCCTTGCTGTCAACCATGGCTCTGGGTGAGCTGGGACCCTGGAGTTCGCGAAGCCTCCAATCGAGGGCCTGTTTAACTAGCTCATCATATTCTTCTTTTAGGAAAGCTATTGGATCGCGAGTCATTTCGGAACTCACCTTGGATGCACCTCTACGTTCGGACTTTTAAATTGTTTCAGAGTTCCACGAATCAACTCGTGTAAAATTAGGAACCCAATCTGTTCCCATTGGAGGAGTGTTCCGTAGACTCGGATTTCAACGGACTTTTCCTCATAGGTTCAGAAAAATCCATAAATCCAAGTGAACTAACCAAAAAAACGCACTTGCCGGCTCCCACATATTCTTATTTGGTGCTCGAGAAATTCCGAGCCAGTGGTTTCTATGTCTTCTCATCCAATAAGCATCGTATTATACGTAAAATCGTTTTCAGCTTCACCACGACCTATGATAGATCGGCAGACAGCAACATTTGCCTGCTCCTGTACTAGGTCATATTGGGATTCTTTGAAAACCGAAATTGCCGGAATGGCTGGTAAGTTCTTGTCGACGGAGGATCAAAGGGCTCTATATATCCTAGATGATGTTGTGAAAACCCATAACGTGAATGCTGAAATCGTCGATATTGGAGCTAGCTTTCTAAAACGTCTGAAGTTTCTGCTAAAAGGCATATCTCGAACTCCATTATTCGTGATAAACGGCAAAGAGATTTCAGATGTCAATAACTCGAACCAATTACTGTCAAGTGTATGACCTGACAGAGCTATCAGTGTTCTTAGTGTCCCTATCGCTCTAATGCTGTATGATATCGCCATATCTGTCCGGTGAATATGCCCGCTTTAATGGCTGGGTCATTTTCCATGATTTGTGTTGCTGTTTCAAGCGATTCAGTTTCTAAGATGACTAATCCAAAAGTAGCATCGTCGCACCGTCCCGCGAGTTTGAGGATGCCATTACGGAGCAAGTCTTTCAAGTAAGAAAAGTGCTCATCAATGACTCGTTGTTCTTCTTCGGTTGATGTTTCATTGAAGTTAGGGCAGGGAGGTTTGAGCATAATAACGAATTCTTGGGTTTCTATCATATGAAGACCCTCATATGGTGTATGGGTTTTTGAGAGCGTGTTTCTCCAGGAACCTCAGCTACATACGCCCTTTATTACTTTGTACTCAATAATAGTACTGTAAGTTGAGTCACGCACAAGTAACTTGGTGGGATCATCAACGACTGAAAAGTCAGTGATTATAATTGGTGCTGGATTAGCAGGGCTAGCGACGGGCTGTTATGGTCAGATGAACGGCTTTCACACCCATATTTTTGAACACCATACTACAGCGGGTGGTGTGGCAGCCTACTGGAAACGGAACGGCTACTTGATTGATGGGGGAATTCATTTCGTTATGCGTTCCCCGCCAGGAACCGCTCTTGACACGCTCTATCATGAGATGGGAGTTAGCCAGATGAAACTAGCTCCCCTCACCAGCATTGGAAAAGTAGTCGACGAAACGACCGGGCGAACAATTGAGGTGACCCAAGATCTTGATCAAGTTGCCCATGATTTGAAGGCAATTTCACCTGAGGATGCCAAGGTTGTTGACTGGCTTATCAATGGCGCAAAAGACATGATGGGGAAGAACCTCTTTAGCATGGGGTTTGGTGTTGCCAAGGAGTTGATGGGTCGCTTTGGAATGCTGAAAATGAGCTGGGAGATGCGAGGGTTCCTCAAATACATGATGGGGAAAAATAATCAATCAGTCACTGAATTCTGTCAGAAGTTTCCGGTCAAAGATCACTGGTTAGCCACAGTCCTGCAGGGTTTATTCCTTCCACAGGTTCCCATTTGGTTTATCAAAATGTACCTCGCGCTCCTGGCTGAAGGGCTCTTGGGATTATTAGAAAAGGGTTGCCAAGAATTTGTGGAATTATTCACAAACCGTTATTCAGATTTGGGCGGTGAAATCACCTATCGCGCGTTGGTTGAAGAAGTTATTGTGGAAAATGACCAAGCTAGGGGTGTCCGTCTAGCGGATGGCACTGAACATCGGGCAGATTACGTCGTTTCTGCCGCTGACTATTATAGTACAATCAATCAGCTCTTGAAAGGACGGTATTTGAACTCGAAAATTCAGGCTCGATTCGACAACTGGCCACCGTTAGATCCCATCCTCCAGATTAGTTTCGGTGTGAAGCGTCAATTTCCTGATACCCCCTGGATTGTACTTTACCATCTCCAAGAACCAATTAGCATTGGATCGCAAGCAGTGAAGACCCTTGGAATGCGTATATGCAATTATACACCGAATTTTGCGCCAAAGGGTCATACCCTTATTCAACCCATGCTGGAAACTGAATGGGAGTATTGGTCGAAACTCAGAGAAGACCGAGACCAATATCAAACTGAGAAGCAACGGATTGCTGAGGAATGCCTTCAACGTCTTGAAAGACATTATCCTGGACTAACTGGACAGGTGGAAATGACCGATGTCGCAACGCCTCATACATATTGGAGGTACACTCGGAATCATCAGGGCTCGTATATGGGATGGAATCCCACTCCGAAGCTATTAACCCAAATAATTGAGCGAACTCTGCCGGGACTCTCACACTTCTACCTAGCAGGACAATGGGTGACTCCCGGAGGAAGTGTTCCAGCCAGTATGATGACTGGACGCAATGCCATCGAAATTATCTGTCAGCGAGAAAAACAAGAGTTTACAACCTCCAAAGCTTGAGGAGCATAAGGCTTTAGACTCACAAACCTGTTCATTCATTGGCGAGTATGAGCGATCCAGCGGGAACCCCCTCTTCAAGAGTCGATTTTAGTCGTGTTGCTGAAGATTATGAGGCCACTCGAGGAGTCCCAGATGATTTCATGAAAGAGATTATCCAAGACATTATTCGCACCTGTGGATTGAAAACAGGAAATTTAGTTTTGGAGCTTGGTTGTGGAGGAGGACGGTTCCTCCGAGCACTCACGAACCAGAAACTCTCTGTAGTCGGTATTGATGTGTCTCAAGGGATGCTTGCGCAGGCTTGTGCCAGCGAGCAATCCTCGAAGTATCTCCGCTCAAATCTCGTCTTTGGTGATGCTGCGACAATTCCCCTGAATCAGGGAATTTTCAAGGTTATATTGGCAATTCATTTGTTCCATTTGATGACCGATTGGCGGGATGCTTTGACTGAAACGTTGCACGTCCTCAGCACAGGTGGTACTATCATTACTGGTTATGTTGGGGCAGTGACCCATCAATCGTATCTGAATCAGCTGTATCGGCAACGTCGTGATGAGCTAGGATACTCGACCCACAGCTTAGGAGCAGCCCCTTTGGAAGTAGTTGAAGACCTTAAAACGCAAGGGGCTAAGGCTCATACTCACACCTACGAAACACAGGTTGAGGTGCCCCTCCATGTGACACTCTCCTATTTAGAACGTCGAGTCTTTTCTTCGATGTGGCGTAACCTTCCGGATGTGATTCACCGACAAATCATGCAAGATGTTCGGGCTGCGGCCACAACTCAATTCAAAGATATCAATGATGTCGAAACAGTCAAAATTAATGCACAGCTCCATTTCCTCACCTTCTGAAAGAATTTCTGGGTTCATTGAGAACCCATAGTCTTACCAGTTGGGTGTTAGACCCACTTTTGCCGCGTGTTTGGAGAGAATGAGTTCAAAGCCTTTTTCAAGATCTTTTATTGGCATGCGGTGGGTGACCACTTTGCTCACCTTTTCTCTGAGCTGATGTCGACGAAGTAGACCACGCACTTGGAACCAGGTACGATACATGAGACGCCCGCTGATTCCATAGATTGTAGCAGCTTTGAAAATCATAAGACGATTGAGATCGACTTCGAAGGGTTGTGGGAATACTCCAAGAAGACTTACTCGACCTCCTGTGGTGAGTGCTTCGAAGGCTGTGACCAATCCATCTGGGTGGCCACTCATTTCAACGGCTACATCGACACCATTTCCGTCGGTGGCTTCATGGATGGCTTTGACTATGGCTTCGCGTCCTTGTTCACGGGCGCTAAACACTTCATCGGCGCCCATTGCTTTGGCAAGTTCCATGCGCGTCTTGTTTCGTCCGCCCGCTGTTGCGAAGACTTTGTCAGCTCCGAGTTCCTTTGCCACGGCAACAGCCATGAGTCCAATGGGTCCCATTCCAATAACAGCTACATTTCGCCCAGCAATATCTTCAACATTGTTGATGGGGAGTAAGGTTTGTACTGCGTTTCCAAGGGGTTCTTGAATTGCCCCAATGATGGGATCTAAATCCGGGTCGTTTTTCCACGCATTATGAGCCGGTACTGAAACAAATTCGGCAAACACTCCGTCACGATCAACGCCGAGGATCGTCATGTTTTGGCAAACGTGTTCTCGACTCGTCAGACATTGGAGGCAGGTTTGGTCTACGATGTGCGTTTCAGCAGATACCATATCACCAACTGCGATATGGTCCACATCCTTCCCAACTTCGACAACCTCACCGGACATTTCATGTCCAACAATGAGGGGAGGTTTAATCCTGTTCGCAGCCCATGCATCCCATTCAAAGATATGAACATCAGTCCCGCAGATGGCGGCTCCTTTGACTTCGACTAAGACATCACTGTCACCGATTAGGGGTTTATCTGCAGTTCCTCGTTCGACGCCGGGTCCGGGTTTTTTCTTCAGAAATGCTTCCATGAGCACCAACTCTGAGTATAGACTAATGGTGTTGATGCTGAGTCCTATTTGTCTTTTTGCGTTGCATAAAAGGCGTAAACCAAAAGTAGGTTGTTTTCAGCGTCGAATGCTCAGTTCAACGCCGTCATTCTCAACCATGATGAAGCGACTTGTATAATGTCCGGATTCTCGGACGTGCTTGAGATAATTTTGCATTTTATCTCCACTTTTCCCCACATTGTCTGCAACGATCATGCTTCCCCGAAAGAGATTGGGTTCCAAGGCCATCAGGTAATCATAGTATTGTGTTTTGAGGGCATCAATGAACACGAACTCGAATTCCTCTTTCAGAGTAGGAATGATTTCAAGTGCATCACCTACTAACACCTCAATGGTGGGTTTGAGGTTTGCCCGTTCGATATTCGCTTTGGCTTGTTCGGCATACTCTGGGTTGATTTCAATCGTGGTGATTCGGGCGCGTGGTGGAAGTTCCTTACCCATCAGAATCGTGGAGTAACCGACGTTGGTGCCAATTTCGAGGATGCGTTGTGGGTGGAATTCGCTGGCAATACGGACTAGGATATGTCCACGTTTTGGTCCGATGATGTAATGGTTATTTGAAGCTTCAATTTCTCTGAGAACAACTTCAGCTTCAGCAGTACTCACGATTAATACCCCTTTTAGTCTAGACTCGCCTCTCCTAAACGGGCTTTAATCTTTCTGTGGTTTCATTTCTGCACGCTTGACCATTGAGATTGCTTCAACTGGGCAAGTACTCACACAAACGCCACACCCGAAGCATTTTGTAGGTTCAAACTTGAGGGTACCCTTCTCAATACTACGAGCTTGAAACTGACACCGATCAACACATACACCACAATGAATACAGGCATCCTCATCCTGTTGTGCAATCAAATCAGATTCAACAACTGCGCCTGGTAAGTCAAAACGTATTAATCCAGCCAAAGAATGACAACAGCAAGTACAACAACTACAGATAATGAGTGGAGCCGGTTCACCCTTATCTGTGTAAGAGATGTGGACCAATCCAGCATCATGGGATTGACGAAGGGCAGCTAAAGCTTCGTCAAGAGATACTTCACGGCCTTTTCCCTTAGAAATCATGTATTCCGCGTCTTTGTCAATACTGATACACACATCTAAGGGGTTATCACACGCTTGGACTTTTTCACGACAGTCACAATTGCCCAAAGCGATAATCCGGGCTTTCTTCAAAATCGCTTCTGATTGACTTAGATCATATATCCGCGTTGTGCCATCCATTTTGATGTCAACTGGAATGGTCACTGCAGTCATGGTGTCGATGTAGTCTCGTTGAATTTCTTCACGAGTCCAATCCTTTTTCTCAGGCAACCTGTTCACACGTCCAATTGGAAAAGAGAAACTTTTTACTTATTAATTCAGTGCCGTCACTGGATATAAAAACCGTAAAGAATATCGTAATCCCGAAGTGTGGAACCAATGAACCTATACCAAATCTTGGCTATCTGTGGAATGCTTAGTCCTATAATATACACTGTGATGTGGATCCTTGGGGGCTTTTTGCGATCCGACTATAGTCATGTTCGTGATGATATCAGCTCACTCTTGGCAGTCGGAGCCCCAAGAAAACGACTCTATGATTCATTTATGATTCCGTCAAGTGTGTTATTGGTTGTATTTTATCTTGGATTACACGGTGGGATAAATAACGGATTAGGCTTGATTGTCGGACCAGTATTGTTCCTTATCAGTGGGTTTTTAGGAGTTCTTGTGGCTATCTTTTTCCCTCTAGATGAGGGAGGAGAAATCCTCACTTATAGGGGTAAAATGCATTTTGTGTTAATTGTCATTTCAGGAATATTGGTAATCGGGGGGATGATTGCCTTGTACTTCCGATTAATCGGAGTTGTCGGATGGAGCCCCTTTGCATTCTACTCACTCGTTTCTGCAGGTGTTTCTGTAATTCTTGTTGTTATCTCGCTAGTTTTTCTCAAAAGTAATTATAGAGGACTCATTGAACGTATCATGGTTAGCAACTATATGGTGTATTATTTTGTCCTCGCCCTGATTGTATTTCTGACAAATTGGTAAACCTACTACGGTGTTGATAATGTTTGTTCGGCAACTCAACAAGTGTAATGTCATCACTGCCCTTGATGGTACGATTTTACGTGAATTACTCAATCCGCTCCGAGAAGGAATGGACTTGAAACTTCGTTATAGCATTGCTCATGCGTTGGTCCCTGTTGGAAAGTCATCTCTCCCACATAAGCTGACCAAAGCCTCGGAAGTCTACTATTTCCTTGAAGGAGAGGGCATTATGCACATTGACGAAGAACCCCATGAAGTGGGCCCAGGATCACTGGTGTATGTCCCTCCAAATGCCACGCAATATCTTACAAATACCGGTGAGAGAGACATTGTTTTTCTTTGCATTGTAGATCCCTATTGGCGCCCCGAAGATGAAGAACTCGTCGACTAGAAAAGCTGGAAGCCTTAGCTTAGGTTTATAACTCTAGAATCGCGAAACTAGCTTAGGATGGATTTCTTTGGGCCATAACTGGCGACACTTTCTGCTTGGTGTCTTCTATGTGCTAATCGGTTTTGGAATTGCATTACTTGGAGCATTTGTCAACCTAATTCATCCCTACATTGCCTATGCAATTTATGTAGTGGCGATTGCATTCACCGTTTATGGAGCTTACCTCCAAGTTGTGAATGGACTAATTGCAGGAGTTCGTTACGAGCCAAAGAAGATACTCCGTGTAGCTATTGTCCTTATTTTGTTGGGAATTGGTGTATTTTCGCTCCCCTTCATTTTTGGTTGGCCCATGTTCCATCCAGGATCT
>JAEOTD010000060.1 GCA_016839995.1 Candidatus Hermodarchaeota archaeon
AATCCGCTGATTCTGTGGATTTAGTTGCAGAGTCCCTTGTCAAATTAGTGCCACACCGTCGAGAGATGGTGTTCGGATCAGATTTTGTTTCATCATCAGAACATGAACAAATGATACTTCATGAAAAGGGCGATTATAATGGAGAGCGTATGATTTATCGAGCGCCTTCATCAGCTGCACAATTAGTATCAAACCAAATACAAGATTTTAGTGGATGGGTCATTGCTACTGATTATACCAACTTACAAGAAATCAAGCAATCTTTTGCCCAACAAAAGACATTTCCGATTACTTTGGAATTTGCTGAAGGGAAACTTCGATTAGAGTCTAATGGAAATTCAGACTTGTTTTCTGACACTAGCTTTGAGATGAAGTTATTAGAAAAAGTCACTTCCGAAACACGAACCAGAATTGAACGAATTGCACGGATCCTTAAACGAGCAGCTCAAGGAAAAGTGAGTGAAAGGCTTGAAAAAAGCCTTGTGGATTTAAATCATGAGGAAGACCGTGTACGTCAAAGTCTTTACAAAGAACACATTCAAGCTTTTGTTGAGGCAGCTTGGCGTGTTATGATTATTCTCCTTCGACTCCGTTTACTACAAGGAGTCGGGGTTAAATCAGTAATTTCTGATAAAATGCTACGACAAGCAATCGACTATAAAGGTGCTTCAATAGATCGATTAATGGAATTCATTAAAGCTGAATGGGGAGAAGACTTCCAAACCTCTGTACAAGACGGGGCAGGACAAGCATTCGGAGATCAGTTAGAAGGATTTTGGACGATTTAGGTTTGAAAGAGGACTGACTATGCTAATTGATTGGAGTCAACGCATTATTCAAACAAAAATTGTCTATTATGGTCCTGCGATGAGTGGAAAGACAGCTAGTATTAGAGCTTTATTTCATCGCCTTAATATTCTCTCTCGACTGGAATCAATTGAAACAACGTCGGGCAGAACTCTCTTCTTCGATTATGGTCCTATAGAACTTTCACAAGGAGAATGGATTATACAAATTCATATTTGGTCAGCAACCGGACAGGATTACTATGCCGAGACACGGTCAACCGTACTCGCAGGAACGGATGGAATCGTTTTCGTTGCGGATTCAAATCCAGAACTAATCAGAGAGAATCAACGCTGTTGGGAAGAACTCAGAGGCTTCTATGGAGACAGGCTTGGAGCACAACTACCCGTGGTATTTGCATTAAACAAACGCGATATCTGGCCAGCAATTAGCCGCTTCGATTTCATCAATTCTCTCGGATTGAATGGTTCCTCCCAAATTTTTGAAACCGTCGCAACACAAGGTCTATTCACGCTCGAAATCTTACAAGATATTCTTCGGAAAATATTACTTGGATCTAATCTTGCACAACCCAAAAAGATAGGAACATAGGTTCTCATTTTCAATTAACAAAATATTGGAGAACTAAATTATGCAAGTTTCTTTCCTAGAAGACACTATTGTAACTCTTCTACGCTTGGCAGTGACCGATTTACCTCAAGATGTTTCTAAAGGTCTTGAACAAGCATTAGAAAAAGAGAGGAACAAGACTGCAAAAAGCCAGCTAGGGTCGATTTTGGAAAATGTAAGTCTTGCAAGAAAACAGTCAATTCCAATGTGCCAAGATACGGGAATTCAGATATTCTATCTAAATGTTGGATCCAAGTTTCCTTTAATCGACAAACTTCCAATTATTATCAAACGCGCTGTTCAAAGAGCAACAAAAGAAATCCCCTTGCGACCAAACACAGTAAACCCAATTCTACACAAGAACCCAGGGGATAATACCGGCCTCCATATCCCATGGATTAATTGGAAGATTGTCGAGGGCTCAGATTTAGAAATAATTGCACTGCCTAAAGGCGGTGGTTCAGAAAATGTTTGCCAGTTAGGAATGCTTACTCCTGGACAAGGATTGAAAGGCATGAAGCAATTTGTAATTGATTCAGTAATCGCTTCAGGAGCTAAACCGTGCCCACCAACAATCCTTGGAATTGGAATAGGAGGCGGAGCTGATATCTGTATGAAAATCGCCAAAGAGCAGTTACTCAAGCCTGTTGGACAACGGCATGCAAATCCGAAAATTGCTGAATTAGAGGAAGAACTCCTTTCCGCAATTAATCGTACAGGTATTGGTCCAATGGGCCTCGGAGGAGACACCACCTGTTTGGATGTTCATATTGATGTGGCGATGAGGCACCCAGCCTCTTTCCCCGTCGGTTTAGCTGTCCAATGTTGGGCTGCGCGACGTGCTTCTGTTCTAATCACAAAAGATGGAAGAGCACAATTCATCACCCATAAGGTCGATTAATGTGACAACTTACAACTTGACAACACCGATTTCAGAAGAAACGATTAGAAGCCTTCGAGTCAATGATATTGTGTATATTACAGGCACAATCTTTACTGCCCGTGATGAAGCACATGAACGTGCTCTTGAGTGGTTTGAAGCAAAGAAGAAGCTCCCAATTAATCCTTCAGGGTTATGTGTTTTTCATTGTGGACCAATTGTTAGAGAAACAGATACTGGTTGGGAAGTTGTAGCGGCTGGTCCCACAACAAGCACACGAATGGAGATGTTCGAAGACAAGTTCATCGAAGCCTTTGGAGTACGCGTTATTATCGGAAAAGGGGGTATGGGTTTTAAAACGGCAGCCGCGATGAAAAAGTTCGGAGCAGTTTATGGAGCCTTCACTGGAGGGGCCGCGGTCTTAGCGGCAAAAACCATACGTCGCATCATCAATGTTGAGTGGCTTGATCTTGGAATGCCAGAGGCCCTTTGGATTATGGAAGTCGAAAAATTTGGTCCCCTAATTATTTCTATTGATTCAACAGGGGAGAATCTTTTCGAAATGGTCAATACTAGTGTTGAAAAGAGGAGAGCAGAAATCTACAAACAAGCTGGAATTTAAATTACCTATTTGATGCTCTCTCCACGATAAGAGGCCGCAAGAAGATCTGTGACGTTCATAATCTTGATGTCTGAATTTGCCTTCTTTACTTCGTCTATCAATTGTATAAAACAGAAAGAGCAGGAAGTAGCTATTACATCAGGCTTGACTTCGCTTAGAATCTCAAATTTAATACCAGCGATATCCTGGGACAGTTCGCGACGCCCAGCACGAACACCTCCGCCAGCTCCGCAACATCGATCACTGTCCTCAACATCAATGAATTCAATTCCAGGAATCATTTGGAGTAATTTCCGTGGCTCTTCGCTTATTCCCTGGTGTCTATTGAGGTGACAAGGATCATGATAAACAACTCGAATAGGAAGAGGTTTCAAATCCTTTTGATTGAAACCTTCCAAACCAAGTTGACCAATTAAGTACTCATTGATATCAAAAGGCTCGAAATCGTAAGGGGGCTTATTTTCTTCGTGTAGTACCACGGGCCAATCTTGCTTAATTGTAGACATGCAGCCGGGACAGAGAGAAACGACTTTGGTGACACCAAGTTTTTGGAAATACTCGGTATTGCGCACAACCATGTCATGAGCGATAGTTCTTGCTCCGGTTCGAAAGGCAACACTGGTACAACAAACAAAATCCTTTGGAATGTGCACCTGTACATTATTTCTTTTCAGAACCTCAACAACGTTAATTCCCACATTTTGAATTCTTAGATTTATGAGACATCCAGGGTAGAATAAGACTTTATCAACAGGATTTGAAACTTCGACAACTTCGGGTAATTGATCAGTAAGTGGTGTGGTTTTCACATCGACAGCATAACCAGTCTCTTCGATTTGGTCGATGAACCCTTGGTGTCCTTCTAGTGGACCCATCTCACGTTCAACAGCAAGAGCGCGGAGGCCTTCAACTGCTGTTCGCCGTGTATCGATATGTTTGGGGATACAGACCTCCTTACAATTTCCGCAGCTTGTACAGTCATATAATCCACTACTCACAGCTAATTGGACCCGATCTCCTTGATCACGTGGATCAAATTCAAAGCTTGCTAGCTCTCGCATGGCGATAGGACCAGGGTATTCTTGTTTTGCTGAAGCAACAGCAGGACACGCTGCATAGCAGGAAAAACATTCAATACACGCCCTGAGCTCCATCGCAGATGAGATTTCTTCTCGGGTTAATTTCTCTGGACGTTCTGGAGCGGAAGTTCGTTCCAGATAAGGACGTATTTTTTCTAACCTGTTGAAACCCGGTCCTAAATCGACAACTAAATCACGAATAACAGGAAAGTTAGGTAACGGTTCTAAAATATAATCTTGAGAAGGATTAACAACGGTTCGACAAGCCAGACCAGGTACACCATTGATATTAATCGCACATGACCCACATTGACCAGTTCGGCAATTCCAACGATAAGCTAACGATGAATCAATATTCCGAAATATGTAATGTAAGGCATCAAGAACTCCTTGACGATCTGTGTAAGGGACTTTGAAAGTGACAAAAGTTGGTTTGTCATCGACATCTGGATTATACCTTTGAATCCGGAATTTTATGATTTGATCTTTGCCCATTGATTTAAACCTCGTCTGTTAGTCATTTCTCCATCCATGGGGGAGCCCATTTTGTGATTACTATGGGTGTACGTGTGAGAACCATGTTCTCCTTCTTTTTTGAGGTCACAATATTCACGAACCATTGTTTATTATCCGGATTTGGATAATCCGTACGGTAATGTGCTCCACGAGATTCCTTTCGTAGTAAGGCTGAACGCACAATCATTTCCGCAACAAGGATCAAGTCCTGTAATTCAAGTGCGCTAATCCACTCGGTATTGTATCGTGTAGCCTTATTCTTGACCGCAAGTTTTGATTTGACTTGCTTTTGTTGATCTTTAATGAGGTTGAGAGCTGAATTTAGGTCTTCTTCATTTCTGAATAAGCCGGCTTTATCCCACATATACCGTTGAAGCCGTTGGGTTTCGTCGGATGGGCTCAGACCCTCGTCTCGTTCAAGGGGAGCCATTACACGTGAATATTCTTTGCTGATTGATTCGCGATCAATGGAGGGGATTGAATTCTTTTCAGCAAACTTAGCAGCGGAGTCGCCTGCAATTTTACCAAATACCTGGCCTGCAGCAAGTGCATTACCCCCCAATCGGTTGCCACCATGTACGCCACCTGCCACTTCACCAGCTGAATAGAGACCAGAAAGATTCGTTTCAGCCGACGTATCGATCTTTAATCCTCCCATAACGTGATGAGCAGTCGGAGTAACTTCCATCGGTTCATTTCTAATATCAACTCCAATATCAAGAAAATCTTCAAGCATCGTTGGAAGCCGTTCTTCTATGATTTTTGCGGGTAAAAACGATACATCTAGGAAAACTGCCTCATTTTCGGTTCCGCGCCCCTCTCGGATTTCTGTTGCAATCGATCGCGCAACCTCATCGCGACCGGCTAATTCCAGAAGACGAGGGTTATATCGTTTCATGAACCGCTCACCATCTTTGTTTAGAAGGATTCCCCCTTCACCTCGAACCCCTTCTGTGACTAATCGCCCTCGAGCAGCAGGAGGAATGGCAGCACCTGTAGGATGAAATTGAAACTGCTCCATGTCAATCAGTTCTACACCCACTTTGTAAGCCATGGCATAACCACTACCAACGTCTGCTTGGGCATTAGTAGTGACATCATAAATGCGCCCAGCACCACCTGCTGCCATGATAACTGCAGGTGCACGAAACACTTGGAAACGACCTGTTCGAATTTCGATTACCGTAACTCCAGAAATCTGATTTCTACTGCGTAGTAGGGATGTAGCAAAGACTTCATCCACAATTTCAATTTGGCGCCTTCGAAGTTCATCTGTTAAGGTGGCAAGAACTTCATGACCCGTACGATCTCCTGCATAGCAGGTCCGACGATAGGTTTGGTGCCCAAATGGGCGTTGCATGATAAGTCCGTCAGGAGTTCGTGAGAAAATGGCACCAAAATTCTCTAAATCAAAAATTCGTGGAGGTGCTTCATTAGCCAGGATTTCAGCTAGATTTTGATTATTTAGGTAAGCTCCTGCTCTGCATGTATCTCGTGCATGGATTTCGCATATATCATCAGGATCAAGGTTCGCTAGGGCTGCGTTAATTCCGCCTTCTGCCATGACGGTATGAGCCTTCCCCAGAATGTCTTTTGTAATAATTGTAACTTCTTGATTGGAATCCGAAGCAGCGATTGCTGCACGACATCCTGCACCACCGGCGCCTACAACTAAAACGTCTGTGTCGATAACCTCAAAGGTCACTTAGATTCACCTAACTTCAGTGCTACCTGACTGATTTCCTCTGGTAAATTGATGCTCTTCTCTTGAATCGAGAATGCAGACTCTAATGGCTTGATGATAGACTGATTAACCCAATCGGATGTGATTTGTTGCGCTGTTTCATAATCCTCGGCTTCACTGTTTCTATCAACTCGCATGAAGAAGTTGTAGGGTTCATTCGAGGTACTCGATTTCGATATTACCCAGAATGATTTCCCCCCTTCAGGCACATTCAATGCTCCCGTGATTTCATACCATTCTTCAATCTTAATTTTACCCTGAATTTCTTGATCGACTCGCACTTTTGTCATTTGAACATTGCGCAAATCTGAGACGTTTTGGAGGATTTGTAAAAGCGTTTCACTCGATTTTTCAAGAAGATAGTCAGTAATGGTGATTCTGATGTAACGATCCGTTCGAAACAGCGGCATACAGATGCACACCTCATGTTGGGGTTAGCTCGGGCAACGTCTTAGAGCGTCTTAAGTTTTACTCATTTAGTTGAAAAGATTCTTTGAGCATTCTATGCCAAAGTGAAATTTTATGTGTTTTTAGCTGAAATTTGCTAGAAACATATGGACAAAGATGAGGATTTCACTTATTTCAAGATTTGAAAACACAATCTCGATGCTCTTCCTTTCGCTTAGTGCTAGTCTTTTTGTGCTTCTCAT
>JAEOTD010000061.1 GCA_016839995.1 Candidatus Hermodarchaeota archaeon
CGGTTTTACTACTTCAACGTCGCGTTAGATATCAGTGAGTATTGTGATTGTGTGCCCGCTGGACCTCAGGCTATGGTTCCGGATTTGGGAATCTATGCTTCTCGGGATCCTGTGGCTATTGATGCGGCAACCATGGATGCCCTCAACAAGGCGCTTCCCATTGCCAGTTCAGTGTGCGGTGATATTGCACCGGGTGAAGATAAGCTAGCTGTTGCCACTCCTTGGCCCGATCCGCATACTGGTGAAAAGACGCCCACACAGTGTCATCTCTTACAGCTGGATTATGGAACAGAACTTGGTGTTGGCAACAAGGAATACAAACTCAAACAGGTTGACAAACCCAAACCAAGACCATCGTAGGCTGAATTCCACCTATTTGGATTTCTTTCCCTGTGTCTTACTGGATGTCTTGGTATCAAGTTCACCGGATTTGTTTCGGTCTATCCATTGGTCTAGGAACAGCTTGGCGTACTGAATAGGTACACCCACCTCGAATAGGTAACCTGCGATTTCTTGCCGAGATTTACCTTCTTTTGTCAATCGCGTAGCAAGATTGTAGGTGAATTCTTTGAGTTCCCAGGGATACACAACCCAAGCCTCGGTTTTCACAACGTAGTAGTTAGGAACATGTTTTGTCCATGGTTTCATGTGCATGGTAGCCGTTCGTGGATTCTTGTAGCCGCGTTGTGTCAGGTGCTCTCCCGCAATAATGAGACTGTCACCGGTATCGGAGATATCATCGACAAGGAGAGGGCTTTCCCATTTCATATCTCGTGGGATTTTCTGGCTGATATGAGGTTCTTGATCACGGGCATAGATTCCACGGTAAAGGTCGACTTTGACGTTCGCTGTATCTCGAGTGAAGAAGAGATCAGAAAGGATTCGAGCAGGTATCCATCCTCCCCTCGCCACGCCCACAATGACATCAGGTTGATACCCTGAGTCGATAATCTTCTCATACAACATAAAACACAGTTCGTAGAGGCGCTCCCACCAAACGAATTCAAAATCAATTGCCATATTGCAAGGTATCTATCCGGTCTATAAAGCTTATCGTCAAACCTTGCTAAATGAAAGAGAGATGTACTAAGAATAAGGGAAAAATGCGAGCTGCGGACGCTAACATCCGAGCAGATCAGCTCCGTCATCTGCCATGATGAGTGGCTCTGGTTAGGTGCATGTTCGTCATCGTCGACGCCCGCATGCTCACTGAATAGGATGCCATCCTGCCCTTTAGGAGTTTCTGAATCGCCTTTACTCTGATTTTTGGGGTTTCAACAGTTCCTTGGTTACAGCATTCATGGTTAGCAGAGGTCGTAAGAGGAGGTAGAACAATATCAATCCAACTAGGACCAATACAATTCCTAGAATCTTAAGATACAATGAGAATGGTCCAAAGGTCGCAAACACCAAAGCGAGTGGTAAGAGAGCACCGATTATCGACCGAATGAGAGTGAGCATAATGGACATTTGTGTGTCTTTTACGAAAAACACGGCAACAAATGCGATAATAATGAAGAAGAGGGTTATTCCCGCAACGATGGCTAAGAATGGTTCCTGGAAGATTGCAGGAAAGAGCGCTCCTCCAATAAGAAGTACACCGTAGATGATAATCACGAGGAAAGTCCAATAGTTGAAAACACTGGTATATTTCTTCAGGTCCATCGTTGCTTTGGTTAATCGAGCCATAGGATCTGACATAATGAGAATCCTCCGAATCGTAGCATCCTAATCGGATATTCCCAAAAAGCCTTTCTCTTAAGATGCATATCCTGATTTTTCAACCAGTTTCAAAATCTGCTTGGGTTTGATTTTTCTCAAAATGCCTTTTTCAGTAATAAATGCTGTCACATACTTAGCGAGCGTGATATCAAAAACAGGGTTCAAGGCTTCGGTCTGATCTGGGGCAACTTGGACTGGACCCATACCCCCCGTGGGAAGTCGTCCGACGACCGTTCGTACTTCTTTAGCAGGTCGTTCTTCTATTGGCATATTTTCTCCGCTAAGGCATTCTAAATCAAAAGTTGCAAGTGGTGCGGCAACGTAGAATGGTACGCCGTGAGTATGGGCGAGAATGGCTTTTTCATAGGTTCCGATTTTATTGGCTACGTCGCCATTGGCGGCAATTCGATCAGCACCGACAATCACTGCATCGACCATGCCCTTGGTGAAAAGATATCCACAGGCACTATCGACGACAAGTTGGTGGGGAATATCTTCTTGTTGGAGTTCCCAGGTTGTCAATCGACTTCCCTGCAACCAAGGTCGGGTTTCTGAGACATAGACCATTGCCAAATTCCCAGCTTCATGGGCGAAGCGGATTACCCCTAAAGCGGACCCATGATCCTGTATACCTAAGGCTCCTGTGTTACAGTGGGTGAGAACTCGGCTGCCCGGTTGGAGTAATTCGGCTCCAGCTTTCCCCATTTCCTGCGTTGCCTGCATATCCGAGGAAAGCACTTGTTGGGCTGCTTCATCGATGAGCGTACGTTTTTCTTCAACCGTTGTTCCGTGTTCAGCGGCTTGAAGGCAATGATTAACCGCTGCTGAGAGATTGACCGCCGTTGGTCGAGCTTTTCTGATGACATCAGCAGCTTCTATCAGTAGATGATTGAATTCCAAAACTAGCGTGGTTGAGATTTCGTGTGCCGCTTGTGCCATGGCAAAGGCACCTGCCACCCCTACAGATCCAGCTCCTCGTGTAACAAGATCTTTGATTGCCTTAACAGTATCTTGCCAGGATTCTAATCGTTTGAGTTCGAATTTGAAAGGTAACCATCGTTGATCAATCATGGTCACGATGTGCTTGTCCATTTGTACGGCAAGGATATCAAGTGTCTGACCATCGACTTTGATTCGCATCAGTCATCCTCCAATCGAATTAGTATCAGAGATGGTAGACCAAAAGGATTTTGTTATCTATTAAAACCTAATGCAGTTACATAGCCCTTAGTCGCCAGGTGATATGATGAATCTGTTTGAAAAACCCATTAAGGTCATGCTCTTTGATTTAGATGGTACGTTGGTGAAGCTCCCAGCCATGTGGCAGTTCTTTGATGAACTCTTGGTGAAGACGCTAGCTGAGTTTCAGGTTCCAATTCCCAGCCAACAGACCCGCCTTGATGTTTGGCATACTGGGGGGGATTTCGAAAATGTCATTAAAAGCTGGGGTGTGAAAGATTATCCTGCATTCATTCATCGGTTCGATATCCTTGATTATGAAAAACGGAAAGCCATGATTGATGACGCCGTGATTCAGCTTTTTGATGATGTTGATGTCTTAGAACCCTTGCACGAACGATTTTCTCTTGGTCTCTTGACCAACACGCCTCCCGACATCGCTAGATTAGAAATGGAATCGTTTCAGCTTGAAAGATACTTCAAAGTGTTTGTTGCGTTAGGCACTGTTGAACAGCACATCGCTAAACCAGAACCCGATGGGTTTCTCCGATGTTTAAAGAACTTGGATTCCCTTCCAGGTGAAGCTGTTATGGTTGGTGATTCAAGCAGTGACATCATCGGTGGAAATTGTGTGGGTATGATCACTGTCCTCATAGAACGTCCAGACCAAGACAGTCCTAAGGGGTTGGACCCACCCCCAGATTTGACTATCACTGATTTGCATGATTTACTCCAATTCAAGTCAGTGCGGGTGTAGTTATTCTTCAGGTCGTTGAAGGATTTCTCCGTACTCGACAAGGGCTGCCATCCCTCGAGCGCCTCGTATCGGAAGGTGATATGAGGGGACACCGGCTAATCGGAGGTTAAACATTCGTTTACGGATTTCTTTTGTTGAAGGCACCGAAACTACGATGATGGGCTTCTTTCGGTGTTCAGAGGCTTCGATAATTGCTTGACTGACCTGTTCAGCATCTAATAGGGGTGTCATGAAGAGGGGAATGATAATAATGCCATCGATTTCATCACTGTCAAGTAGTGTGTTCATGGAAAAGGCAAATTGCTCAGCAGTGGCAGAACCTGTTAGGTCAATGGGATTTTTCACCGAATAATAGTAGGGAAGTTTGGTATGGAGGCGTTTCTGTAAAGCTTCAGAAAGTTCTGGGGCTTCAAGGTTGTAATCTGCAAGTGCATCTAAGGTCATTACTCCAAATCCTCCGCCACTTGTGATTACTCCGATTCGGTTTCCTTTTGCGTGTGGTTGATTAACCAAGGCACGTGCAACATCGAAGAATTCGCCAATGGTTTTTACTCGAATCACACCCGCAGCTTCAAAGGCAGCATCGTAGATTCGATCTGTTCCGGCAAGAGAGCCTGTATGGCTGGATACTGCACGGGTACCTGCTTTACTTCGTCCAGCTTTAATGACAATGATCGGTTTAACCTTGGAAGCACGTTTCGCGATATTGATGAACTTTCGTCCTCGATTAATGGATTCTAAGTAAAGTCCCGTGACTTGGGTGTCATCATCATCTTCCAAATAATCAATGAGATCACCCTCATCGACATCGATGGCGTTGCCAAAACTGGCAAACTTGCTAAATCCGATATCTTCGTTATAGGCAAAACTCATCACTGATCCCCCGACAGAACCAGACTGGGTAAGAAAGGAAATGCGACCGACTCGGGGGCGAGGTGTTGTACTTTCCGGAAGGAAGAGGGTATCGATGTGAGTGCCTGGACTGAATGTTCCCAGGCAGTTAGGTCCAAGAACCCGGATATTGCCTTTCTTGGCGATATCAAGCACCTGATTTTCAAGCTCAACGCCAACGGGTCCGGATTCACGAAATCCCCCTGAAACAATGATGACATTGGGGACCTTCATTTCGACACAGTCTTGCATTATAATGGGAATATACTTGGCTGGAATCACAATTATGGCAAGCTCAATGGATCCGCCACAATCTTTGATGGAGGCATAGGTTTTGATGCCGAGAATATGATGTCCTTCTTTTGCTGCTTTGGGATTAATGAGGTAGAGTCGACCGGGGTACTTTGCTGCAACCATTTGTTCAACGACAATATGTCCAATTCGTCCTGGTCGCCGGGAGGCCCCAATGATGGCTACACTCTTGGGGTTGAAAAAGCGGTCTATTTGCGTTTCAATTGAATCCATTGGAATCACACTTTGATAAGGGGGATATTTGTGATTGGAGGGAAGGTGCTTTTCATTCAACAGAGTGTGCAAGTTAATAAATGGATTTGCTTGTTGAAGACGACAAGGTTAATTTTAGGGGGTGCCACATGTCCTTACAAGAATCACTACGCAAAATGGAGTTTATCTTGTGGCTGAACCTGGAGAACCTGACCAAGTCCTTGTGCGATATGGAGAAATTGCACTAAAAAGTCCAGGAGTTCGTCGACATCTCGAAACCTTGCTTCACCAACACCTAATCACTATGCTTACACGCCATAATGTGAACTATACAAAAATTGCTCGTGAGAGGGGACGGTTCTTCATCAAGACCACCCAACCTAGCGTTGTTGCGCATGTAGCCTCCGGAGTCTTTGGAGTGGTGTCAACTAGCCCAGTTTGGTCTGTTCCGTCGAAGCCTGAGAAGATTGTGGGCTTGGCGAAGAAACTAGCACCTCAGATGGTTGCTGGAAGCGATAGTTTTGCTGTGCGTGCCCGCCGCCTGAAAACTCATCCTTTTACAAGTCAAGAGGTTGCGGCACAGGTCGGTGCAGCTATCATCGAAGCAACTGCGTCTGGTTCTTCACCTCCACGGGTTGACTTGGATAATCCGGCTGTTGAAGTCAATGTGGAGGTTCGAGAGAAGTCGAGTTATATTTTCTCGGAGATCATTGTTGGACCTGGCGGATTGCCTTATGGATCCCAAGGGAAGGTTGTGGGACTCCATTCCGGGGGACTTGACAGTCCGGTGGCCCAATGGCTCATGATGAAACGGGGAGCCCGAGTTATCCCTCTTTTCTTCGATTCAGATGTTCCCTCAAACGACCCCTTACGAAAGCGAGCTATTGCTAGTGCGAAACGGCTGGTTAAATGGATGCCGGAGAAAAAGCCAGAGTTGTTGGTTGTCCCTTATTATGAGATTCTCCGTCAGCTTCAGATGTCGGACTATCCCAAGATTACGTGTGTACTCTGTAAACGGATGATATATCGGATGGGAGCCATGGTCGCCGCTCAAGAGAAAGCAAAGGCTCTAGTAACCGGAGAAACCTTGGGTCAAGTAGCATCGCAAACGTTAGCCAATCTTACGATTCTCGATTCAGCCGTCGCTTTGCCCATCTTTCGTCCGCTAATAGGGTTGGATAAAACTGAGACCATGGATTTGGCACGACGAATTGGCACCTATGATATATCGAGTAAAGACGTGGGGGACTGTTTTGCTGTACCCAAACAGCCGACCATTGCAGCTCAATTGGATCAAATTCATGAAGCTGAAGCAACCTTATCAATTCCGGAAATGGTCAAGGATGCCATCTCACGCTTAGAGCGGGTGTCGCTTGACGAATAGAAGAATTTAATTGTAGGAAGACAAGAAATAGAAACTCTAGAGACTGGCTTAGATAAAATGCCGTCGCATTGTTTGTCAGCTTCTCCAGATGTATAGGGTAAGGTGTATTCATGTCAAAACGCGCAGTTGGTCGGGTGATGGACCGCTATGAAATAGATCAGCGAATCGTGGAAACCATAGCCGTGAAACCCCAAGTGACTATTGATGGCATTGCCAAAGAGACCGGATTGAGCTATACTGCCGTGCGAAATAGCCTCCAACGCCTCGTCAACCTCGGTGTTATCGTCGAAACGACGGAATCAGAGGGCCCCACACGTAGAGGACGACCTGC
>JAEOTD010000062.1 GCA_016839995.1 Candidatus Hermodarchaeota archaeon
CCACAAATAATCCAATCCCAACGGCGAGAAGGTTGGAAGGGGTCATTTATCTCACTCACATGGATACATACCCCCCCTCATACAAGAACTCTAGGTTGAGTAGTGAGTTTTTAATCCACTGACACCAGTGTACTGCCAATCATTTAGCAGGTGTTTTTGTGACCGAACAATTCCCCCAAAAATCACGAAAGCGACGCATTCTCGACGCCCTCCACCTCCTCATCAGTCATCATGATCCCCCCTACATGCATCGCACCTGGTCGATTTCCTTCCGTAGTCACACCCTGCACATCTGTGCCCGATGCTCAGCTCTTCTTGTCGGAATTATTCTTGCCATCTATATCCACACCTTCCTCCTCCTCATTCCCATGAACCCAATTACCTTCCTTGGAGCTTTCATACTCAGCTTACCCGCAGTCATCGATTGGACTACACAAACCCTACTAATTCGGGAGAGCCGAAACCCCGTTCGCGCTCTTACTGGTTTTCTCCTTGGATATGCCGTGGGCTTTGTTCTCTCTTCACTCAATTTACTCTACTATCTCCTCGTTGTTATCCTCTATAGTGGATATACCCTTGGATTTGGAGCACTTGCTCCTAGAATCATCCGATGGCGAAAACAACGGCACGCCATGCGGGAACCCAATCCACCACCATTACAATTCTCAACGGATTCAGAAAATGGTAACGAGACCGAGCGTGACGAAACGGAGAACTTTTAAAGGGCTTGCTTTTGGTAAGGGCATTATCCTTCCTCAGGAGGAGCCTAACGATGTCAAAAACTGAGCCAGAACCCAAACCAACCCCCACCTTCATCACCATTGAAATCAAGAACATGCTCAATCATGGTGGAGAACTCGGAACCGCGATGGTCAACTTTCTCACTGAAAAACTTGTGAAAGATATCACAGTTACCATATCCGATAATGAAGTCTATGTACGAAGTGAAACCGCTCACCACCCCAGCAAAACCCAACTCCGGACCTATATCAAACGATTCCTCCATTTGAACGCGCTACGCGAGGATCTCAAACTCATTTCTCGAAGCAAAGACCGATTTGCTATCATAGAATATGTCACCGTCGTCTATGTTGAGGAGTAACATCCAATACGCTCAACAAAGATTGGCTGTGCCCTCTAAGATACGATACTCTGGGAGCCACAAGGCTTAAGAATAAAGAGCCGACAAAAACCCCAAATAAGTAAAATCGCGGAGATAGGATGTTGAGGAACCCGGAACTCCCTCCTATCCAATTATTTCCCTCCCCTCCTCCTCGTGAATTGATTAAATTTTCCAAACCCCAACATCCCTCCATCGCCCGGCTCTCGCAGCAAACGCGCGGATTTCCAGCGACCTCTCACCATTAATCCCCTACAGAAAGGCATGGAAATCGCCGGAAAACGCAAACCTTAAGGCTTAAGACCACACAACCAACGGCTTATTCACAGCGGGTGACAATATGCGGCATCTCAAAATCCTTGTCATCGGACCCCAAGGTGTCGGCAAAACCACACTCATTAAAAGCGTCACCAATCACACCGTCTCTACCGATGTCAACGGCACCACCGTCTGTCTTGATTTTGGCACTCTCGAATACCGTGACTTCAAAGCCCACCTCTTCGGCAGTCCGGGCCTCCAACAATTCGGCCTCGTCCGCAAAGCCCTATCTGGAGGCACCGACGGCGTCATCCTTGTTGTTGACAGCTCAAATCCCCATACCCTCATTCAAGGCGAGCGCTACCTCCGCGAGATTTTCGGTCCTAGTCCACCCCCTGTCGTCATCGCCGCTAACAAACAAGATCTCCCTGGGGCATTCCCCCCCAAACAAATCGAGACTCTTATGAATATCCGTGCACCCGTTTTTCCCACTCAAGCCCACCGCGGTCTTGGACTCGACCAACTTCTCTCCCAATTTATTAGTTATCTCGGTGACATCGGCAAAGGACTCAATATCGCCACATTGCTTGAAAATGCTTAGAAGAAGTTCAATAACCGAAACTGCACAAGGCTTTTCTAGATGAATAATAATTGAAGGCGCATCACGGAGATAATCAATATGGTCGAAGAATTAACCGATGCAACAATTGATGCCTTCCTCAGCGAACATGAAGTCGTCCTCCTCGATATCTACACTGTCTGGTGTGGGCCATGCAAAATGCAAACGCCGATTCTGGATAGTTTAGAGAAGGAGCTGGATAAGAGTCGTGTACGGATTGCTAAGATTGATGCGGATCAGGCACCTGAAACGTCAATGAAATATCAGGTTCGTGCGATTCCAACGTTGATTCTCTTTCAAAAAGGGAAGCCTGTTAAAACGCATGTGGGTGTTTGGCCTCGAGAAGAAATTGAGAAAGAGCTTGCCGCGATTCTGTGAGGCGCCACTTGGAGCGCCGTGATGGGACTATCTAGCAGTCCTTGTTCTTCCTTTTTGCTTTGTTAGCGTATGCTTTGAATGTGCCCAAACTCTTAAACCCAGTTCTTTTCTAGGGTGGCATGATATTCGATTTGGGGTGGTTGTGTGACTGCTGATGCATATCGTTTGATGACAGATGTTGAGAAGCTGTTAGAGGAGTTTGATGAACGTGCAGGTGGGCTGGTGGCTGTCGTGTTGTTGATGAAGACCGGTTTACCAGTAACAGCTCGGGTTCGAGCACATGTGGATGAAACGTTTCTCTCAGCGAGTTTAGCGACACTTCTTAACGTGGCGGTGAATTTGTCTGACAAGTTGTTTACATTAACGCCTGCTCGAATTATCTTGGATACCGAGGGTGGGAGTTTGATCTTACATGGAGTGAATGATGATATGGTTTTAGTAGCTGTCTTCAAGCGACAACATTTAGGGGCTATCTTGCTATTGGTTGAGCAGACAGCAAAACAACTTTCACAATTATTCCAGTCAACCTAATGTTCTTTTAGTGTGTGAACGTCCCCTGCAGCCTTGATTTTGTTTAGAAGAAGAAGGTTCGTCGTTTAGGTTCTTCTTCGTCGCCCTCTTCAGTTGATTCAGCAGTGGCTGCTGGTTCAGCTGGCTCCGGAGCAGGTTCAGGAGTTGATGCAATAGGCTCTGGTTCAGGAGCGAGTACTGGGGCTGGTTCAGGAGCGGGTTCAAACTCGGGTGCTGGTTCGAAGGTCGGTGCTGGTTCAGGCGCAGGTGGTGGCGCTGGTTCAGTTTCTCCAAACTCAAACGCTGTCGGGGTCTCTGGGGCTGGTTCTGGTGTCGGGGGTTCTTCGATTGGAATCACTTCGGGTTCTGGTGGTGCTTCGATGGGCGCTGGTTCGGGAACTGGAGGAACTGGGGGTGGAATAACTTCTGGTTCGGGTTCTGGCATTGGTTCAGGAGTCGGTTCGATAACGGGTTCAGGAACTGGCTCAGGCTCGGGTATAGATGAGGTTTCGATTTCTTGAAGGCCTGGTAGCAACTCCTCCACAGTTACCTCATCTTCACCAAAGGTTACGCCGAGAATCTCTTTCAGACAAGGTGCACATTTTTGGCGAACAGCTTCAAGGGCTTCGCTGACAAAAGTCTCAATTGTGCGATCCTCGTTGGGGTTCTTTTCTTTCCAGAAGAGGAACGTTTGGGTCATACGCAATGCGTCACGTACGCCGTTCCAGTACATTTGACCAAATTCTTCCTGTGACATTTCAGAATTACACCTTTCCCACAAATAGGTGAAAGTGGTAAGTACGCTTCTCTGAGCGATAACTAACCACTCGCACATATTGCTTAAAATGTTTCGTCACTCTCTCGCTTAGTCGGTGCCCTTTCAGAAAGGAATAAAGGCAAAATTTGACGCGACAGGCTTTAATATAGTGCCATATTTCTTCTTTGGTGTGGGTCTTCAATGGTGAAATCGCTTCTCGAAGAAGTAATGACAGTATCCCTGCGTCGTGGAATCCTCTATCCTAGTGCTGAGATTTACGGAGGACTCGCCGGCTTCTATGATTTCGGTCCAATTGGTACCCGTATCCGAAATCACCTCGTCAACCTATGGCGAACCAGGTTTGTAGAAAACCGGGATTTCGTATATGAAGTCAGTGGAAACACCCTACTCCCCAGCCCCGTGTTCAAAGCCTCAGGGCACCTTAACCATTTTACGGATCCTTCTGCTGAATGTTCCAAAGGTCATGTAACCCGAGTGGATACACTCATTGAAGAGAGGTTGAAAATTCCCGCAGAAGGAAAAACGGACAAAGAATTGGAAGCCATTATTCAAGAACATAAGCTTCGTTGCCCCGTTTGTGGAGATCCTCTAAAAGAAGTCAAAAGTTTCGGATTGATGTTTGGGACAAATGTCGGTGGGGAACGGCGACAAGCCTTTTTGCGTCCTGAGACAGCCCAGAACATCTTTCTTGGGTTTAAACGAGTTCAAACGGCTATGCGAGCGAAACTCCCTTTTGGTGTCGCTCAAATTGGACGGTCATATCGAAACGAGATATCCCCACGACAAGGTATCGTCCGTGTTCGTGAATTTGGACAAATGGAAATTGAATACTTCATCAATCCTGATCAACTCAATGATTGCCCGCTATTTGAGGACCTCGCTCAGGTTTCACTCAATTTTGTCACCCGTGAGGCACAGGAAAAGGCAATGAAAAAATCGAGTACCGATTATGCTTCAATTCAACTTACCGTCCATGAAGCGATCAAAAAGAAGGTAGTTCCCAATCAATGGATGGCTTGTATCCTCGGTGACGAAGTCGAATTCTTCAAGCACCTTGGTATCCCTGAGAAAGCCATTCGTTTCCGACATATGCGTCCTGAAGAAACCCCTCATTACAGCGGTGGAAACTTCGACTTAGAGATTCACCTGAGCTTTGGCTGGAAAGAAGTCATCGGAAATGCATATCGCCGGGATCATGATCTCCAATCGCACATGAAAGGCAGCCAAAAAGATCTGAGCCTTGATATCGAAGGAAAGAAAGTGGTTCCCCACGTCATTGAACCATCTTTTGGAATTGACCGGTTAATCTATGCGATTTTAGAACACACTTACCGCCCGAAAGATGACACACGGGGGTGGACATGGTTCCAAATACCCAATACCCTTGCACCCTATCATGCTGTGATTCTCCCACTTCTAAATCGCCCAGAACTCGAAGAAAAAGCATCGACATTATTTAGTGTGTGCAAACAGCAAGGACTCGCTGTCATTTACGATGCCAGTGGTCGGATTGGTCGTCGGTATGCACGTGCTGATGAAATCGGGATACCCAAAGCGGTGACCATTGACCCCCAAAGCCTTGAAGATGAAACAGCTACAATTCGTGATCGCGACACTGGCAATCAAACCCGTCATTTGATTAGCCAAATTCCAATTATCTTGAAACCCTAACTCTCTTTGGGGTCTTTCATTGCTCAACCCTTGAGCATGAACCTTTTTCAGATTCTTGCACCCTTTCATTAGTATTCGTTTCCTGAATTCTCTATTAGATGACTGGTAAGGTTGACAAGTATGGCTAACTCGATGGGACGAATTGAATGCTGGAAGCTTTATTGGCGTATGACGGAACTGGGCTCTCTCACTCGACGATATATCGTGATTGGCGCATTTGATGGTGCATTGACGATTGTTGCAATAGTTCTTGGTGCACTTGCTGCTGTAGTGTTTTTTGGGTCAATCATTGGACCTCTTGATGTTAGGATTCTTGTGAGTGCAGGATTCGCTGCAGCGATTGGCTTAGCAATTTCGAGTGGATGGGGCGCTTATGAGGCTGAGCGAGTTGAACGAAAATTGGAAATACAACAACTCGAGAAGCAAATGCAACGACCAATGGATGGGTGTATGGTTGATTCAGCGGTTCGGTTTGCTACTATTTGGGCGTCATTTATCCATGGGTTTTCTCCACTTCCTGCCGCGATTCTCCCCCTCATCCCGTTGATGTTTTTTCCCTTTGATTTCATTTTGGCAGCCGCAATCTCTGTCATAATAACGATGGTCTTTCTATTTGCACTTGGAGTATGGATGGGTCGTCTCGCCAAAGCAAGCATGTTAGCTGGAGGGCTCAGAATTGTCTTTGCGGGTGTTGTTACCGCAATTATCCTTGTTGCTCTTGCAGCTGTGTTTAATTAACACTTCAAACGTCTTATGTCGCCCAGTCAGGATTGTTGCTGCGCTTTCACTGCAGATCGAAGAAGTTCACTTACCAGTTTTCCATCAGCTCGTCCCCGAACTTCTTTCATCACCAATCCCATCAAAGGTCCGATTGCCCTATCCCCACGCTCAGCAACCATTACTGCGTTTGCCTCTACAATTTGCTCAATAATTGATTTTAGCTCATCTTTAGAAATCACACCTAACCCGAGATCTTGGATGGCTTTATCAACAGTTTGCGTTGGATGTTGGGCAAGCCAGGTGAGAAGATCTTCAATAGCCTCCTTGGCAAACTTCTCTTCTGCGAGTCGATCAAAAAGTAGTAGGACCTGTTCTTCGGGGATATCATCTACCTTGATTTCTTCACGCTCTAGATTTCGCCAACTTGTTTCTAGAGTGGAAGCTGCAGTTACGGCTAACTTAGGATGTTTCTTGATGATATCTTCAAATAGGTCAATTCGAAGTGACCGAATCATGATATTTGCCAATTCATCACTCAAATGATACTCCTCATGGAATTTCTGTAATTTCTCTTCTGGTAATTCGGGTAATCCTTGACGGATTCGTTTGAGACGTTTTTTTGTTACAGTGATGGGAGCAACATCGGTTTCTGGATACATTCGGGCTGCGCCTGGTCGAGGTCGTGAATAACGTGTGGTTCCATCTGCCAGAGGTCCGCGAGTTTCTGCTGGGATACCTTTCAAGGCTTGTTGGGCTCGAAGAGCTACAGCTTTGAGGGCGTCAGTGGAAGCGGATTTTGATGCCGCTACAATGATTATCGCATCAGCGTCTTGGGCTTTCAGATGTCTTCGAAGTTTATTGACTTCATCTGCAATAATGCCGTAGTTTGGAAGTTCATCAGTGTGAAACAGTCCTTGGACATCGCCCCAGAATTTTGCATAATCAGCGAACTCGCTTCCCACGCGACGTCCGGGTTGAACTTCTTTACCAACCAGACCTGCAAATCCTGGAAGCACTAGGGCGTATACTCCTTCCTTTCGTTTCAGTGACGCTTTGATAACTTTGCTTGTGCTTTTCTGAAAGAGCTTAGAGACATCATGGACGACTTGTTTTATCTGCCCACTGCGGACTCCACGGTTCTTTAATTCGTCTCGGAGTTTGAGGAGCTCAACTTGTCTTTGGACTTCATATTGGACTACTTGTCCGATGAGATTGAGTTGCTGCACTCCTTTGATTTCAATGATGGCTCCTCCTTTCACCGACACGTTGATGTCTTGCCGGATGGTGCCTAAGCCCCGTTTCACTTTTCCAGTGACACGAAAGATTTGTCCAATTCGGAGTGCTGTTGCCTGCACCTGTTCTGGGGTTTTCATGACTGGAGCCGTTGCTACTTCAATGAGCGGAATTCCAAGTCGGTCAAGTCGCCAGTAGGTTTTTGTGCCTTTCTCTTGGATTTTCCGAGCTGCATCCTCCTCTACCCCTATGGTTTGAATGGGCACCTTGAACCCATTTACATCAATTTCTCCTCCGAAGGCTACAACGACACTTCGCTGAAATCCGGTTGTGTTCGATCCATCTATTACCAGTTTCCGCATTACTTGAATCTCGTCAACAGGCTGAGATTTCATCAGTAAAGAGATTTCCAGGGCGTGGTTCACGGCCTCTTCATCAAGGAGATGTGGGGGTTCTTCATCCTGCTCGACTAAACAAATACTATCATCATAGTTTTGGTAAATATGAACGCGACCTTTCTGGAACTCAAACAATGCTGCAGGATCTACTTCACCGAGTTCGCTTTGTGTTGGTCGTAAGCGGCGGAGAAAAGTGAAATGGGGGTCATCTTCTCGAATTTCAGTTGGGCAGTTACAAAATAGCTTGGTTTTTGTGTTCAATTGTTGATGGACTTCTATCCCGATGAGTGCACCAGCTTTTTCATAGTCAATTTGTGTCATTGCCTGGTCATCTCTTCGTATTGGCTGCGCTTCGAGCAATCCGTGATTTCTCCAACTAGGTTTTCTAGCATACGAAGGCGAACTTCGGACAGATTTCGAGTTTGGGCAAGGACCCACATTAATTTCACATACGCTGTCTCAGCAAGCATATCCTCTGCTGGGATGACTCCTTGCTGAACCAACTCGACCCCAGTTCGATACACTCGCATTTGAACCCGCCCCCAAATGCACTGTGAAGTCATGACCACAGGTATTTGTTCTTCTTGCGCGCGCTCAATAGCGTTCATTAGAGTTTCTGGTGCATGTCCCAACCCCGTGCCCTCAAGGACTATTCCATGGTACTCACGATCAATTATGGAGTCAATGAGCTCTCCGGTCATCCCTGGTGTAGTTTTAATTAACGCTACTTTTGAATCGAATTTGGGTTGAAGTGATAGCTCACGTTTCGGGTCTCGGTGGTGATATGCCGCACTGTCAACGAGCATGTGTACTTTGTCGTCCTTCACTTCACCCAAGATGTCTGCATTAATGGTTAAGAAAGCGTCACGTCGGCTGGTATGACACTTTCGAACCTGTGTGCCGGGGTGAAGGGAAATACTCGTGTCATCTGGTAATCGATGCATCGCGATTACGACTTCAGCAAACGGTGCTTGTGACGCGGCAATTACTGCACCTGTAAGATTCAAGGCGGCATCGGTTGAGGGACGATCAGATGAGCGCTGAGAGCCGGTCAGAATAACAGGTCGTGGGAGGTTTTGGAGGGCAAAACTCAAGGCGGCTGCAGTATATCCCATGGTGTCAGTACCATGCGCAATTACGACGCCCTCTGATTCCTCAAGGTGTTTTGCAGTTTGTTTAGCAATGGTTGTCCAGTGACTCGGCTGAAGGTTTTCACTGAACACACTAAACAGGACCTCTGCCCGAATATTGGCGATGTCCCCCAGTTCAGGTACTACAGTATAGAGATCATCTGCTGTTAACGCAGGATTCACAGCACCTGTATGGTAATCCACACGGCTAGCAATGGTGCCTCCTGTACTAAGAATACTCACCCAGGGTACTCCTTTCTTAATTTTTCGGGCGACGGCTGGAAGCTCTGGTTGGCCTTTTTTCCCTGCTTTCAATTTCTTTAGTTTCTGAATGTTGTCGACATGGATTCCAACATTATATCCTGAATCAAGTTTTAGGACAATGTGTTTGTCATCTGCTCCGATCTCGGCACGAGGAATGACAATCCCTTCAAAGGTATTATCTGCTGTTTGGATTGATATTCGATCTCCAACTTTGACCTTTGCCTTGTCAAGGGTTTTCTGGGCTTCACCAAGATAGCCTGCCGGTTCATCTGTTGGCATAATGAATGACCGCCTGTAGGGATGTAAGGACTTTGGGCTTTTAGGACTTTGCCCATCTCAATCAGAAGTACCAACTGGGGCGTTTCAGGAGAAACATTTCAATTTTTCAACAGGGGTAGGGATTAGAAGATTCGCCTGCGGAAACGATACAGGATGAGGAGGATAATGACAATGATAACAGTCGCTGCAGCAATCCCGATGAGTGTAACCTCGTTAGGAGTTAACCCTTGACCTATCGTGAGTGATTCTGTTGTTCCTTGGAATGTGTTTTGATTATCAAAGTTATTAATTCCAGCGACCTGAACGGCTGGGTACTCATAGGTGCCTGCAACCAACGCCATTGCCCAATATTCTAAAGTTACGTTTTCACCCGGTTCAAGATTGGCTATGGATGTTGACGCTGTTCCTCCAACTAGCTGGAACACACCGGTTTCAATAGCGAGAACGTCATGAATCGTGGCCGTTGAGAAGATGGTGTTACCAGTATTCACAACTGTTATTCGAACAGCCAGTGTGTCACCTCGATTCAAGACGGTGGTGCTAAATTCCCGGGTTATGGCGATAACAGAGGATTCCTCTTGGAATGAGATAGTATAATCAAAATCTTCCATTGTATCGGTGAATTGGTATTCTTCAACACCAATTGGGTAATAGGGGAAGGTGATGCCTTCAAAAGCTGATTCTGGAGATCCATCTAGGTACACCCGGTTATAGGGGCCACGGATGGTTAAGAGCCCTTCTCCTGTGAGATTCAACGGGGCATCGATTCCCATAGCCCGTCCAAGGCGTAACACAGATGTTCCGCTTTGATCTTCAATAGCATTGGCAATAGTATACGTAAAGGTCACATTCGCGATGGGTTGGTTTTCAAACCATTCAAGATGGATATGATACTCAGTTAGATCAGCAACAATGCCCGTTGCATTAAATCCATCCATAAGGTATGCTGTGGCGTTGTTGACGAGATAGAAGGTGGAATTCAGGAATTCTTCATGAGAAGCAATAGCATCATTGAAAAGCCAGGTAGTTTCGTTCTCATACTCTGTGAAGTTGAAGATGCTCAGGGAGGGATAGCTATCATAGCGTACATAGTGTTCCATGGTATAGTTCAAGAAATCTGTTACTTCGTCAGCGGTTGTTGTACTATCCCATGCAACGGCATAGATTGTAGCATTACCTGGGTTTCCGTCCCAGATTCCGCCATCGATGTAACCAGCACTTGTCCAGTTATACAAGGGATTAAACGGTGATTGGGCACCGGTTCGTGGGCGTCCCGACCACTGGATGCTTACCGAATCATCATCAAAGGTGTATTGGGCGTCAAGGTGGACATCAATCCAATCTGGAATGGTCTGAGGGAGAGGCGGGGTAGTGGCAGTCAACGCATTATCATTACCTGTTCTACCTATCTGGTAACCAATTGCCGGAGCTAGAATGGGGTTGATTACAAGTATGCTGAAAAGGAACAGGAAAGGAATCAGTGCTATCTTTTTCTTCACAGTAATACACCATCGTACACTTGGAGCGAATTACAGGAGTGAACCCGAATAATCAAAGGTTGTTTTTAACTTCTTCGTTAAGAAACCTCTGTTTGTACATGTGAGATGAATCGATACGTTACTTATCTACACACCTAGCTAGTCCAAGCCTTTTGGGCTGGCTTGCATCGACACACAACCCTCCCTCAGGGAGTGGGCTCGATGGAAACTCCTTTATCTATATGGGCGTAGTTCACAAGATTTTCCGGTAGGTGCATTTCTTTATAGCATCCCATCAACTACACTCTGCAACGATGATTTCTGTATATCCTCTCCATGGTGTGGGTTCTCTTTCGACCTCAACAATGGTTCACTGGGAGGGCACTCGCTTTATCCTCGATTGTGGTCCTGGAACCATGACGGAAATTTGGCGTCGAGGATTACGCCTCCGTGGCTTAGCTGCGGTGGCACTCAGTCATGCTCATTTGGATCACCTTTGGGGTCTTCCACCACTGCTATGGTTTTTGGAGCAGCGTGATTGGACACATGAGGTTTTCATCGTTTATCCACCCGAAGTTGACTCTTCAATCAAACAGATGCTTCGTATCAGTGGAGAACCCGAATTTGTAACACTTCATCCTCTCTCTATTGACTCAGAACCATTGAACCTCGGAAAATTAACTATCAAAGCTTTTGAGGTGAATCATCCCTCTCCCAGTTGTGGATATTCCATCACCGAACAACTCAAACCCCGATTAGATGCCGCCAAACTCAAAGCAGAAGGAATTCCAAAATCGAAGTGGAGTCAGCTAGCTCAGAATAAATCAGTTCACTTCAAATCAAGGGAATTGAAACCCAGTACGTATCAACTCG
>JAEOTD010000063.1 GCA_016839995.1 Candidatus Hermodarchaeota archaeon
TAACCAAAAATCCGCGAAAGCCCAATTCAATACCGCGTTTAATATCGGTAATTACTTCAACCAGTTTATCCGCTCCACGGAACCGCATACCGGATAAGACGCCATCAGGTGTCGCGATTTGTCGCCCTATATCCCAACTCGTGCGTGGACCAGGGGTTAGGATGACTTCCATCTTAGCGTCATGGGCTAGTTGGGCAAATTCGCGGAGTTCTTTGTCATCGAGTAATGTCGCACCCATCACAACACTGATCAAGCGATGAATGGGCACATCTCGTTTTTCAGATTCATCAATGAGTGCTCGTAAAACCTCTGGGCGTTCGACACCAGAGATTTCCATACGATAGCCAGCTCCGTCGGGGAACCGCTTATCGCTCGTTGGTAGATCATACGCATCTTGACCGGGTACCCCGATTTTTTCAAGGGCTTTCCGGACTTTTTCATAAGATTTCAAGCTCACCATGAAGTGTCCCTCGGATAGTTGGGGTTTACTTGTTGTCAGTTAAAAAAGGTTGCACTTGTTGGGTTAAGCGAGGTTTTTTCAGGTGCAGGTGCTTAAGCATACACGGCTCCGTCGACACGGCTATCTTAAACCCACCGAGGCCTCCGTATCGGAGCTGCGAGGAAAGTGGGTTCAGTCAAGACGGAGCCACACCTCTCCTACTCCCTCCTCATGACAACACCAATTCCTTTCCCACTTGAGGAAGCGTATATGGAAATAAAACGACAAACCACCTTTCCAAAGAGTTTCCAAGAACGGTTCCATAGACTACTAGATGATGAATATCCGCAATTTCTGAATAGTATTTCTAAGCCTCCTACTCACTTTGTCCGCGTCAACACCCTCAAAATTGACCTTAAAACGGGAACTGAGAGATTAAAGCACCTTGGGATTGACACCTCACCACTTCCCTGGTTCACCTCAGGTTTTCAAATTTCAGGCGCACATGACCAACTTCCCTTCACTAGGGAATACTCACTTGGCTGGTACTACATTCAAGAAGGGGGCAGTATGCTTCCACCAGTCATTCTCAATCCACAACCTTCTCATATTGTACTCGATCTCTGTGCTGCACCAGGTTCTAAAACAACCCAACTGGCTCAAATCATGGAGAATAAAGGAGCCATCGTTGCTAATGATCGATCCTTTCGACGACTCACCAGCTTTGGTCATAATATTCAGGTTTGCGGAGTAATCAACACCATTACTTTATGCCAAGATGGACGACATCTTTCAACTCGGCTTCCCTTAAGCTTTGATCGTATCCTCGTTGACGCACCCTGTACTGCTTCAGGTCATCTTCGAAGTAAAGCACCACAATTGGAATTTCCAGACCAGCAACGAATCTTGGGGATTCAAACAGTACAGAAAGGGCTTCTCACCTCTGCTTTTCGTTTACTTAAACCCGGAGGCATCCTTGTTTACTCCACATGTAGTTTACA
The DNA here is from genome assembly GCA_016839995.1 of Candidatus Hermodarchaeota archaeon. GTDB lineage: Archaea > Asgardarchaeota > Hermodarchaeia > Hermodarchaeales > Hermodarchaeaceae > Hermodarchaeum. Next base: position 1,441 of record JAEOTD010000063.1, read on the forward strand.
CCCCGAAGAAAACGAAACAGTCGTTAATCATCTTCTAAACAACTCTTCAGAAGCAGGGATTGAAAGGCCGCAAAACACACAATTCACCAGCCATCCAGGCATCACTCAATGGAATGATGCTCAATACCATGAGGACATGACTAAATGTCTTCGAGTATATCCCCACGATAATGATACCGATGGCTTCTTCATTGCCTTAATCAGGAAGAACTCCTAATGTCTCAAACCAAATCTCTTACAATCGATCTTGAAAGAGAGGCTCATGTCTGGCAACTCCTCAATCAACAGTTTGGGATTCCACGGCTTCCTGGATACCGGTTCCTGAAATCAGGACGAAAACGCATTCGTCTCATTAGTGATAGCGCCTTCGATCTTCTTTCACGCCTTCCCTATACGGGGACAACTGGACTCTACGTTGGTGAATACTCCCCGAATGCCTTTCGCTTGTCAATGGATGGTGCCCAACTACTTGGACCCCATGCCACAAAACAAATCGTGGAATTAAATGATGATCAAGTAGAAACGTGGCTTCAAGGGGAATCGGTTAATTATGAAGACGTACAAAGAGGATATGTAATCGTCGTCCACAATAACACCATCATTGGCTGCGGAAGTCTCTCCCAGGGGAAACTCCGTAGCTTCGTTCCTAAAATTCGACGACCCAAACCTACAGACTAACACCTGGTGGAGATTACACGTGTCAGTAACTATTACGATATATGGCGGCGCAGGAGAAATTGGTGCCAACAAAATCCTAATTGCAGACAAAGGGCATGACGTGAAGTTCTTCCTTGACTTCGGGAAATGTTTTGATAAAATGCGCGAGTTCTATGACTTTCCCGTTACTCCACGGTCCCTTGAAGAATTACTTCAAATTGGAGCTACCCCCGATATTCCCAATTTATATCATCTACCCTCCAAAGATCAACCTCCTTCTGATATTGATGCTGTGATACTTTCCCATGCTCACACAGATCATAGCGGATATATCCCCTTACTAAACCGAAGCATCCCTATCCACATGGGTGAATGCACACGCAACATCTATGAGGCTCGAATTCTGGGTTCACGGAAAGCCTTTGATAATGATATTGAAGGGCAGAAGATACTAACCTTCCGAACCGGAGACCGAATTAAAATCGGAGGAGTAGACATTCAGCCAGTGCACGTGGATCACAGCATTCCTGCAGCTTATGGCTTCATTCTCTACTGCTCTGAAGTCACAATTGCATATACTGGCGATTTCCGACGCCATGGAACTGCACCCCATCTTACTAAAGATTTCGTTGAAGCAGTTCAAGACAATGGACCTCCAGATGTTGTACTCAGTGAAGGGACTAATATCGCGAAAGCTGAATTATCAAACGAGCAAGAAGTACTCGAAAAAGCCACAACAATTATTCAAGGATGTAAAAGTCTCGCAATAGCTGATTTTTCTGAACCCGATTTTGATCGCTTCCGCACGATGCAAGATGCTGCTAAAGCCAATGGTCGGGAGCTAGTAGTAGAGCCACGACGGATGTGGATACTTCACGCTATCAACAACTGCCGGGGCCTCAAAAAACCCAATATCGCAACAGCTGCGGAAATCCGTTGGTTTGATGGTGAGAAAAAACGGATGTCGAAATATGAAAAACTACTCAGAGAGGGTGACCTTCCAATTAAGAATCTTGATGATCGCAGCGTCACAGTCAAAGATCTCCATAAACATCCAGAAAAATTCGTCTTCTGCAGTAGTTTTGGTAGCATTAGTGCCATTCAACGAGTCAAACCCGCTGAATCTGGAATCTATCTGCTTAGTGCTTCTGAACCCTTCAATGAAGAAAGTGAAATTAGCTTCGATAAACTCCTCAGCTGGCTAGCCCTCTCTGGGCTCGCCATGTATACCGCACATTGTTCAGGTCATATTCATCCTATACAACTCTGTCAAACATTACAGGAAATGCAACCAAAACAAATTGTGCCCATTCATACCGAAAACCCCGAGCTCTTTAAGAAATTCATAAAGTCTACCGGAATCCCAGTGCAAATACCGAAGAAAGAAGTTTCTATGAAATTTCCCTCATAAGCGCTTCTTACACTGAATTTCTCTTATACCCCAAAAAGATTTTAGCAGGTTCACAGGAAGCGTGCCTCATTATGTCCTTTCTAAAAGGCGTCTTCAGCGGCAATCCCGAAAAATCAGCTGCAAAACACGAAAAACGTGCCCGAGAACATCAAGCAGAAGGCAATGAAATCAGGGCTGGCGATGAATGGGCCGCAGCTGGACGAGACTACACAAAGATCCCTGATTACAAACGCGCCTACGAAGCATTTCTCCAAGCCGCTCAGTTCTATCTCGCCCTTAATGATGATAAGCGAGAAAATGCTATTCTCTTCGATGCCATCGATGCTGCTGTTGCAAATCAAGATTTTATCGCCGCATCAGCTGCCTTAGACCAGGTTATCCGATTAGGTACAAGAAATAAAGATGATGAGTTGCTTATTCGAGCATACTCGCTTCAAACCATTTTACTTTTTGCTGCTAATGATTTAGCGAAATCAAAGCAGAAGCATCGTGAAGCTGAAAAGGTCAAAAAACGCTTTGGTCGGAAAAAAATCAAAACACCAATCTATCCGGTTGCTTCCATTCTTGTAAGCCGGTTCATTGAGGGTGAGGTTCCTCCTTCCGATGCTCAACTCCCTACCCGTATTGATGAATCAGCAACTGTCACCCAATTTGTTGAAACTCTCCTCCTACTCTATCAGAACACACAAACATCAAAACTGAAACTCGTTTTGGATAAGGAACAGGTAAAACTCAAAGAACCTGTTTCTGGACGCGTCACAATCTCTTTTTCCGTCCCAACGCATATGATCGATGCCCAATTCTCCATTCCCTCCAATATTGCGCTCTTAGAAGCACTCAGTATTCCACCTGAACCTAAGAAGAAGTTTAAGATTCCCTTCACGCTAGAACCACGGTTACCTGGCACTTTTGAGGTCGGTCCCCTAGTTATGATTTTTCAAACAGAAAGCCAGCGATTTCAATTAAAGTCAAATCCAGTGCAAATAGAAATCACTGCGGCAAAACCACGAATCCACCTAATTGCTGAACCCGTCTCACCTCCTCATTCACAGGAAGAATTTGAGCTTATTCTCCGTATCGAAAACAACAGTCTCGGCGATGCTGCCGATGTACAAATCACAATTACCCTACCACCAAGCCTCCTTCTTAAAACTGGAACTCTTGAAAAACGCATTATCACTCTACCTTCGCAACAACATGTACAATTCCCTCTCTACCTCATAGCAACAAAAGCGGGAACCCATGACGGTCAAATTATGTGTAAATATCAAGGTCCGCGTGGTCAAAGCCAAAAGGTCGAAACCACATTTTCGGTTGAAGTCCTACCACGGGTTCGAAAGGAAAAAGATTAATGACTGGCTTAGCTGCAGTCAATTGTGAATAGGGGTTATCAACGATGCGAGCGCTCCTTCTTGCAGGTAGTGAAAGTAAACGCATGTGGCCACTTGTTGACACATGTCCGAAACCGCTCCTCGACATCGGTGGGAAGCCGGTCATCCAATGGATAATTGAAGATATGCGGGCGGCAGGTATTCGTGATATTGTCGTCTCTGTTGGATATCGTGGTGACCAAATCCAAGAGTTTCTTGGGCGAGGTCACAACTTCGGAGTAAAAATTGAATACGCAGTTCAGAAAGAACAACAAAGCGTTGCAGACTCGATTCTTGTAGCAAAAGAGGAATTGCAGGGTGAAGATGCCTTCTTCATTGTAAATGCTGATATTCTGGGCGAACCAACCATGTTTCGGCGAGCCAAACGACACTTCAAGGATCTCGGTGCTGAGGCAGTCGTTAGTCTCACATTAACCAACACTCCACAATTTTATGGAATCGCAGTTATTGATGAACGCGCCCGAATTAAACAACTGATTGAAAAGCCACAACCATCGGAAATTCAGAGTCGGTATGCAGTCGCTGGAATTTATGTGGTGCAGTCAACAATTTTTGATTTACTTGAAAAAACAAAGGATTTGACTTCCACCTTTCAGCAACTCATTGATAATGGGAAAGAAGTCTTTGGATCTGTTTGGGAACGGGATTGGGTTGAAATCTCACATCCTTGGGATCTCATCCGCGGAAACCGATTTGTACTCGATAAAGTGCTTACAGGTAAGGGGTCGTTCATCGCAGCCTCAGCAGATGTCCAACAACCCAGCCGAATTGAAGGCTCAGTGCACATTTCAGAAGGTGTTGTCATCCGCCCCCATTCAACTATACGTGGACCAACCTACATTGGTCCCAACACCTACATTGGAAATAACGCGCTCGTTCGCGAATACACTGCTCTAGGTTCAAACGTAATCGTCGGGTTTGGCGTGGAGATAAAAGAAAGTCTCATCTATAATGATACCAAAATTGGGCGTCTCTGTTTCGTTGGTGACAGTGTAGTTGGGCAAAACGTCGATATCGGTGCTGGTGCCCAACTTGTTAATATCCCAGTTGCAGGGGAATCAATTTCCTCAAATATTCAAGGGCATCCGGAAGTTGTTCCCCGCCAAAAATATGGTGCCGTCATCGGAGACAACGCTATTCTCAGTCCCAACGTTTCTGTTCATCCCGGTGTCAAGATTGGTACAAACTCTATTGTTCTGCCAGGAACCATTCTTTCTGAGGATGTTCCAGCCAACACAGAAGCAAAAACAACTCACAAAGTCGCATTCCGCGAACTAGGTCCACGAAAAGAGAAAAAGACTTAAAGGCTCTTAAGGTGTCCGTCCCAATCGGTGACTCGGAGTGGCGGTAGTTCTTGCTTACGTCCTCATCCTAGCAAAATCCGGACGTGAATTTGAAATCATTGAGAGTTTGAAAGAGTTCAAACAAGTCAAAGAAGCTCGAACTACTTTGGGTTCTTGGGATATCATAGCCTCAGTGGAATCAGAATCCATGGAAGATCTTTATGTCCTTGTTGAACGTGTTCGTGCCCTCCGAAACGTTGAACGGACTTCTACTCTTATCACGAGATAATTAACTCTCTCCCCCCTCTTTTCACCTGACCCACCTCATTTTTATTATTCCACTTCTCAGGAACTAGATATCCTTACAATAGAACGTGGTTTGATTCCATTAATGTCATTGAGGTAGAAACTATTGACTGAATCATCTCCCTCACCTCAGCCGTTCAATGAAGTTGAAGAACGAGCAGGAGATGCAAAATTCTTTCTAACATTAGGCAGTGGTGCTTTCCTCCTTCTAGGACTTCTTCTCCTCATCCCCCACATTCTCAACCATCTTGGTATCATCCTCTTTCCTCCCAATATCGCTCTCACTTCACTCATTACTGGATTAGGGTACTTGATTCCCGGAATTGGCCTCTTCATCTGGGGATTGGGAAAAGTCTTTCGAGGTGAGGATTTAACATTTCAACAAGTCTGGCAGGCACATATACAGAGAGGGGATATCAAGCGAACCCTCAGGTTCCTTGTGTTTGTTACTTTCTTTGTCATCCTTCTCGTTGTCCCGGTCCTTATTGGGCTGTCAGTTCTTGATATCATGAACGCAATTATTGCTTGGGCGTTGAGTCTTTTGGGGCCAATTGGGGGCTATATCGGTGTCTTCATCATCAGCATATTCGGTAATTTCACAGTAATTTTTCCAGTCCCTTATCTGTTTGTTCTTCTCCTAATTGCACTCATACCCGGCTTCACACTTATCGATGCTCTACTCCTCGGTATTGTTGCAGGGGCTGGTGCTGCCATTGGTGAAACCGTTGCCTGGCTCCTCGGGCGTTCTCAAAGCGAATCTCTCGAAGAATCGCCCACCGGACAACGGATTCTTAAAATTAGAAGTCAAATTGAACGAGGGTATGGTGGACTACTCATCTTCATTTATGCAGCTACACCCCTACCTGACGATATTCTCCTCATAGCACTTGGAGCGACAAAATATCCCCTATGGAAGGCTCTGGTTTTCTGTTTCTTTGGAAAGGTTGTATTGGCTCTACTAATAACAATGGGAGCGCAACTGCCATTTCTCCAACCCATACTCCTCCAAATTTTTGGAGGCGGCTCCGACCCTCTCATGGACACCTTATATCTAATCATCGGAATCGCTTTAATCGGTCTCTTCTTCTTACCTTGGGGAAGCCTCCTTGAACGAATTCGGCGAAAATCATGAGAGCCGAATTAGATCAATTCGTTCCAACTACCGGGTTGAAAACTTGAGGGCAACTTTGATTACGAAGTCCATTGATCCATACGATTCTGTCTCATTGAGTTCGACGATACAGTAGTTCTAATATCCATGAGATGAAACGAAGATAATATGTTCTAGCAAGCATAAACCGAAGAATCCTGATGCATGTCGCCTTCGGAGAGAATAATTGTTTAGTTTTCCCCTAAAACTAGTAGGAGCTGACCACACACCCCACAAGGTTTTAAACCACGCAATCTAACTTGAACTTGATACAGAATGGCACTCGGCGGATTCGACTTCTTAGCAGCGGAAAAAGACACCACTAAAAAAATCGAGGAGCTAGCAAAGGTCCTTGAACGAGTGGCAACAATTTTTCTCAACGGCGTTGGCTCACTCGAAAAACAAATGGACGAGTTAAGGAACCGACTCACTACAATTGAAACCCAAGTGGACACCGTACTTCGGATGGGAGGACCCAAAGATGCTCCTGCACCTGCTTCTGCCGGCGCACCTCCACCATCTCCTTCTGCAGCTCCAACGAGTCCGAGTATGCCCCTTTCGCCAGCGGGTCCGAGTTCACCACCTGGTCTAGCAGCTCCGCCTCCACAAACTCCCACTTCACCCATGGGTGCTGCAGCTTCCGGGGGAATTGGAATCCGAGCCCAAATGCAAGGCGAACTCCAATCATTTCTTACTCGCCGACGCGCTGCACTCGAATCCATGGAAAACGAAGAATAGGGCCTGTTCCCATTCAAGGTTTTTCGAAAAACTTGTTTAAGTCCTGTTGACCTTTCGTGGGCTCTGAATTTTGTACACCCTCAGTCTCTAGTAGCTGTTTGAGTTTCTGCATATCAGATTCCATTTCGGGAACTAAATTCTGGTTATATAATCCAGCAGCGGGGTGATACATGACAAAGAAATGGCGTCCGTTACGAGTGAAACTTTTTCCATGCATGGCCCCCATTCGGACAGTTGTTTCCAGCATCGTTTCTGCAGGCACACGTCCCACCAACGCTATCACTTTAGGTTGAATCATATCCAA
>JAEOTD010000007.1 GCA_016839995.1 Candidatus Hermodarchaeota archaeon
CAAACCTTGAGCGGGTACAGTATACCGAAAGTATTTTTTTGCATCACAGTGTTTCGATGCTCGCAACGCTAGAATAAACACACCAGCGATAGAGCAACCTTATAATAGTGAAACTACGAAGAGAACAAAGTAATCAGCTTAAGAGGATGTAATGGACGATGGCCGAGACTCCATTTAAAGACTTACAAGACCTCATGAGAAGAATTGAGCAATCAACGGGTCTGGAAGCCCTTGCTGTAGTGACCCGTGAAGGGATTCGCCTTGCGTGTGCTGTGAGTGGTGATGTCGACTCTGACATCTTCTCTGCAGCAACAGCAACTCTGGTTAATGTTGGTGAAGAAACCCTTCGACAATTGAGCCAAGGCACTCTTTCCGAAGTGATTCTTCGAGGAAATAAGGGTTTTACAATCATTATGCGTGGAACTCCAGAAACCCTCATGGTTGGTGCGAGCAGGGATCAAATCCGCCTTGGTTATTACATTGGTCTGATGAAAATTTATGCAACAAAAGTAACCAAAATCATGGAGTCTCATCCGCTTGAACCTGACCAGCTTCTCGGATTCCGAAAAATGCCAGCTACAGCTGAGCCTGCCTTTGCTGAAGCAGTAACCGAGCCCAAACCTTCGGAGCAACCCATTACATCTGAATCCGCTCCAGAGGCTGCAGCTGAACCATCAGAAACGATCACACCAGTCATCGAAGCAGAACCCACACAAACCGAACCGACGATTTCACCAGTTGAAGCACCAGGACTTGAAACGATTAGTATGACCGAAGCAAGTAGTGAAGTAAATGATGTGTCGGTTGATGATAAAGAGGCTATCCTAGCCGCACTTAAGGCTCTGGGCTTCGATGAACCTGACTAACCAAGCCCTTTTACTAAAATAATAACACCCTAACAATCCATTTTGATTTTAACAACTATAAGTGATTACTGAAATAGCCCTAACAAAGCTAGTGCAATAAACAGTGTAAGAAAAATTATCGTTCCAAATGCAACGGCAGCTTCTAGGAAGTTACCAAATCCCCATGTAAACTCGGGTGTTGTGATACGCTCCCCAAATACGTCTCGCAACATCTTTTCAAACCAAGTATCTTCATAGACCACATGTGATGTTTCTTCCAAAGTTAGCATTATGCCAAATAGATCCGGAATTATGTCAGAGGGATCATGAGCATATTCGTAGTCAAGCTCGATCTCTTTCCGACCATCCACGCGAAAAATGCGGAGATCAAGATCGTCCATATCTAGTGTTTCTGAGAATTTTACAGGATCCATTACTAGAGCGATAGCTTCTGGAAAGAAGGCTTGATATCGCAGCTGAGTCGAAACATCCGTACTAGACATGAATACTCCAAGACCCGGGTGGGTATGATGCCAACCGATGATGACTTCACCAGTTCCCCTTTCAGAGAGCTCTTCTGCGAGAATCGCCATATCAGCATCATTGATGTACACATGTGTTCTTGAGCCCCTTTGACGGGGAAAGGTTGCCCGGGTGACTATGATTTTATTGCGTTCAATCTTACCTATTAGAAACCCACCGATTTCTGTACGACCTGCTCGAGCAGCCTTGCTTAACATCAATGACAAGATGCCCGGATAAATCTCGATTTTTCGCACTCTCTAATCCCTTGCTACTTAAGAGTAAGACAAGACTAAAAAGCCTTACTTGTTGTTCTCAGCTAAAGCTGATTGATTCGTGTTATCCAATGCGCCCAATAAAACCACCTTTTAGTTTAGCTCTATTTCCAGAGAAGAAACGAGAGCTAGCAGCAGTGATCATTGTTTTTCGACCCAAACGTTCTAATTTTCCGATATTGCGTGCGCGGGTCCAATTTCATATGAGGGAAGGGCGCCTTAGACCTGAGAAACTGTGGATAACTCAGAAAGGCGGAGGTATTAGACCGGTAGATCCTCGAACCATGGTGAATTGGATACGGAACGCTGAATATATTGCCATCCCTCGACAGCCTCGTTTTCCATTTCTCGCTGAATTGAAAGGAATGCTTCGAGATTTTGGCGTCAAGGATCCGATGATTGTAAGAGCGTGCAACTCGTGTATTGCAGATAATCGATTGACGATGTTACGAAAACAACAGGTCTTTCGATTGGAAGGGCAACCAGTGTGCTACAAGTGTGCGTCTCGAGAATTAACGCACCGCCTTCAATCCATGGATCTTGACGTTTCGAAGAAAGCGTATGGCAGTTTAGAAACGATGTTACAACGGTTAAAATCCGTTGAAAAGGTTGCTTCCTTTCTTTCATCCCAATTTAGACCAAGTAAAAATCCAGCTATGACGTTATATGATCAGGTTCACGCTGTCAAAGAACCCGAAGAAAAAATCGCAATTTCGACTCTCCCCATTCCGAAAGATCTTATTCAAGTTCTTGAAAAGTCCGGAGTTGAGTTTCTTCTTCCGATTCAAACCAAGGCAATTAGTGCTGGATTATTAGAAGGACAGTCTATTCTTGCTGTCTCAGATACTACTAGTGGAAAATCTCTAGTTGGTGAACTTGCAGGATTAAATGCGGCAATGCAGGGACGAGTCTACATCTACTTGTCACCGTTGGTTGCGCTTGCGAATCAAAAATACCATGAATATCGAGAGAAATTCGAGCCTCAAGGATTACGAGTTGCCATTCGTGTTGGTATGAGTGGTATTGATGTCGGGGAAGAGGGCCTGGTAATTGTTGACGATGATGTAGCAGATGCAAACATCATAGTAGCAAGTTATGAGGGATTTGACTATTTGCTTCGGTCTGGAAAAGCAGACAAATTTGGGGATGTTGGCGTTGTTGTCATTGATGAGATCCAAATGGTTGCTGATGAGGACCGTGGACCTGAATTGGATGGTTTGATTACACGCCTTCGGACTCTATTTCCCAAAGCGCAGTTAGTTGCGTTATCAGCAACCGTGGGAAACCCGAAAGAATTAGCTCAAGAATTAGGATTACAACCAGTAATTCTTCGTGGTCGACCTGTACCCTTACAGCGGCATCTAATCATGGTACTAACGGAACCAGACAAATTAAGAATAATCGCAGACTTGAGCAAATCCGAATACAAGCAAAAAAGTTCCTTCGGTTTCCAAGGACAAACAATTGTATTCACAAATTCACGGCGCAGTACACACTCAATTGCCTCAGAACTCCAAAAGCAACGAATTTCAGCAAGACCATATCATGCAGGAATGACATATCCACAACGCCATAAAATCGAAGAAGCCTTTGCATCGGGTAAAATTGAAGTGGTGGTTACGACTGCGGCATTAGCTGCAGGCGTTGATTTCCCAGCTAGCATGGTCATTTTCCAAAGTTTAATGATGGGTACAAAGACTCTGAGTGTTGGCGAGTTCACACAGATGCTTGGTCGCGCAGGACGACTTGGAAAACACGATGTCGGAAAAGCAGTTCTCCTAGCTGAAATTGGACGTCGGTATTTTGGGGATGCGCCAAAGACCGAAGAAGACGTCGCGTTAGACTTGCTTAATAACCCAATCGAAAATGTGCATCCTGAAGCAACTTTTGAACAATCCGTCGATCAACTCCTAGCAACCTTATCCTGTTATGATACCATATCACGAAAACGCCTCGAAAATGCTTATCAACGCCTTCTTTCACGAACTGTTACATTTGCTGAGGGGCTTCGGTTCCTAAAACGTCATCAACTTGCTACCCAAAGCGGTCAAGATATAATGCCGACAGAGCTGGGACGAGCTGCAGCGATTTCATATTTTTCAGCTTCTAATGTAGCAGCAATTCAAGAACATCGCCATAATTCAGCGGATGATCTCTCTGTTCGGCTGGAACCGCTCCGAAATGTCTACTTATCTCCTCGGTTACAAAGTGAAATCGAACGTTCACTGCGCACACGTTTTGCTACACGCTTATTTGCTGGTGCTGTATTGGATTTAATGAGTGCAAAGCGCAGTCGTCGGCTCAAACGGTTGCCTAGGTGGGTGTTACGTACGTTTAGCAAATGGACTGTTGATTTCTTCAATTGCCGTTGTAATGAGAATCCTTTCTGTGATTGCGGGAATTGGAAGGTGTCCAAGGCTGTTTTAGAACTACGCTCTAGAGGACTGACACCCTCTCAAATCAATTCCACATTCCTTGAAGAGTATGAATTATTCATCTATCCTGGCGACATCTTTGGTTTTCTCGACAACCAGGTTCATATTCTGCAAGGGATTAATCGTGTAGCTGAGGTAATCGGACGATACGAGTTAGCTGAAAACGCCTCAAAGGCAATTGAAGCAATTGAAAATCCTATTGGTCTCAAAGACTAATCGTCAAAGATGAAATACTTCCGGTTTCCTATCAAATAGGAGAGAATTGAGTTAAATTCTGATTCGACGACTTGGCTAGAACTTGATGAAGCCGTCGGATCAGTTTGCATTTCAATAATAATCCATTCACCAAAACTAGCAGGGTTAAAAGCTTCAAATTCCATGATGTCAATACGGAAAGTCCAAATCCGGCTTGGGTCACTGAACCGATTTCTTTCCATAGCATCTTTGAACGGGGTATACAAACGATTTTTTTGTCCTCCGAGTAAGAATCGAGCCTTTTTGAGCCCGGAAATAAGCGAGATGTTTTTCGCGACCATGTGCTGTTCGGTAATAAGAGTACGTGGAAGGCCTCCCTCAGTTGTAATTGTTAGAATTTGACCTGTATCGTCCACAGACCCCTTTTTAATGACTAAAGTTCTGATAATTTCCTGCACCTGTTCAACAGAAGCCTGTTCAAGAGGATCTAGAATTTCTGGATTGAGAATGTCAAGAACGGGGATTGGCTCTCGTGGTCGCATCTTTGTAGGATCAAAAATTACAGCACCTACAAGATACTCAACGTCCACAGGTTTTCCTTTAATTATAACCTGACCTTTGACAACTCCAGGACCAATGAATGCAGAACGTACAACTTCTCCTTGAAGGAAACTAAAGAGTTGTCGAGATGCAATGAGGAGTTCCCCACTCAGGGTTTTTTTCTCCCCTAGAATTGTGAAGTCAGGAATAGCATAGTCTAAGACCCAAAGAAGGGGTGGGTTTTCTTCCGTCATAATACTTCATCTCATCGCCATGTTCAGTATTAGATTTCGCTGGGTTTTGATCGGAGGTCAGGGATTTTCGCTAACAGATTCTCAAGAATATACGTCTCAACCTTTGCACGATAATCTTCTCCCGCTAAATCTTGGATTTCGCGGAGTTCACGTCTAATGACGGTTTTCCTTGAACGCTTCCAAGAAAATCGGCTGTCTAAATCAAAGATTATAGTAGTTCCGATTTTATCCAAGGGTACACCTTGTTCAATGAGATTATCTGTGACTGTTGTGATTTTTTCCCGCAAGAAAGGTGCGCGTTCATCAGGAGATTTCATTGAAGCTAGCCAAACATCTCTTTCCAGATAATCTAAAGGCGTTTGTAGTGGAGGACCCATTTGTGGTCTTGTTGGAAAGGGTGCAGAAACAAATCCGAACTTTGGTTGTTCATCGAGAGATTCATGTGGTGGTGGTGAAACTTCAATGAGAATTTCTCCAGCAGTATTAATTGAAGCATTATCAAGGGAACCTTGGACTTCCTTTATGAGTAATTGAATTTCACCAAGAATTTTTTCCATGAATCGAGAATCTTCTTCCTCCTCGTCATCTTGGGATAGAAATTGCTCATGGCGTCTTAATTTAATGAGTAGTGATGCGCGGGCCCCATTGATTGGGTCATCAATATCGGAATTTGTAGATCCGATTAACCCCCCGGCGATTGCTCGAACGGCCTGTGTGATGTTTGCGCCTTCATGGTCATTGAGCCAACGTTCGAGTAGAGGTCGGAAATAGCATTCGTTAATTTTTTTTCGCTGGGCTAAAACAGCTATTACTTGCTCGTTTGCAGGTTCAATTTCGTCCGAGATTGTGCGTTCAAGATTCACTAAATTCCGAAGTTCAGCTAATAGGATTTTTCCGAGTTGACCGTAAAGATACTCAATCCATTTGCCTTCGGTAACCGCAACTTCTCGCTGATATGTATCTATTTCGGGAACCGGACTTCCTTGCTCAGCTCGACGATCAAATTCTTGCATAAGCATGCGGCAGGAGGGCTTAGGGTCAGTGATAACTCCATCGAGCATAACTCGATAGGCTACTCGGGCAATTTCAAGATGAACCTGACATTCATCCGCAATTGCTAGCGCTGCATCATCAGGTACACGAGCGACCTTCTCATCAAGTGTTCCGTAGGTCGATTCAAATTCTTCAGCTATCCGCCGACTTAGCCGCCGCATTTCATCTTCATCAACATAGTGGCTCATGCCCTATCACTCCTCGATATCAGTTAATACAGCTTTTCCGCTCGGTAGCCACGAGGATATAACCAAGTAGTTGTGAAATGGCTTAAGTGTTATGGCAAAGGGCGAGAAGGGATTATTCGTCTGACGAATAATCGATGATGTACAGAGGAAATTCTTAAAAAACAAAGTCATCCATGCCGGCTATCCAAGGTGAAAATGATGTCCAGAAACATCGCTGTTACAAAAGCGTTCACGCGTCCCATTGAGGAGCAATCACTAGAGATTGTTGAACGCAAAGGGAAAGGCCACCCAGATACACTTCTAGATGCTGTGGTTGAGAATGTAGGTGTTAAACTATGCAATTACTACATCAATAATTTTGGTGGTATTCTACACCATAATGTCGATAAGGGGTCAATAGCCGGAGGGCGCGCCCAAGTAAGATTTGGGGGTGGAGAGTTACTTGATCCACTTTACATCTGTGTTGTTGGTCGTGCAACTACTGAAGTGTTCAAAGATAATGATTTGGTCCGGATTCCACTTGGCACGTTAACCCTTGAATCGATGAAAAACACCTTGAAGGAAACAATGCGCTTTCTAGATCCAACTGAACAAGTGTTAATGGATTATAAAATTAAATCAGGTTCAATTGATTTGACACACGTTTTTGACCATTCAGTCGGTGATATTCCACGGGCAAATGACACCAGTTTTGGTGTGGCGTTTGCACCCTTTTCGGAAACAGAAACCCTTGTTTTTGATACGGAACAGCTTCTAAATTCGGATGCATTCAAGAAGAAACATCCCGAAGTTGGAGAAGATGTGAAAATTATGGGCTTGCGAACTAATAACGACATCAAACTAACGGTCGCTGCTGCGATGATAGCACATCTAATTCCGGATGCTGATCATTATCAAAGTGTATTAGAGGATGTAAAAAATGCGGTGCTTGATCAGGCAAAGAAAATCACTGACCGAGACGTTAGTGCAGTTGTGAATTCTGCGGACGACCCCAAACGAGGGATGTATTACCTGACAATTACAGGAACATCTGCAGAGATGGGAGACGATGCGGGGGTAGGGCGAGGAAATCGTGCAAATGGATTGATTACTCCTTGTCGACCCATGAGTCTTGAAGCGACGGCTGGCAAGAATCCACAAAATCACGTTGGAAAAATCTACAACGTCTTGGCTCAACGTATTTCTGACCGTGTTATTGCAGAGGAACCCAAAGTCAGAGAAATTGCTGTTAAAATTTTAACCCGAATTGGTTATCCAATTGACCAACCTTTAATCGCCGCAACAGAAATTATTCCAGATGAACAGGCCTCTTGGAGTGCAGTAGAAAAAAGTGTCAAAGCGATTGTTGATGCAGAACTCGAAGATGTCTGCTCGATTCAACAGCTCATCATAGACGGTAAAGCACGGCTATTCTAGCTGAAAATACCAAAACTATCATTGGCTCTCTACAAGGCAAGGTA
>JAEOTD010000064.1 GCA_016839995.1 Candidatus Hermodarchaeota archaeon
ATGAGCAACTTTCGATTTCGATGCTTTAGGAATGTGAACAACCTTTTTCGCCTCATCGATTGCAAACAACTCATTCGTCATTGTTCCAAAGCCAACTCCTTCACGTCCAACATCATTTGCCACAATCAAATCGGCTTTTGCCTTAACCAGACGTTTGTGCGCTCTCGCAACCAATTCATCATCAGAGACATCATGTTCGGCTTTAAAAATGACAAGATATACAGACTCCTGAATTCCTTTGACAGTATCAACAATCTTCACAGTTGGTTGAAGGGCTACAGAAAGCGTTCGAGTTTTTGCTGTCGGGACTTTCTCTTTTCGCTGCGTTTTTGGTGTCCAATCTGCCACTGCCGCTGCTGCTATGACAATATCGTATTCACGTGCTGATAACTCGCTTTTGACTGCCTCATACATTGCTTGAGTCGTCTCAGCATTAATGACCGTCACCTTCTCAGGAGGAGTAACTGTTCCATGACCATAAACCAAAGTGACATTTGCTCCTCTTTCATATGCTGCTCTTGCAATTTCGACACCCATCCGACCCGAGCTCTTGCTAGTAATAATTCGAATTGGGTCAATATACTCAAGGGTTGGTCCTGCGGTGATAAGAATTCGTTTTTTGGCAAAATCATGGTGCGTTCCCAACTTGGTTAGAACCGTAGCTACTACTTCCCTTGGGGTGGCAATCTTAGCTTTCCCCTCCTCTAATCGAGGTCCTATGAACTCAACACCCCGGTCTTTAAGCTTCGCAATATTCTCGTTGAGAATGGGGTGTTTATACATCGAAGCATGCATGGCTGGAACTATAACGAGGGGAATACCTGATCCAAACGCTGTAGTCACTGTGGATGTGACTGGGGTATCGTCAATACCCATAGCAATTTTTGATATGGTGTTTGCAGTTGCAGGAGCTATTAGAATCAAATCTGCTTTTTCTTTATGTTCTCCAGCAAGGGAAACATGCTCAATTTTTCCGGTTAGTTTGGTGATGACGGGATTTCCTGTTGCCCATTCCAGCAAATATGGGTGAATTATCTCCTGAGCGGCATCTGAAAAAACAGCCACAACTTCTGCACCATGGCGCATTAATAACCGGGCTATCTCCGAGCTCTGGACTGCGGCAACACTTCCAGTAACGCAGAGAACAATGAACTTACCTCGCAGTTCAGTTCCTAAGGTCTCGAGAATATCTTTTGATGGGTGTGTTTCCATTGGCATCAGAATCGTATCCTTGGTTCTCTTCTATTTGTTCACCCTTAATGGTAAGTATGTTTCTTCGTGGGATATTTGCCCTCCCTAACCTCTTCCATAAATTCCGTAACTGCTTCACCAATAATTATGTTCAAGCTAGAATACTGTTTAACGAACTTCGGGAGATGGTCATTACTTGTCATACCAAGAAGTTCGGTGATTACCAATACTTGACCATCACAGTACTTTCCCGCCCCAATTCCTATAGTTGGGCTCTTCACATCATGTGTAATCTTCCGCGCTAGCCATTCTGGTATACACTCTAACACCATGGCAAATACGCCCAGTTTATCCATTGCTAATGCATCACGCCAGATTTGATCAGCTTGTTCAGGGGTCTTACCTTGAACACGGAATTTCTCTGCGTACTGGGGAAGGAGACCCACGTGCCCCATGACAGGAATATCCTCTTTTAGTAGAATTTTAATGACTTCAGGTTGATGCCCTTCGATTTTCACTGCATGGGCTCCAGCTTCACATAGCTGCTTTGCATTGGCTAGCGCTTGGTCTGGTGTGTCATAACTGTGGATTGGCATATCGGCAACGATAATCGTATTCTTTGCCCCCCGTGCGACTGCATGGGTATGGTATACCATTGCATCCATAGTGACTTGTTTCGTGTCAGGATTTCCTTGAAAAACCATGCCCAGACTGTCTCCAACCAAAATCATGTCAATATTAACGCGATCAAGAATTCTGGCAATCTGATAATCATATGCAGTTAGCATAACGATTCTTTGTTTTCCTTTCAACGCTTGGATTTCGGTAGTATTCATTGATTTTCATCCTCTATGAACCTAATCAACTGGGTAAGCACTTCATTAACCGGGGTCGGAATCTTGTGGCGCTTTCCTAGTTCAACAATCCTTCCATTAAGAAATTTGATTTCCGTTTTCCGTCCTCTCAAGATATCCTGAAACATTGAAGTTCGGTTTTCAAAATTCGGAAATTGCGTTTCCATTATCTGGAGAAGACTCAAATCTAGCTTAATTCCCTCAGCTTGGCCCACAGCTATACATTCCTCTACAACGCCACGACGAATATTCTCCAGCTCTGGAGACACGAGTTTCTTCGTAGGTATTTGTAAAATTGCGCTTAATGGGTTAGCTACACAATTGATAGCTACTTTTCGCCACACATCTGTACTAAATTCCTCTGAGTTAACAACATCAAGTCCTGACGATTGAAATAATTCAGTAACTTTCAACGATGCAGTATCTGAATCCAAGAACGTGAAACCCAATCGAGCATGAATTTGCCCGGGCTCAAGGAATTCTGCTCCAAATGCAACGATCCCACGAATAATATTAGAGTCGGATCCTAATGCAGAATGACCGGTTTCCTTAATTCCCAATCCGTTTTGTAACAGTAAAATCATGGTGTCCTTTCGAAGTAATTGACGGATTGATGTGAGAACCTCGTGTAACTGATGGGCCTTCACAGTCACCATTAGAAGCGTTTGGGGAAGAATGTCCTCCACTTTGGTTGCTGTTTTCATTTTGTAGGTTCCAGCTGCGTCACCGGTAACGGATAAACCTCTTTCACGGATTGCTTTCATATGAGCAGGGCGTCCTATCAGAGTAACATCGTGTTTTTGGGAAAGAAGCGCGCCATAGGTGGATCCTATAGCACCAGCTCCCAACACAACGATGTGGTTGAAAGTCATTCTGGGTTACCTCCTGCACTCTGAGCCCCTTGGGCTTTAGCCAACCCATTTAGACGACGATTGATGTGTTGAATTGCTTGAGAGAGATTCTGTTGATTATCGAATTTATCAACAATGTTTTGAAGAGATTCTACGGATTCCTTTCGAAGTTTTCTGACTGTTGCATTCAGCAGAGGTAAGGCACGAACAACGTTATCCACGATTGTTATACCAGCCATTTGCGCAGTACGTGATAACGGATTCAAATCCACTGTGATCACCCTTTTTCCTAATCGAACAAGCCCTTCCGTTCGATCTCCATCCTCCAATGGTACAAAAACCACGTCTGCGATGAACAATCCACGATGATCAACTATCCGGCGCTCGCTATGAATTTCTGGAATTGTCTCATGGTATTTGGAGTCAAGACCATAAACTTCCTTGGCTCCCACATCCTGTAAAACCTTCCAAATGGCCTCTTCTCGTTCTTTTGATCTATGGTACAAATTAATTTCCAGCTTCGCTTTCGAAGTTTTTGCCAGCTTCACGAGTTCCTCTGGCACTAAGGCTGCTACGTTACCATTCACAGATAACACGGAATTTTGACCAAGTAACAGACTTGCCGCAGCAGCTTTGATGGCTTGCTTTGCATTATCAGTAGTGTTTTCACCAATTAGGTAGTCAAACGCCTCCCCTCGTCCGTGAGCAAACAGTCCAAAGGCAGAAGTTACTCCAATCTCAAACCCATGCACAAGTTTCGCTCGAATACGCAAAGACGTGGCTCGAGGGTGTTTTAGTGAAACCTTATTTTCATGCATCTAGCACTCTCGCTCCTTCACAATCGATATCCATAACAAGTACTTCATTTTCTGGAATCTGATGAAGCTCAAAAATCGTCACCAATTCATGAACGTCATCAGGTAAAACAAGAGAAAAGACATTTTCTCCAAATATTGCCGAACTACAAGTGAAACCTGCCTTATCGGCATCCTTTAGCACGGCATTCACTCGTTTAGTGATAATTCCGATATGTTCCGCAAAATGACGGGAATACTCTAGGAAATTTGCAACTGTTGGATTCCCTCGAAGGGCGTCTGTTAACAGTCCACCCCGCTCATTAATTCGTCTTCGGGATGTAGGGTTGTTCAGGTGTTTGGGTGTTGGAATTGGTCCAAATGGTAAACAAACTACTTTGTATTCAGCACTGGAAGGGAGGATTTCGACTTTTCCAAATCCTGGTCCACCAGCTGCGCTTCGAATTTCAATTCCTCCAAAAAACTCCGCTATCACCGTACCCAATCCTGTACGATGTTCAACCTCAACGATATGCGCAATCTGTGCTGTCTTTTCCTTCGAGAAACCTAGTTCGAGAGCCTTATTCAAAGCTAGTGCTAAACTAAGTGCTCCAGCTCCACTGGTGCCAAACCCTGAACCAATTGGTAAATCCGCTTCATGATTAATACGAATATCAAAGCATTGTTCGGCTTCATGTTCTAGAAAACGAGATATGATGCTTTCAGATACAGGAGCCTCATAATTCGGATCCCCGTTAATTTCTATCCGAATCCTTGTAGCGGCCGCAGGATTGACCTCAACACTGGTATTGACGCCTTTACTCACAGAAACTCCTGCTCCACGGGATCCCCGTTCTAAAAGATTCACAGCTTCATCACAAATTTGGAAGAAACCTGTGATATGGCCTGGCGAAAACGCGCGAATCTTATTCATCTTGAAGTCCTGCCTGTGGGGGCCTTGAGTTTTGTTATTATGACGCGTGGTACTTATTAAGAAAATAAATATTCTGCTACAGAAATTTAAATTATTTAAATTTCCTAACAGCTTCGGAGTCAAAACAAATCTGTTTGGTTCGCGCCCTATTGGCTAGAGTCTACTGGTACTGGCATGATAGTCATCCAAGAAGGTGAAAAGTTCTTTCTTCTATCACAGAACCTATTCCAATCAATCTATTGCTCAACCATGACATACATAAATGGCGAAAATCCTATAACAAATTGAAGTGAGGAATATGAAGACGGCACAATCATCAACATTTCTTCCACTAATGCCAAAATCGTTACTCATTTCAATAGCAGCCTTGATGACTGCATTAGTGGCGGTATTAACTGCCGCGTTTCAAATTTATGTCCCTTTCACTCAAGGTTATTTCAATTTAGGCGAAGTGGCGGTTTTCATCACAGCGATTCTTTTTGGACCAATTATCGGCGCTGTGGCAGGAGGAGTGGGGTCTATGATGGCTGACATTGCCACAGGATATGTTCACTATGCACTAGCCACACTAATTATCAAGGGTGCTGAGGGATTTCTCGTTGGGTATTTGAGTTGGATATTTCGTGGACGCTTCTCTTCAAACCAGCTCAGATATTTGGGAATCGGACTGGGATTTGGTCTGGCTGCTTGTCTTATAATCATCGGTGTTCTTCGTTTCAGCGGTGAACTGGAATGGAGTGGAGGCGGTTCAACTCTTCCTTGGTGGCTTATTCCCTTCTTTCTGCCCTCATGGGCCTGGATAATCTTTGGATTGATTTTCGGATCGATTACTATGTATATCACTCTCAGATATGATGCACAAGCCGCTTGGAGCGCAACCGCCATGCTGGTCGGAGGTGCAGTAATGATAAGTGGTTACTTCCTATTCCAGTTGGTTATCTTCCAATATGCAGCCTTTGCGGAATTACCTTTCAACTTCATGCAAGTCATTATTGGAATCATGGTAGCGCTACCAATTTCTGAACGATTATTCCCGACTGTGAAGAATTTAGGGTGGAAAGGGGAATCCTAAAGTCTAGCGCAGATTTTTAGGGAGTCGAATCAAGTGTTATCTCCAATATCAATTGACATTTAGTGGTACGAATGACCGAGCCCCCGGACATTGAGGATCCAATGGAAGCTATAATGCAAATACTTCGGGAGGCTGAACAAAGTGTGGACGGCATTCAAGGCGTTGCGGTTGTATCAACTGACGGTCTCCCGATGGCCAGTGCAGTTGATGCTAAAATTGAGGAGGCTGAACTCGCGGCACTTGCATCATCTATGCTCTCCATCGGGTCAACGGCTATGGACAATCTCAAGAAGGGCGAACTGGACAATATCTATGTCAAATGTGACCGAGGCTATATTCTCCTCAGGTATAGTGGACCTTTAGCCGTTGTTTTGTTTATTACAAAGAAGAACGCACGCTTGGGGCCACTAATGCTTGAACTCAAACGAACTGCTGCGCGTCTTGAAAAGATGCTGGGTTTTGGTTAATGAAGCCGGTCTGGGATTTAAAACTCTAAATACCGAATTATCTCATCTATCCCAATATCATTACGAACACTAGTTCGGAATACTTTGAGGTTTGGATTAATCTGTGTGGCATCTTGTTCTAATTGATTAACGTCAACCTCCATTACCTCTGCCAAATCGATTTTGTTTATCACCAAAATATCTGCTTCGTGAAACATGACGGGGTGTTTTTGAATCATCCAAGGTCCTTCAGTCACACTGACGACGACCAATCGCAAATGGCTGCCCAAGGGAAAATCAGCAGGGCAGATTAGGTTGCCAACATTCTCGATAATGATGATTTTTGTTGAGCTCAGATCGACCACGTCAAGGGCTTTTTTGATTAGCTTCGCATCAAGGTGGCATTCAACGCCAGTGTTTACTTGAATTGTTTTCACACCATGTTTGGCTATACGATCCGCATCAATTGTAGTCGTAACATCACCTGCGATTACTAGAATCTCATCTCGACGACTAGCGAGTTTCTGTGAGATGGCTTCAATTAACGAAGTCTTTCCTGAGCCTACACTGCCCAAGATGTTAATGGTTCGAATACCCTGACTATCGAAATATTCCAGATTCTCACGGGCAAGTGATTTATTTCGGTCCATGAAATTTTCTTCTAACGTAATATCAATGGTCTCAGAACTATGTGGGTGCGAATGCCTGTGGCTATGTCCGTGTGAGTGCCCATGATGGTGTTCACCTTCATCCGGGGTAATGATAGTGCGTTTCTTCTCTTCATCTTTTCGTCCCATTAAGAGACCTCCTAATACATTGGCATATCCCGCTCCTGTACTTTTTGAATCATTCCTTCATTCTAGAAGACGAGTAAAAAAGCGACAAAAATCTGGGCTTTTTTAAATAAATAGAAGTTGCACTATATACGGGGCGGTTGGAGGAATTTCGGTGCAGGCTTTTCACATTACTGAAACCCGAGCCATTGTCCCAGTTACTCGGAAGTTAACTCAACTTCGATTTACTGTAGATGATTTATCTGCTCCATTAGTTTCTGGCGATGAGGAAGGAGCAAAGCGTGGTCGTATGAGTACTCGACGGATTGGGCAGCTGTTGCCTAAAGCCGTTTTACAATGTCAGAAAGCATCATCGAAGTTCATTGAATTAAATCTCACCTACGATCGGATTCTTAGGATCCCAGAACCCAGAGGACGCGATAAACGGTATCGCCAAGTCTCGTATTCAGTAACTTCACAGATTCTCTGGCGTCCTGAAACAGGGTTTTGTTTTATAATGGATGTTCCTCGTCGAGCTGTCGGTGCTGCTACATGGATTTTATCATCCGCGGTCCTTGGTTACCCGGGTCGGTTATCTGCCTTTGATATCGATAACAGAAAAATGCGAAAAGTAATCCGATATCTAACTGGCACATCAAATGGAGGCCCAGGAGAGTTGGTTCGTGCGGTATTTCGTGACATCGAGCTCGATGGGAGTTCCCTTGATGAGGTCAATATCCGTGCGCGTGAATTAGAGAAATTAGCCATTTACAAGGATGTTCAAAAGAGCGCTGGTTCAATTCATGCCATTAGCTTCCTTACTCCAATTATTGGTGACATTGGTCGTCCGTTAGCTTGTCGAATGGATGCCACAGGCGCTGTTCAGATTTATTCACAACGGCTTTCCAATGAAGCCCTTCGCGCCCTTGTTCTTTGGTTTGAGGACATGCTTGCGAAGTAATCTAACTTCATAGATTCTGCCAAATCGCATCCACTAAGCTTATTTGCATTGGGTCAAAGGTAAGGGACACCGCCACGTGAGGATACCGTCCATGGTGTTAGTTACAAGTGGAAGCGCATCCAAATTCTTAGCCTGGAATGTTGCGCAGCAGCTCAAAGCCCAGTACTTGAATACCGAGGTTAAGCACTTCCCTGATGGTGAAACATACATTCGCTTTCTCGGTGAAGTAACAAAAGAAGAGGTTATTGTTGTTCAATCCTTGGCACTAAAACCCAATGATTACCTCATTGAACTCTTCCTCATGCTTGACGCCCTCAAAGATCTCAAAGCAAAACGCGTTATTACCGTTCTACCCTATTTTGCTTATGCAAGACAAGATGAGCGATTCAAATCAGGTGAAGCCATTAGCCTAAAAACGGTAAGTCGACTCATCGAGGCGGCTGGTTCCGAGTATATCTTCACCATCGATTCCCATCGCCACCGTGTCGTTGATCAGGATGATCTCACTACAATTCCCTTACATGACCTAACAGCAATGACTGAATTAGCTAAACACATGAATAACAAACACCCGCTACACAATCCCGCCGTCATTGGGCCAGACGCCGAAGCAGGAGCATGGGCTAAAACAGCAGCTGATACCCTCTCTGTTGATTATGATGCTCTTGAAAAAACACGGCACGACGCAGAAACTGTGGAAATTAAACCACGCAAATTGGACCTCAAAGGACGAGATGTCCTAATTGTTGACGATATCATTAGTACAGGTAATACCATTATCAAAGCCATTGATGTTTTGAAGAAAAACGGAGCTAAGAACATCTATGTGGCTTGCACACATCCCCTTCTTGTCCTCAATGCACTTGTTCGGATATACGACGCAGGTGCCCTCGATGTCGTAGGAACAGATACAGTCCCATCTGCAATCAGCCATGTTTCAGTAGCACCTGTCATTGCTGACGCCATAAAGAAACTGAAGTAACCGGTGAAATATTGAATGCCTGCTCCTCGAAAATTCTGGAAAGCACTCAAGTGTCCTATCTGTGGTGAACGTGCCGTATTCTATGTAACCATGGATGCAGTGAAAGATGCCAAACAATATCCGGTTCCTTTTGAAGTCATCCATGAAGATCATAAATTCACAATTTTCCTTGACTCAGGGCTGCTCATTAGTCGAATAGAAGAACCAAAAGAAGTCCCTCCACCAGCACCAAAGAAGAAAACCAAAAGCAAAAAGACTAAATAAGGCAGTCTCAACTTTTTGCGCTGGAGCCCGTTAGTGTAGAATACTCAGTGTTGAGTATACACTTTGGTCAATCATCCGAGGCTCTGGGTTCACCTCAGATTGTGAAGGAGACACCTTGGGACCGCGGTTCGAATCCGCGACGGGCTACCACTTTTACTTCAAGACTAGTTATCGGTCAAAGAATATACTCTTGCCCGTTACCGAAAGAGGAATCCCAATAACAATTGTGGAGTCGGGCATGAGTTTAAGCCGATAGGCGGCAACTCCTGCACGGAAGAAAATCCGATTATCAACATTATGGATTTGAGCCGTTTTCACCGCACTTCCTATGGCTATGCCCATATCTAAGGCTTTGATAATACAAGTTGGTCCAGCAAAGAACTGCCCTTCTTTCCGCCCAACCTTGAGCATTTCACCACAATTAGCATAGCCACAGGCACCACATTGAGTACCCAAAGCCTTAGGACCCTTGAGACCAATGAGAACAAGGGCTTCACACGCTTCAACATTCTTTGCATCTCGGGCCCAATGGTCGTCTGGATCCTTAGATATCTTATACATTTCTTTGGTTACAGCGTCTTTCTCTTTCCCAGTTAGAATCATTGATTCAAGATCATCAATTCCTCGACCCTTTGGAGCAGTCCGTGCTGCCAAAAGCATGAGCCGCGCAACATCAATCACAGTCTTATTTTCTTCTTCTGACCCTGCAATTCTCATAAGAACACCAAGTTCTTGTGAGGCACTTTACAATTTTAGGCTTTACCTTCAACTGCAAGGATTATATGCAACTCCCTCCCTCCATCCTCTCCAATGGCTGATTCAGCTTTTGACGTTCTCATCGTGGGTGCCGGTCCTGCTGGGCTTCTAGCAGCAGAATCCCTAGCTGTGCAAGGAGTAAGCGTTGCTGTTATCGAAAAAGATCGTGTTCCAGGTAAGGATAAACCCTGTGGAGGGTTTCTCACCCATATGGGAGCATTACAAGGCAAGATACCGCAAAATCTAGCTGAGAGGCAAACATTTGGGATTTCCATATCAATGCCAGGATTACCCATACATCATGTAGACTATCCAAATCCGGTTGGAATCCAAATAACTCGCGAAGCACTTGGTCGGCACCTATGTCAACGGGCAAGTGCTGCTGGAGCAAAAATCCTTCTTCAACATCAAGCCATAGGATGTAAGCGAAGCGATATCAAATGGAGAGTAACTCTCAAAGGAAATTCCAAGGAATTACACGCGTCTCTTCTTATTGGTGCAGATGGCGTTAATTCTCTCGTTGCGCGAGAAACAGGACTTCGGACTCGATTCCTCAGTGATCAGTTAGGAGTCACTATACAAGCTCAGGTTACCCTACCGGAGGACGAAATTACCAAACGCTTTGGGAGCCGCATGGAACTCTACTATGGTAGAGAGATATGTCCTTATGGCTATCTGTGGATCTTTCCCAAACGCGAGAGAGTCTATGTAGGCGTTGGTTCCCTGCTGAGTGTTGTAACGGATCGTTTACAACGCTATTTGACAAATTTCATTGAAGCCCACCCTCGTGGAAAAGAACAACTAGCTGGCGGAAATATACAATTGATGGAACGGGCGCTAGTTCCGTTAACCTATGAACGCCAATCTGTAGCTGATGGGGTTCTTTTAGTCGGAGATGCTGCAGGACATTGTAGTGCCATTACAGGTGAAGGAATCCACTATGCAATATTTGCCGGTATAATCGCAGGTGCCGTTGCAGGAAATGCAATACGAAAAGGCGATGTAAGTGCACGGTTCCTTCGACGGTATGAAACTCAATGGAATAAAGCATTCGGAAGCGATCTCAAGTGGGGGCTGCGTCTCCGAAACTTCTTCTTTCAAGGAATGGCGTCACAGAATGTAAGCTCTGGAATGGCGTCAAATCAACGGTTCTTACAACTTGCTGCTGACCTCATAGTAGGGATACGTCCTTATAGAAGCACTATCATACGTGCGATTCCGCATTATCTTTGGCAACGAGTTAAGTCTAGTTTTTCCCGAAGTTGAAATCACGTGTCAGAAAGGCATAAACCCGAAAGGCTAATTTTTCTACTATACCCTGCATTCTATGGAAAAATCCGTGTTGAATACTCTCCTATGAGGATAGGCTTTTGACGAAAACAATCCGACTCTCAATT
Source organism: Candidatus Hermodarchaeota archaeon (assembly GCA_016839995.1). Lineage (GTDB taxonomy): Archaea > Asgardarchaeota > Hermodarchaeia > Hermodarchaeales > Hermodarchaeaceae > Hermodarchaeum. Next base: position 11,276 of record JAEOTD010000064.1, read on the forward strand.
GGCACTGCAGCACTTCTCGGGCTAGTTCAATGCAAATTAGATGCTGCACCCACCACCGCCTACACAATGACATATACCCAATCACGTTGTCACGCAAATTGCGCATTTTGCACACAAGCACGTAATAGCAGCACAAATGCCAATAAACTCTCTAGGGTAACTTGGCCAGTCTTCTCACTGGATCAGGTTCTTACTACTCTTACTGAAAATAATTTTCAGGTCCCCTTTAATCGCATCTGTATCCAAACACTATCTTACCCATCTCTTATCAATGACTTAAGCTACCTTGTAACCCACTTCAAGAAGCGTTTACCACAGATTCCCATCTCCATTGCATTACCTCCTTTAGCCACAAATCAGCTCCAGCGCCTCTATAATCAGGGAGTTGATCGTGTGGCCATTTCACTAGATGCAGTCACCCCTGATATTTTCGAGCAAATAAAGGGTGATGGCGTTGAAGGACCTTTTACTTGGGACCAACATTACCAAGCGTTAGAATCAGCACAGAGAATCTTTGGACCAGGTCGAACAACCACTCATCTCATTATTGGATTAGGTGAAACCGAATACCAAACAGTGCATCTTATCCAAGACTTGGTCAACAAAGGGATCACTATTGGATTGTTCCCATTTACACCTGTGAAAGGAACTCCGTTGGCCGAAATGGAACGACCCACACTTGGAAAGTATCGCCGTATCCAGCTAGCACATTATCTTCTTCAAAATCAACTTGTTAATGCGAACCAAATACACTTTGATTCATCCAATCAGCTGGCGGGCTTCGAGTTACAAAAAGAACTCCTCACCGATATAATCGCACGAGGGAAGGCTTTTCAAACAGCTGGATGTCCTTCTTGTAATCGTCCGTTCTTCACTGAACCGCCTGGAGGTCCAATCTATAACTATCCAGAACCACCAACTGCCGAGGCTCTCCACGAAATCGAAAACCAATTAACAGGAGTTCTTTAGAACATGGCAAAGCTATGGCGACTAATCCGAACCGGCATTTTCAATGCATATGAAAATATGGCAATTGATCATGTTCTACTCGATGGATGCCACAAGGATACAGCTGCCAACACCATTCGCTTTTATCGCTGGAATCCCTCTGCCGTATCAATTGGACGATTTCAACATCTCGATGATGAAGTAGATGTCGAAGCTTGTAAGAAACTAAATGTCGATATCGTACGTAGACTCTCCAGTGGAGGAGCAGTCTATCATGATTTTGAAGGAGAGCTTACCTACAGTATCATCTGTCGAACGGATGATACACAACTTCCCACTGATGTAATTGAAACCTACCAACACCTTTGCAGTGGTCTTCTTGCAGGGCTTAATCGATTAGGCGTCAGCGCCAAGTTCTCTCCAGGATCTGAAAATTTCTGTCCAAATCTTTACGTGAAAAAACGAAAAATCTCCGGAAATGCCCAGTCTCGCCGAGGGAATACGCTCCTTCAACATGGCACCATCCTGCGTACCCTCGACCTCTACAAGATGTTTGCTTTTTTGAAAGTCAATAAACAGAAAGCAGATTCTAATCTGATAAAAACGGCTGCGAAGAGCTTAACCTCACTTACACAAGAGCTCGGGAGTATTCCCTCATTCGGACAAATTGAAGAAGCGCTTATTGAAGGGCTTTCAGGCACGTTACCTGCGCGATTCTATGAAGAAGGCTTAACCGATGCGGAACTGCAATCTGCCCGGCAAATTGCAGACACATGGTATGCGAAATCAGACTGGACGTTTCGACGGGGGCTCGAGAAATGACCTCCCCAAATATGGGAGCTAAAACCTTACTAGATTGGTTTAATGCACCTGAATCTCACCTTGACAGTTTGTTTTCTCAAGCCCGTATTCTAACTGATGAAGCTTTTAACCGACAAATTTCTGTCTTTCGTCCTGGTAGTCATTTTCCTTCCGTCTCAATCACAGGAACCCGCTGTCAACTATACTGCCAACACTGTGCAGGACGATTTCTTCACCAAATGCATGCAATTAACAATCCTCCTGAACTCACTTCATTCTGTCACAATCTAGTCCAGCAAAATGGAGTAGGCTGTCTCATAAGTGGTGGCTGCGATGACACAGGCGTGGTTCCACTTGAGCCATTTTTACCTGCAATAACTGAAATCAAACAGTCGACCAGTCTTTATCTCAATGTACATACCGGGTTTCTCACCGAAACTCAAGCAAACAATCTTAATCAGACCGGTATTGATTGTGCCTCAGTGGATGTTGTTGGTGATGACTCAACAATCCACACTGTCTATGGATTACAACACCGAACGACAGCTGATTATCTTTCGACATTACAGGCGCTTGATACTAGTGGTCTACCAACTGCCCCTCATATCTGTGTTGGACTCTTGAATGGAAAACTAGCGGGTGAGCTTAAAGCCTTACAGCTCATCAAGTCAACTATTAAACCAAAACTCCTTGTCATCATCGCATTTATGCCAACAAAAGGAACCCCCATGGTTGATAGTCCACCGGCACAACCCTTTGACGTGGCCCGAATATGTGCACTCGCCCGGCTTCTTTTTCCACAAACCGAAATTGCACTCGGTTGTATGCGACCCCGTGGTGGCATTCGTCACCAAATGGAAAAACTAGCAATCGAAGCTGGGATCACGCGCCTTGTGCAACCTACAAATGCTACACTGCAGTACTTAGAGAAGAATGAATATACCGTCAACACACAACAGGCCTGTTGTGTGTATTAGGACCTTATGATTCTCGAAGGGTTCAACTCGAGAGTTGCTCACGGGAGATGTTAACGCCTTCAGTATTGATTATAGCCATCTGGATTGCGCCACCAGAAGCAATATCACGTTTTCGAGCGGCATTGACAGCACGTGTGACCAAATCCTTACCTTCCTCAATGGTCATGTTATCTCGATACTCGTCCTCGAGCACACCATAAGCTACAACTGATCCGCTTCCTGTAGCCGTAAATTTCTCTTCCTCCAACATACTGCCTAACGGATCAAGCATGTAGATGTGACCTCCCTTTTTGTCAACTCCACCGACGATAAGCATCGTAATCAGAGGAAACATACGGTTACGGAAAAGAATGGAAGAAGTTAATCGAGAAATTGCCTTCACAGTCAGCTCACGACCAGTTTCTAACGCCTCTAATTGCGCGATTGCACGAACATTGTTAGTGAGCTGTTGTGCATCAGCAACAGATCCTGAAATTGTCATCGCAGTGTGATCTGTAATTCGTAGGATTTTGGGGGCTGTATCACTTGCTACTAGGTAACCCATTGATGCCTGTGATTCAGTACCCAGAATTACGCCGCCATTTACCTTCACAGCAACAGTGGTTGTGTGAGACATTAATCGATGATTATCTTCTTGTCCCATCATAGCTTGCTAACCTCTATCTCGGTGACTCAATGCCCACGACTATAACCTACAATTTAAGTTTTCTTCTCTTTTCGGTTTCTCGGACTACTTACCCAAATCCTCATATCAGGTCTGATAAGTCAAAACATTTTTAGCTGACACTCTTCTCATCTCCTGCACTCAACCTTCAGGTGAACTAACCTTGGCATTCCGACCCGAAATCCACGCTCCCCAAACCGGTGAAACACGCCGGGGTCGGGGATTTAGTCTCCAAGAACTCAAAAAGGCAGGAATAGGATTAGCCGACGCTCGATGGATGGCAATTCCCATTGATAACCGTCGAAAAACCCAATACACTGAGAACGTGAAGCTGCTTCAAGATTTTGTTAAACGAATTAAGAAACTTGAAAAAACCAAAAAAGCAGCAAAACCTGAACCCAAAGCTAAGAAAACAAAACCTGCCAAGGTCAAACCAAAACCTGAACCGATAGAAACCGACTTAGCTAACCTTACTGGAGTCACTAAGAAACTTGCTGAAACCCTCGTGGAAGCAGGAGTTAAAAACATTCATGATTTAGCCACGGTTTCTCCTCGACGCCTTGCACGAATCACTGATTTGAAACGAAACCGCGCTGAGAAGTTGATTGATACTGCTAAACGTTATGAACGAGGAAAAGCCAAAGCTGCTCGGGAAGAAAAAGCCAAAGAGCCAACCATTAAGGAATTGAAAGACCTCCCTGATATCACACGGTCTGAAACCAAACAACTCAAGGAATTAGGCGTGGAATCACTAAATAACCTCAAAACAGAAAATCCACGGGACCTTGCCCTCTTAACTGGAATTTCTGAATCTCGAATTAAAGAGTGGCGAAAAATAATCCGGGATCTTGGGAAAGAATAGCCAACAGTTATTCTCCTTTCCCTTTCAAATATGACTCCCAGGGTAACGCTTGTTCAGTTGAGTACCATCCAAATTCTCGAAAGAGGATGGCAATTGCTCCTTGAGGGGGAATAACACCTTGTTCTGTGATAATTGCATCAATATACTCAGGGGGAGTTACATCAAACGCTGGATTACGAACACTGACGTTTTTCCAGCTCGCTAGTTTCTCCTTTGAAACAACCTCGGTTACATCACGTTCTTCAATCTCAACTAATTCACCGGCCATTGTAGCAGGACTAAACTTGTAACTTTCTGCTGCAACAAAAAAATCAAGCCGGGCTTCATCTGCTGCAAGGGCTACCAAGCTTGTACCAATCTTGTTAACTACTGCACCATTTGCTGTAATTGCGTCTGCTCCAACAAAAACCTTATCTGATCGAGCAATGAGAAACCGAATAGAATTGTCCGTAATCAAAGAGCAAGAAATACCTGCCTTATCCAGCCATGTTGCAGTAATATGCCCTTGATATCTTGGTCGAGTTTCTGGAACATAAACTGTGAACTCTTTTCCCATTTTGTAGGCGGTTTCTAGAACTCCAAAGGCAGTGGCACTATTGCAATAGGTGAAAATTATATCCCCATTTTGAATCAACCGTGAACCAATCTGCCCAATCGTTTTGACAGCATTATTGGACATTTCAATGAATCCTTGCCCAATTTTCAATCCCACTTCTTTCAGTTCACGGATGCCTTTGGTCCGATTAACCTGGGTAAGTAATCGGGTGTAATAATATCGAAGGGCATTTGGCAATGATACCGCCGAAGGACGAGTTTCATACAATAATTGAGCGGCAACAGCAACATCTCTTAGAAGTGAGGGAACCCGTTTTGCCTTAGACTCTGATGTTGCGATGACTAGGCCTTTTGCAGCCGCACGAGCAATACGGCCTGCACCCCGCGTACGCATTGAACGGATATCTTCTGCGATTTTTTGAGTTTCTTGGGGAATTAACACCATTGCCATTCGCCGAGCCATTTAATACACAATCAGGGTATTAATGCTGTCATGGAGGCTTCCAAGTTGAACGTTGACTGGCTCATAAAGAAGTTACACACCTATGAGATTGCGAGCGCCGATGGAACCGCCATCGCCGCTGCTTCAGCTCTTAAAGACTTAGCACTGAAAACCAAAGTAGCTTCATCAAAGAATCTATTTGACCAAATCAAGATCGCATCGTATGGTCTCCGGGAAGCGCGTCAATCTTCAGCTGCATTACATAACTGCCTTGATTACATAGAAGATGCTGCACAAAACGCATTTCATAAAAAAATGGCCCTCAAGAAAATGCGCGAAACCATTAGTAATGCCTGTGACGAATTTGTTTCACGAATTGCGGATGCCAAAGAACGAATCGGCGAAATCGGGTCAAAGCGCATACGATCTGGGGATCGAATTTTAACCCTCTGCCGTAGCTCAACCGTTTTAACGATACTTAAGAAAGTAGTTGAGCAAGGCAAGAAAATCGAAGTTATTGTTGCAGAAAGCCGTCCTGATCTTGAAGGGCGCCTTCTAGCAAATGAAGTTGCAGAATTAGGTATACCTGTTACTCTCGTTACAGATTTTGCTACAAGGGTTTTTCTACCTGATATTGACCTCCTTCTTGCTGGAGGAGAAGCAATAGCCGCCAATGGGGCTATTGTCTCCAAAGTGGGAACTGCAACACTTGCCGAATTATGTCATGATGCACGTGTACGTGTTCTCATAGCTCTTGGGAGTTACAAGTTTTCTCATGAAACACTATTGGGTCGTCTCATCACTCTCGAAGAAGGAGACCCTAAACAGGTTGTATCCCCTGGGGATATCAATCCACAAGTTACGGTAAGAAATCCACTTTTCGATGTTACTGGTCATGAGCACATCGACGCTTTTATCACAGAACAGGGAATAATCCCACCTCAAGGAGCCTATTTGATTTTCACAACCAAGGAGCAAAATAGACAGTAGAAAGGCTCAAAAACCCTAACTGACCGTGTTCTTCGTAAATACACCGAGGAAGTCAAGACTATGTCTCCTACATCAACTGCAAGTAAGAAACGTGAAAAGAAATTAGCAGATGTTGATGGTGAGCTATGTGGAATCTGTCAGGCTTGTGCAACCGTCTGTCCTGTTAACGCTATTGAAGTTACAGAAGGTTACATCTTAGTACTGCCTGAGAAATGCACGGGCTGCGGAACTTGTGTCAAAGTGTGTCCTGTAGGAGCAATCACTCTAATTGACCGGTAAAGAAGATTACTCAAGGAGGAAACAGAATCAATGAAACATGTAATTGTGGTTGGTGCTGGCCCAGCCGGCTCATCAACTGCCGTGGGTGCGCTCCGGGCAGGTGCCGATGTCACAATCATTGACAGGAAAACAAACGTCGGAATTCCCGTTCAGTGTGGTGAAGCGATTGGAAAAACTGGTCCTGGAGTTGCTGAAATAGATATCCCCGAGGAATCAATTCGGGCACCTCTTCGTGGATTTCGCCTTTTTAGTCCAGGACAGATATCAGTTGACTATGCTACCAAAGAACCCAGTGGATTTACAATTGATCGACGGATATTCGACAAAGAACTTTTTGCGCGCGCTACAGAAGCGGGAGCCGATAGTCTACTTGGTGCTCGAGTACTTGACATAACCCAGGAGAATGGAACAGTTACTGGTGTAGTTGTGCGACATGATGGCAAACGGAAAACGTTGAAAGCTGAGGTTGTAATAGGCGCAGATGGAGTTAACAGTCAGATCGCTCGGCTAACGGGACTTCGAAAATCCTACAAACCCGATGACATTGATTCTTGCTTTGGGTACGAAATGGCGAACTGTGACCTAGAAGTTACAGACTTGATGGAATTTCTACTTGGTAGTGAAATATCACCACGGGGATACATCTGGATTTTTCCAAAGGGTGAAGGTCGCGCAAACGTAGGTATCGGAATTGGTGGCGGCGTTGAAACAAAAACCGCCAAGGAATACTTAGATCATTTCCTTAAACATCATGATGTGGCTAAGCGACAACTCAGTAATGCCAAAGTCATCGAAACCAGGGTTGGCGCTCTTCCAGTTTGTGGACCAAATAAAACTAATGTCGTCGATGGCGCACTTTTGGTTGGTGATGCTGCTGGGCAGGTTCACCCCATTACTGGTGGCGGAATGGGTTATGCTATGGTGTGCGGTAGTATCGCAGGCCGTGTTGCCGCCAAGTGTGCTCAAAACGAATCTGTGAAGACATCTGATTTACAGCAATATGAAAAAGAATGGCGGAAACTCTACGGAGCAGAGTTTGATCAGTCCCTTAAACTTCGAGAGCTGATTTTACAAACCGAAGATAAAACGCTGGACAAACTCGCGAATATTGTAACAGGTGAATCAATTGTCCAAATGACTGCGGGCAAAAAGGTCAAAATCTTCATGAGGGCGATGGCAACAAAAGATGGGAAGCTAATCGCTCTGATGAGAGAATTAAGAAAACTTCGTATGGTCTAATATCGAACCAATTGTTGTAAACAACTTTAAATCATCATTCTCCTCTCATAATCAAGGAACCGAGGTAAGCTTTATGGCATCTTCAAACACTGGTTTAATCGTCGGAATAGTTGTTGGCTTCCTTGCGACATTAGGCTTTGCTTTTGGAATTATCTATGCAGCTTCTATAGGTCTTTTAGCTGCGCTCATCGGACCCGGTTTGGTTCCAGCTTCAATTGCTTCAACCTTTCCTGGGGCTACAACACTGATGCAACTTTTCATGGTTTACAATGATACGCTTCTTAATATTCTCGTGATCTATATTCTGGCTCCTGTTATTTGGCTCATTGGTGGTCTTATTTCAGGATTAATTGTCCGAGATATGATGAGGGGTGCCGCAGCGGGACTCATTATGGCTATGATTGCCCCCTTTGTTTGTGCTGTGCTCGCATTTCTTGTTGGTTTACCCTACACGGAACCTCTTCTTGTATGGGTCCTAAACGGTTTACTAGCAGGATTAATCGCAGCTGTTGGGGGCGTCATTGGCGGAACCCTCACTTCGCAAATTGAAACGCACTAGAACCATATTAATAAGCCAAAACTCCAAGGCTCCCTACTATGCCTAACTATAGGAGTTCCAGAGTTGCACCCTTAGGACTCTTCATAGGTTTTGGGCTTGCCCTCATCGTCTACCTAACTCAACCATCCATCATTCAATCAATGGTCTACACCACATACAATCCACTCATTAATCCCCTACAATTATACGAATTGGCTTGGATATTGGCAACCGTTGAATTACTGCTTAACTTCTCTTTTCCATTCTCGCTGATTTTTTGGCTAATAGTCGCTATCGTCGTAGCACTCCTTGTCAGAGATCTCAACGTCACGATTTCAACTTTAATAGCAGCTATTCTGCTTCCCGCAGGCACCTGGTTGCTGTTCATCATCAAGTATCTTTACTTGCCAGGATTCTCAATCAACTTTGTGCTCACATTCCTCATTTGGCAGACTCTTCTTCCCCTTGGAATCACATTAGGTCTTGCTGTGTTAATCACTCTTCCTTTCTCTCTCTACCGAAGGCAAAAACCTCTCACCAAGCAAGCTCCTACCAAGATACAATCTACGTGTTCCAAATGTGGCACCACTTACCGCTCTCAGCCCCTAATATGTGTCCAATGCGGTGAGGAAAATACTATTATCGAAAACCAAACGCTTAAATCTTAAGTATTCAGCAAACTTTCTTGAAATTATCGCAATCCTCTTTGTTCTTCTTTGAGAAAAAATAAACATTTTTAATTTAGGAACGCCCTTATTCATAAGCCGGCTAGGGCAGCGACGCGATTTTAAATCCAACACTCCTCATAAGCAGAATCCTCCCAGAGGCCTAATGCCCGAATCGTCCTCGCCCTCAAACAACATCCCTCCCTCGACTGCCCTCCCGGCATCATTTTTTCTCATAATGTTAATGTGCTCTAAAAAGAAAAATCCCTAAGCAGCCACGGGGCTGGCTAGGATGCGATTGGTGATGGCAAACTCCAGGACCTCAACAATTGCATATTCGGGAAGCCCTAAGAGGAATGCTATGGTTTTTACATCACGTTTTCCATCTACAAGGAAAAGTACGTCCCGGGCATAGGGACCAAATTTATCGTATAATGAACTACCAACAGAGGATCCTGTATCAAGAGCTGCAAGTAAGTCCTCACCACCTTGGGGGATAAAAGCTAGATTAATTCGTCCATCGTCTGGTTTTGGTGGTGGAATTGGAGGTGGTTCCGCTTCGGTTGGTTCTGGAGGTGGCGGCTCCATGGGTGGCGGCATCGATTCTGGTTCTTGCGGGGTGGGTTGAGATTCAGGCGGTGGAATTGGTTCGGGTGATGGTGGCGCTGGTTCAGCAGTAGTGGGTTTTGGTTCTGGGGATTCAGCTGGGGTAGGAGTGGGTTGAGGTGGAGGAACAGGGGGAGGAGTAACTGGTTGTGGTGCTGCAGGTTTGGGTTCAGCGGGTGCTTCGGGAATGGTTTCGATAATGTTCAAGTCAAGTTCACGAAGTGCTAAGAGAGTCGCTTTTGTTTTCACGACTGCAATACCTAATGAAAGGTTAGGTGGAAAAAGCACAGCAAGAAGCCAATTATCAGCAATTTTTGAAATTACAACAAGCCCTGCATCAGTATTCACGGTAAGTTGACTAATCTGCCCTTTGTATAAGCTAACGGTCTGTTTTACCATCGCTTCTGTATCTGGGTCAAGTGTACTCTGGTAGATCTTATTGTCAGGAGATATAATACAGAATGCTTTGACCATTCGGTCGAAACGAAGGTTGTCCAATGCCCGCTGTACTTCCTCGGCCATCGCTAAGCCTATACCCCCGATCGCGCAATTCTAGCTATACGGTACTGGGAATCAGCGCTCTAAAATCTTTGTGCCCCACTTCATTCAGTCATATTTATGTTGACTTTCTCCCCATTTTTCTCGACGAATCCAAATCCCTTTCGTTCCAATTGTATTATTGTTTCAGATTTCACATCTTGGAGTGCGCATTCTCCTAAACCCTCAATGATTTGAAGACTCTTTTGATTAACCTCCCCCTTTATGAACAATACATCAGGGATGAATAACCTCAAGGGAATGGAATCCGGAGTTACCCACTGAATCTTTAATTTTGCTTTGTCTAATTCGTCACCAGCATAACTACATTGTAGGGTGTCTTTGGTTTTTTTCTCAACTTGAAGATTGAAAGCGTGCTTCAGTCGAAAGATGTCACCCTTTCGGAGTTGTTTGGCATCCATCCCGTCAATGAATACACGCTTCTCTACTGGGATCTTTCGGCTTCCTCGATCCTTGAAATCCGGATGATATGGTATCTTTGCGGTAAACGGTTTTGTGTTGATGAGTTCAACTTGCTTTGGTTGTGTCACACAATAATATCTACTAGCTAAAGGATCAACAAGCCGGCGATTAATACCCAGTAAAAGAGACCAATCCAGAATGGGCTGAGCAACACTGAGACCAACTTCTCGGGTCATTTCTCGAATCGCTTCTGGCAATATGCCACGGCGACGAAGGGCAAGTAAGGTTGTTAGGCGAATGTCGTCCCATCCGCTAATGACCTCTGATTCAATCAGTGGTCGTATCTTTCGCTTACTTACTGGGCTTCCTTCAATGGCAAATCGAGACCATTCCTGAATAATTGGTTGAGCGTAAGAAAAGAGGTTCCGAATATAGGCTTGGAGTTCTCCACGGCTCGCAAATTCGTTGCTTCGTAAAACGTGGCTAATGCCGTTTCGATGATCTTCTAAGGCATTTGCAAAGTCATAGGTGGGCCAAAGGCGATATTTAGCGCCTTGAATCGGGTGGGGAAAGTCAATTATACGGAAGATGTTTGGATCTCGCATCACAGCGTTCGAATGGGTCATATCAATTCGTAGTCGACACACGATTTCCCCTTCAGTGTGTTGACCTTCAAGAATTTCATTCCAGATTTTCTGGTTTTCTTCATTACTTGTTTGTCGATGTTCGCAGGCGGCTCCCGTTCGTCGGTTCTCACTAATGACATCCGCAGAGCATGAGCAGAAATATACTTCACCACGGTCAAGTAGTTTTTCGGCATGATCATAGAAGTAGGGGATGTCATCTGAAACATTGAGTTCTTCGTCCCAATCGATGCCCATCCATTGGTACCCTTCTTTGAACGCTTCATAATATTCTTGGTTGACATTTCGGGGATTTGTATCCTCGAACCGGAGAATCAATCGGCCTTCATATTGACGTGCATAATACCAGTTAATGTATCCAGCATACGCATGCCCGATATGCGGATACCCACTCGGTTCTGGTGGTAACCGGGTGGTTACTTCTCCTATTTTGGCCTCTTTAAGCGGGGGGAGTTCTTTACTTCGTCTCTCCTTGGTCGTTTCAAGTAATTCGGGTGCGATTTTTTCAAGTTCAGAAATTTGATCAGTGATAGAAATCCGATTGATTTCTTTTACTGTCTTGTTGACTTGGGTAATGATATCGCGTGCACGGGAACGTAATTCAGGACGTTCAGCCAGTAGTTTTCCAATGACTGCTTTAGCATTTGCTTTCCCGTCAAATTTGATAGCGTTAGCTAGACTGTATTTACGAATTAGCTCCTGTACAGATGAGTCAATACCATTTTTCACGTGATGCAACCCGCTTTTCTCTCTTGTCTTCAAGTAATGGGGAGACACTTATGCTTTTTGTGATGAGGAGGGTAGTTTCTTCTCCTCCATAATCTCATGGATAAGCTGTGGGTCTAGAATACTAAGCCAGGAAATCTTGCCAACCGTAAACTGATCTCCTTCTCCCGATAGTATCTTCTGAAAACAAGCAACTACTTCCTCAATCGTGGAGTCAGTAGTATCGATTTCAAAAATTCGATTATAATCATGGTTCACTAAACTTTGGGATGTACATTCGCCAAGAATCTCTGCTTGAATATTCTCCACTATCTTCTTCGAAGACCATTGACGATTAGATAATCTCTGTGTAAGGGTAACTGGATGACAGCGTAGGACCACTAAAACTTTCAAGAACTCTTTTGGCACTAAATCTGCGAAATGACCTATGACGATTAGTAGTTCCTCGGTTTGTTGAATTCGTTTTGATAAGTAGTCTTGGAGGTTCTCAATATTCGCAATGAGAGTTCCACGCTCAACATCCTTTCCATAATGGAATTGTTGCTCCTTGACCACTTGGCCCAATTCAATAACTTCGGTGTGAAGCTGTTGGGCTAATAGTGTGCCAACGGCAGTTTTGCCTGTTCCGGGCGTTCCGGAGATGGCAATGACCTGTTCCACAGCGGTTCACCAATGATTCAACAGGAACTCGATGAATCTAGCTGACATTAAGCTGATCTCTATTAAGAATACTCCCACTGAAAAAGAAGGGTGGCACTCTTGCGTTGGAGCTAAGCATTACCGGCTGGTTTAAGGAGCTTTTGACGCTTTTCTCTTTCGTAATCCTCAAGGGCTGCCAATTCACGTTGAAGGCGTATTCGATGGGATCCACTGGAAGCTGCTATCGCTCGGCGAAGTAATCGCTTTTCACGGCGGATATCCCATTGAGGATCTTCGTCCAGAGGTTTCTGAATTCGACGAAGGGGTTCCATGCAATCAGTACTCACTTGGTTGACACCAAATCAGCATTCCCAAAATAAGTATTTAAAATAATAGAGGGTTATGTATAAGTGAAACAAGGTGCTTATGGGTCATTTGATACTTGGTACCGAGTTCCTCGGGTGAAGCTGGTTTTCCGTACAACCATATTCTTGGAAATCAATGACTCTAAGGCAATCTGAACCCGCGCTTGGGTCCATCCTGTTGAAAGCATTATTTGTTCCAGAGAAGCTTTTCCATCTTTTCGAGCTGCAACATCGAGAATGGTGGCTTCATCTTCACTGAGAAACTCATCACGTAGCTTAACAACCAGGGTTCCTTGGATTTCTTTAAGTTGGATCGTGTCTGCCTTCTCTAATTGTTTGAGGATTTTTTGAAATTCTTTTTGTGAGATTTTTCGGAATTGTTCGACTTCGTGAGTCTTAGAAAATAGGTCTGCCATTGTGACAGTGGTAGTTTGTGGGCCACTCACTTGCCCATGGGCTAATAGATATACTACATAGTCTGGTAGTGTTTGAGGGATATGGACCTCGATTTGAAATTCTTCTTTGAGTTGTTCAAGGCGAGTGCTTGATTCGGTGAATAATTCGGTTTTTTTGGGGGATTGTCTGTCCACTTGCTCTAGCCGGGTACGGAGTTCTTCATCCTTCGTTGGATCTTTAGCTGTTACTTTGGACTTGAGTCGTTTTCCATATCGTGAATAGGCTTCGTCGAGGTCATTTTCTTCAGAAGGCATTGGTGTGGCACCTAGGAGTTAGTTCATTATCTCTAAGAAGTGTCGCACTTTTAAAGCCTCGGAGCTGCTCACACCCAATAAGGGAGGTTACCGGTTTGGTTGAGGATTGCCCAATGCGCCTTTCGACCCATGTATAGGCTAAAAACTGCAGTGAGAACAGCGTGACAGCTATATAAGATTCAGAGCTTGCTTGATGAGGTATAATCGCCGGGGATTGGAGAGTAATGTGAGTGTCTGAAGGTCAAGGTTACTAGAATCCGTAGTGCCTTCTTCGATTACATGAGGTGCTGTTGACATACTTGGTCCTGAGGGCTCAAGAATTGAGGGGATGAATGGTTCAAACAAGTCTGGTTGGGATTGATAGAATATCGTTCCGTTATTTAGGCAAACGTCCGGAAAGCGAATTATGATATCTGTGAAGTTTTTCTTTATGCGGTCTACAAAGGGAGTTTGAATATCGATTTCGGCCTTTGGGAAGTGCATTGGTTGCTCTAAGACCGCTCCTGTATATCCAGATTGTAGGAAAAACTCATTCTCCGGTGTGCTGAGATCTAGTAATGAGAAGGAGGCATTTGTAAATGAGGTGACGTTCAAATCGAACGTGTATCCCCAAGATTGATTTTGGGACATAGATGTGGTTATTGGATTTGCTATGAATCCGATATGTGTCTCATTGTCAATGGAGTTTGATGAGGTAAGTGTTGGATCTAAAATGCTTCCGATTCGGTGGACGTCCTGAAGCGTAATGTTTGCTAACAGTGTGGTGTCATTAAACACCTGTTTATGGAAAAGGAGGTATGATTCGCCCCAGTTGTATACGTTGGTCTCCCCAGGTTTCAGAGTGTTGAATGTAATGTTGCAGTAAACTGTCGTGGGGGTATTGTATGGGATTGTGTCATTTTCTGCTTGAATATCGAAGGTGAAAGTGTACATATCATCCATTGTATCGGTTTCAAGCCAGGTGTTTTCACTACTATTGAGCATATAGTTCCAAAAGAGTGAATAGTACCCTCGCATTGTAGCACCCCCTCGAAAGTGACTTTCTTCATAATCGTAGATCATATTCGGATGGATATCACCAACGAAGTATTCGAAGGTATCAGCCCCCAAATCGGGTGGGACATAGTAAGCATTTCCGTAATAGTCGTAGAACACATAAGGGTCAAGAAACGTGAAATTCATCTGTCCAATGTCGAAATCACGGGTAATTGAAATATTAAGTGGTTGATCGCCACCAAAAGTACCTCCTGCATAGCGGCCCACCATGAAATCAACTCGAACCTGACCGGTGTCATTAATGTAGACGTAGAACGTGTCTTGTTGGAGAACATAAACTGCACCTGGGTTAGGTTCCGGAGGGATGGGGTCGGTTCTTGGCACGAGCCAAATGGCCCCCCCGATAATTACTGCAATTAAAATAACGACAAGCCCAGTTCGAACCCATCCAGGCATTCGTCGAGTTCGTTGTCTTTCTTTACGATCTCGTTTCCGCTGGAGCTTCTCTGGAACACGTTCGAGACGCTTCTGCTTTCGTTTCTTATCCTTCCGTTGTCGACGTGACACCACGAACAACCTACCTTTCAGGCGAGACCGTCGATTATGCTTCACGTATTTCAACCTTACGGCTACGGCTACACATAAGACTTCGAGACACATAACCGAGTTATCAGAAACTTTAAATGAACCACTGTGAACAAAGGTCGCGCCCTCCAATCACTTTCCCTCGGGCAAAGAACACGTGGCGATAACAGTGTCGAAGAAAGGAACCTCATCTGAAGAAACTCCCAAAGACTCAAAACCTGAAGAATCTGAAAAAGAAGCGCCCCCCATTGACGTTCCCGAAGAGGAGATCGAAGCGATCAAAGAGGAAATCAAAGAAGAACCTGTTGAAAAAGAGAAGCCCAAGGGAAAGAAAGAGTCGAAAAAACGGGCAAAACTCTCTGTTTTACAGGCGGCTGTTCTTGAAACCATTCGAGAACAACCCCAACGCCCTCGAGCTATTCAAACAATCATCCGCGGAACTGGTGGAATCGACATACCACGCAACGAAATTATTCGATCACTGAATGAATTGCGGCAAAAGGGGCTCGTTGATAAGGTCACAACGAAGGCTTGGCAGGCGAAATAGTTCGACCTATTAGAAATAATGTATCATCGGCCTTTTAGTTCGGCTAATGCACGCTCAGCAATATTCATAGCCTTTTGATATTTTTTCTCAGCTTTCTTGAGTTTTGCTTCGAGTTGATGAATCTTTGTGGCAAGCTTGGTATTCTCTTCTCGGAGATCATGAAGTTTCTGTTCAGCTGCTTTAAGCTCAGACCTTAGGGCGTGAACCTGTTGTGGCATCTGACCTCCATCCGCATTCGCGGTCAGTTGCTGGAACCGTTCAACTGCTGCCTTAATTCTACCAGAAAAATCCGTACGCAAACGAATTCTACGTTTTTCCAATTCTTCTAAGGTTTGTTTTTCTGCGAAATCTAAGGGGTTAAACCCAGTTGCTCCGTGTGTAGTTTCTCGGCTTCGAACATCAAGAAACACTGGTACTTCAACAGCATCTCCAGCAATGATAGCTTGGCCGGTGTCGAGTCGTTGAATATCTTCAGCCCAATCTTTTGACAAACCCTCTGTACTAGAGACGGTGATATCTACATCTCGGATATCGGTTAATTGGTGAATAATCCATGTCCCGACTTGACTCCGAACCGTGGTATCAAGAAGCTGTGGCTTCTGTGTAATTACTACGAGATTGGCTGCGAATTTACGTCCTTCTTGGGCAAATAAGCGCATCATACCCGTTGTAGCAGCTTTTCCCCGATTTGGGGCTAAGGTATGGGCTTCATCAACAAAACAATAAAATGGTGGAATTTCTCGATTCACGGCTGCGTGATAAAGATCACTTAGGATTTCTTGAGAGAGCGCTTCTTGAACACCTAAATCAAGACCTCGAAAATTGATTATGGTTCCCTGCCCGGAGACAACCAAATCTTTGGGATGTGTTCCAAGTAGGGCTTCAATGGGTAGGTCCGCACCAGGGTTAGCATGTAAATCTGCAAATTCAATGACGCTCATCTCGTAGCTACGGGGTTCAACTTTAAATCGATCATTACCTGACTCCGCCGGAATTTTTAGGCTTGAATATTCGCCATGACGATCTAAGACCACAATTGGAATACCCCTCTTTAGAAATTCTTCCATGATTACAGCGGTTGTGTAGCTTTTCCCACTTCCCGTTTTTCCTACTACAAACAAACGGCCCAATCGTTTTACCGGTAAGCGAACCGGCACTGTATTTCCAGAGATTTGACCGACATAAGTTCCCTCATCCACAGGAACATCTATTCCTAAAGCGGTACTAATGGTTCGCGGCGTTGCCTTATAGATCATCATCTCGGGATTAAAGGGGGTTCGAGGCATAGGACCAACAACACTACATTGCCCCAATGTTTTACCCCGTTCACGCCAAAGCTCCTTGCACAGAAGCAAGTACTCCTCACCCCGATGATTTATTGAAAGAAAATCATTTCGTCCCACTTCACCCTGCTTCGTTACCCGAATTTTCAATGTGTGAGTTGTTGTTTTCCCAACCACTTCGGCAACCGGATCAATTTGTGCAGGAGCCACTGATTCCGGAGAACCTTCAACAGATTTCTCTGGGTTTTCATCAGGTGGGTTCGAAGACATCGTAATAAACCTCAAACGTGTAAAGCCCTTGAAAGCACGCCCTTATCATTTTATCCAAGATGCTTTCTCGACTGATTATAAATTGAGTTGTGGTGTTTATATTCCAAAAGAAGAAACTCATAGTAAGGTCCTGGGTTGGAACCGAGAACCAAGGTTATATCCAACCAGGCAACATCGCTGGAACGGCGAGTAGAGCCTTTGGAGCGATCTCAATGGAGACGCAATGAATTAGGAAATCTACCCAATCGGGTAGGTAGTTCACAGACTTCGTGTGTTTCCCCCACTGCACTACTAAATGTAATGCAGTGGGGAAGACATAACGGTTCCAAGGTCTCTCTTACATGTTGATTCAAGTCTAACAGAACACTTTTTTCCTCTTTTACCACAGTTGGTAAGAGGGTCCTATCGTGTCAACAGAGATTCCAATCGGGGAACTATCACCTAGCCTGGCCTTTGGAGCCGCTTATTTTTGCATTTCATCCATCGGCACGCGTCTAACCAATATTGCAGAAACATATACCGAAGAAGGGTTCTTCGGTACCGCCACCGTTTCTTTCCGCATGCCCAGCACTGAAGTTCGACTTGAAGTAACACTCTTGGTTGACTCCAAAACTCCAACCATTCAACTTGATATCTCAGGCGGAGATGAAGAAAAACGCCCTGACTATCTGAATGAAATCTCCCAACGAATCACTCAAACCCTTGAGCAATTCAGTAGCGTACCCGGAGTCAAACTCTCCCATGCCTCCAAAGCCGTTGTTGTTGAACGAAAAATCGATGAAGCGCTTAACCAACTGCTCACAGATCCCGACCATCGAAAAGTCTATGTCCAAGTAGCTGACGCCCGCGAACGCCTAATTCGAATAGGCGGTGAATTTCAACCTGCCACCCTTGAAATGGGTGCCATCCTCGAACCGCTTGCCGACAAAACCGGACCAATCCCTGAAGAAAATCGTGAAGAACTGGCACTTAATTTGCTCCGCTGGAAAAAACAAATCAAAAAAGTGGTTAACCAACTGACCACCGAAACCGACGACGAAGACTAATCGTCTATAAGCTAGGCGCCATACCGCCACTTTTCCACTTTCTTATCCTTTTTAGTCTGCTTCTTGTAAACCTTGTAGTGCTTCTGACAGAGGTAGATTCGGCGCGCACGATCCTCTTCAAAGGATGCCCCTGCACCCTGTAATGCTTCACGTGCCTTATCCGCAGAAACGGATCGGGTAGCCTTCTCATCACACCCTCTTACACTACATATCGTGCCTTGCTTCACCTTTCCCATACTAACACGCTCCACTCTACCCATATTCTACCTTCACGGAATCATGACCACACTTTGCGACGCAATCAAGGCAGAGGATGCATTCGATGTCGTGGATAGGTCCAAAAGGTTTAGCCATGACATCAATGCCCACAGGACAGGCGGATTTACATCGAGGAGAGTCGCAGGTGGGACCTAGACAGTCAGTGGCGCTGCGGCTGACAGTGAGGAAGCTGAATTGGCTTACGAGTCCCATCATAGCACCTGTGGGGCAGAACCAGCGACAAAAGGGTCGAGTGACGAAGAGGGCTAGGAGAAGAACTACGACAAGGAATCCTAGGCGGAGATACATTGGCCAGCCCCAAGCAATAAAGGGTGGGTTCCATTCTGTCAGGATGGGAGAAACGATGCCCCTAAGATACAAGTAGGGGAGAATAACGAAGAAGGTGCTTGCAGGATTAATCGTTGCCCAAAATGCTGTGGCAAAGGGAAGGGTCACAGCCCCTCTAAACCCTTCGTCAATTCCAAGAAAGGTCCAGATACCAAGCCAAGCAACAAGAAAGAGTATGACAAAGAGGATAACAAATTTTATACTCTTCAATCGGGTGTCCCATTGTTTAGAGGGTAATCTTTTTCGGATAGGCGTTAAAGCGAAGAGGTCTTGGACAAAGCCGAAGGGGCAGATCCATCCACAAAAACTGCGACCAACAAGGATTGGTACAATGAGGAGAACGCCAATTGCAATATAGGGAAAGATTCCCTGTTGTCCAAGAAACTGAATTATATCAAAGAAACCGATACTTGTTCCCTGAGCAATCCCCTGAGGCATCTCAAAGGGCATGGGGATGTATCCAAAGATGGGGATGAGCCAGGCAACACCTGAGAAAATAGTGCCCATAAGGGGGTCGTAGCCCAACACATACACGATGCCTGCATAGAATAAGACAAGGAATGCAACAAGCCCTACGATAAATCGGATGACACGAATGGTAAGGAGTTCTTCAAAGGTTTTCTTTACCCAGTAGTGAAGGGTTTTGTGTGGACGTGATTTTTCTAAGAGTGTTTTCTTCCACTGCGAAAGTCGGTGACCTATTCGGTCCCAGATGCGGTCATTTTCTCCTGCTGGTTCAATTTCCTTTTCGGTTTCACTCACAGTAGTTATCTCCTCAAGGTGGTATCGGTTGTGGGAAGAAAGGCGCATACGCATCAGAAAAGACCTGTACCCATGAACGTACAAGCTCATGCTGACCAAGTGATATTCCAAAGGCTAGAGCAGCTAACCCCACACATAAGATAGCAATGGCAATGACTCGTCGGTTCATCCGTAATGACCTCCGGTGAGAGGTTCAGAATTACACTAGCGTATAAAATGTTTTGTGTTCGGGTGATTCTTCTGTGGAGATGAAATCAAACGGACTAGAAATCTCGGAGTACGGCTTCAAAGATTTCAACTTGGTGACCAAGTATTTTTGCTCGTTTTTCCAAATTTTCTTTGCGTGATTTGTAATCAGTCTCTTTGACTTCTCCTACAGAGTGACGAGCATCTAACAGGGATAATTCATCTCGCACTGCTTTGTATTGGGCTTTAAGTAACGCAAGCCATTCACGGGCTAATACAACTTTTTCTTGGTATTGGGCATCACTCTCTGCCATACCTTGCTCATATTCATCTTGAAGCCGAATATAGACGCTTTCTCGAACCTTGCCACTTTCTTTGAGTTCTTCCAGCTTCTCGCTTCTTTCTTTCAGTCGTTGCCGTTCTTTACCTGCTTTTTCAAAGTCAAATTCCTTAACCTTAGACTTGAGCTTCCTTTCCTTTGTCTTCAAGGCTTTGATTTTCTTTTGCAGAGGTTTGATTTCTTTCTCTAATTCTGCAATGGATCGGTCACCTTGCTCAAGCTCTTTTTCAAGCCGGTCTAACTCTTCCAGAAACTCAGATTCCTCGTCTTCAATTCCCATCAACTGAGCCCGAATTTTCAGTTGCGCTAATACTTCTGCAGGAACCTCGGTCACCGGCTCTCGATCTGATACAACTGTTGGGGCAGCACGCCCAGTCGTTACAGGACGTGATACTGGTGTTGACACAGGTGCACCGAGTTTCGACCCACAATACTTACAGAATTTGGCCGAATCCTTAACTGATTGCCCACAATTTGGACAGATACGTGACATACACTCACCTGCCGAATTCCATGTAATTTCACGCCTAAAATCCTTCGCCACACCACGATTTTCCTGAGCAAACCCAAAAATGTCCGTAAAGTATATTCCTCTGAATTAAGCACCAATACATGAAGGGATAGGAAATATGCAATTCGATCTATTCTACTTCTTCCAAACCTATTGGTGGCTCATAGTAATTCTCATCTTTGTCATCATCCTTCTCCTCATCATTCCCTTCATTCGCATTCTCAAAGAATACGAGCGCGCCGTCATCTTCCGCCTTGGTCGCGCCGTCCCTGGCGTCAAAGGCCCCGGTGTAATCTTCCTCCTGCCGATTCTAGACAAAATGGTCAGAGCTGATTTACGGGAACAATATTTCGAAATCGAACACCAACGCTGCATCACCAGCGACAATGCACCTGTCGACATCGACCTCCTCATCTATCATCGAGTTATCAACGCACGGGACAGCGTCTTACGCATCCGAGATTTTAGTGGTGCTGCTCTAGGAATTAGTCAAACCACACTCCGTGCCGTCGTTGGAGATATCACCTTAGACGATGTCCTTGCCAAACGTGAATACATCAACAGCATTCTCCGAGAAAAACTCGATGAAAACACCGAACCTTGGGGCGTGAAGGTTACCAAAGTGGAGATTCGAGAGATTCTCCCCCCAACAAAGGTGAATGAGGCAATGATCATGCAAATGGAAGCCGAAAGGCGCCGAAGAGCTATGGTTACAGAAGCCGCAGGAAAACGCGAATCAACCATCGCAATTGCTGAAGGTGATAAACAATCAGCGATTCTTCGGGCTGAGGGTGAACGGCAGTCAGCAGTGTTGCGGGCTGAAGGTGAAGCCTTGGCACTCCAGAAGGTCTTTGATATTGCGAAGGGAATTGACGAAAAGACAATGGTGCTTCAATACTTAGATGCGATTCAAAAATTAGGTGTGAGTCCGAGTACCAAGTATGTGATTCCCATTGAATTTACCCAACTAGTAAATCCGATTCAAAAATTCTTGAAGACCATCAAATAGGGATTGGTAACAAATCATTGGAACCCGGTAGGCATCCTCCTTCGGTTACCTCATCTATATGTCGTGCTACTCGGATAATTAAACAGTGATGATTGGCTACTTTGCAGCAGCTTGGACTTTCTCTTTCACTGTTTCACGGGTGTCATTATCGAGGACAGTGGTATAAGATTCATAACCAGGTAGACCAGTTCTGATCTCCTCGATGAGAAGCATGAGCGCTTTTTCAGAATCTAGGTCGCGAACTTCTAAACTGGCATCATCAAAGATGAAACTGGCTTCCTTCCATTTCCCTTCTCCGACCTGATACATCATATAGAGATAATCGTCGGTCATAAGGATAGCTGAATTGACTTTCCAAGCCTCTTCTAGCAGTTCAAGGGTTTTCTTAGCATTCTCCTCTTTGCTCATGGACATCACGTCAGTGTAAGTGAACTCTACAATACCTCATAAAAATCCAGTGGTCAAAATCTGGAGGGTGGTACAATACCCTAAGGTTTGATCCATGAGAAGACGAAATATCGTACTTTTCCTGATTCACTCGAGGTGGCTAAGACAAACCGTTTGCGAACGGAGGTGGCAAGACGTCCGGCTCTAACAACTTCAATTGCGGAGACTTCATCGGATTTGGCGATTACTTCGACAATGAAAAGGGAGTGGTCAATTCCCGGTCCGTGACGATACACAGCAAAATCTGCACCGAATTTCAAACCGGGTCGTACGACAAATCCCCGTTTCCGTAAATCCTCATAGACTTGGAATTTTCTGCTAAAGTCCTTGTGTTGTTTTTCAGCGACCACAACAAGGTCCTTCTCTTTTAGTGGAGAAGTCACCTCATCGGTATAGACTTCGATTTTACCCTTACGGAGAAGGTGGAGGGCTTCGAAAAAGGAGAGCTGGGATGGGCGGTCAAATTCAGTGGTTTTTGGTTTTCTAATGCCTAAGGGTTTACCAAAAAAGCCGTCACCATAGAGTCTTGATCCATCTTCCGGATTCCAGATGACGACCTTGTTTTCAACAATTTGAGCGGGAATTCTTTTAGCAGGTGGCATCTCAGCTCACATGATCTTTTCTCTGACTAACCTTTGATAACGAGGTTTAAAAGCGGTACTATGGAACCCGCGCAATGGCGATTATTCGAACTGCATCCGCCGCATCTTCTGCTGCATCAGCAATTTCTTCTAAATGTTGACCTAAATCCTTCAACCGCAATAAAACGGTGACTTCGAGATTCGATCTATACAAAAACTGAGTGAAGCCACGATGTGCCGAATCTGCATCCCGTTCAGCTAAGTCAACCTGCATAGCAAATTCAACAGCTTTGTCTGAATTCTGTTCAAGGAACATGATCGATTGGCGCATTTTAAACACTGCATCGTTTAGAGCGTCGAGGAGCGCAGTGAAATGCTTACGAGTTTTTGCATCCGGTTTAAATTCCTCTAATCCTGAAAGATCCCATGCTGAAGCTTCACAAAGATCAGCAATGTCATCAGTTCGCATTACTAGGCGGAAATAATCACTCCGGCGTAGCATGGTTTCAGAAACTGATAACTCGTCTAGGAGCGTACGTTTGATACTATCTGCCTTCCTTTCAAGCTTAGCTAGCTTGTTGAAGTGGTCTTTATGGCGTTCTTTGTGGCCATCCATCCAGTCCTCAATCATTACTCGAAGAGCTTTTGCAGCCTGTAAGACCACACTTGAATGATCCTGAGCAATAGCTATTGCCTTGTATTCCGCGCGATTTCCTGATGATTCTAGTGTCACTTTTACTGACCTCTGAGCGAGGGTCATCGACACCTCTATTAAAGCCTATCGCCTCTACTTCAAGGAATTGTGAAGGCAATTGTCGGAATCGTAAGTCCGACAACGATGATGCCTAAAATAAGGCAGAAAATCCACCAGGGCACACGAATGGCGTAATAACGAAGAAGAGTGAGGGTCACCAATCCGGTGAGAAAGGCTACTAAGATTATTGCCAAGAGGATAAATGGTGGTAAAATTAGAACAGCGCCTTCGATTAGGAAGTCCAAAGTGACAACCCCGATGGTCGCAGGAACACTTAGAAGAAAGCTCAATCGAAGTGCATCTTCTCGGTTTACACCCCGCACAAGGAGCCAAGTAAGCGTCATCGCTGAACGGCTAATCCCAGGAAGAACAGCGATTCCCTGAAGCAAACCAATTACAAAGGCTTCACGAAATGGTATATCCCCCAATGTTAGATCTCCTTTTGCTCCACGCTGAAAATACAGCACGAAACCTGTAGCAATCAGCAGAATCCCCACCAGAAGCGTAACAACACTCCCCATGAGATACGTTACCCAGTTCTTCAGAAAGAAATACAGGGGCAAGGCAATCAGAACCGTCCCAATTGTACCTGCTATAACAAAAACAAAGAGAGGGCCAAACAGCTTTGTCTGTTCTGAGTCAGACGCCTCTTCCGATGAAGAACGAATTCGAGCATATAATGGAGTGAAAATATCTCGGTGATAAAAAACAATGACGGTGAAGGCGGTACCAAGGTGTAACCAAAAAATGAGTGATAACACGAAAGCAGAATCAAAAAAGAATACATTCACTCCAGCCAGTAATATCTGCCCCTCACTACTCACTGGCAGATACTCGAGTAATCCTTGCATCAATGCTAAAATCAAAAGTTCAATAATCATAAGAAATATCACTCGGGCTAGTCTTCGTTGATATCATCGCATCCCTAAAAGATTGTCTGATAAGGCGCCAATCAAGTAAACAGGTTACAGAAGCCATGAAACTGAAAATGTTTCCTCGAGACGTTTCATGCATTGGCGAATCGCTTAAAACCTGCCGTTGATTAAAAACTCAGGAGGATTTGCCGTGGAACCTGAAAAACAGCCATCATCAGCGGAGAGTCAAAAACTAACAATCCTCCGGACATTGGTTGATGAAGATCCCGTTAAACGAGAGTTAGTCCGCTGTTTAAGCGATGGATTATGGCATACTACTTCTGAACTTGCCCGCTTCGCAAAGAAGGCAAACCCGGTGGTTGGATTAGTTACTGTGGGGACAATTTTAACTAGATTACAAGAACAGTTGAGTGAACAGTTCCTTGAACAAATGATCCAGCAAGCCGATGAAGGGGTTTCATCATGGCGTATTGGGGTAGAATGGTTGGATGTTGTCAAAACAATCCTGAAGGCCCCTAGTCCCGCTTCTTCTGGTTGAGAATTCCAATTCTCAATTGATAGTCGCCGTAGAGCCGTTTTTCCCTAGAATAAAGGGAAATAATACTGCGTTTATAAGGAATGGGCTTTTAATCGGTGTAAAACTTAAGTAGGGGCAGTAAGAACGGTTATTTTAGGAAAAAACCGGTGTTAATCATGCCCCGAGAAAAAACAACTCGAATTATTCCCTTGGCCCCAATTGACCGATTAATTCGCAAAGCCGGAGCCGAACGTGTTAGCGAACATGCCGCCACTGAACTGGGCGAAGTGCTCGAAGAATTAGGAATCGAAATCGCCACAATCGCTAAGGAACTCTCGGAGTTTGCGGGACGAAAAACCGTTACGCGTAAAGATGTCAAACTGGCTTATAAACAGTGGAAGAAGACTCGGCGATAGTTTATCCGGCCAACAACGAACAATCTTAAGGCTTAAAATGGGTTCCAGCCCACAATCCTAGCTGGTGCCCTCTTTTTCGTAGGTGACATTAATGCCCATCAAACCTCTGCATAGTGACCTTATCACGAACCGAACAAAAACAATTCAATATGCTATCCGGGATGTTGTCGTAACCGCGAAACGGCTTGAAGCCTCCGGACAACAAATCACCTATCTCAATATTGGTGATCCGATAGTCTACGATTTTGAAACTCCTTCCTTTTTAGTGGACGCGTTTTGTGCTGCAGCTAAAGAGGGACATAACGGGTACTCGGCATCTGCAGGAATTCCTACATTTCGTAAAGCCGTTGTTAAGAAAGAGAAACGCATCAATCAAGTAACTATCCACGAATCAGATGTTATAGCAACAGCTGGCATATCGGAAGGCATCCAAATGGTAATGGCTGCACTGGTTCACCCAGGGTCTGAAGTTCTGGTACCCGGACCAACGTATCCACCATACCTAGCCTTTGTCCGATTTTTCGATGGAACAGCGCTTACTTATCGTTGCATTGAGGAGGAAGGCTGGCGTCCTGATCCTGATGATATTCGTGCTCAAATCACTGACAAGACTGCTGCAATAGTCCTCATTAATCCGAATAATCCCACAGGATCCGTATATTCGGAAAAAACTATCAAAACCTTCGTCAATATTGCAGGTGAATATGGGCTCCCACTCATTTCCGACGAAGTCTATGATCGCTTAATCTATGATCAGACACCAAAAAGCACCGCGGCTCTAGCCAAAGATGTGCCTGTTATAGGTTTCAACGGGTTATCCAAAGTCTACCTTGTCCCCGGCTGGCGCATCGGATACATGTACTTCCATCATCAAAACCACGAATTCGCAGAGTTAAAAGAACACATCCTCAAGCAGGCACGCATCCGAATATGCACCAACGCACCTGCTCAATATGCAAGTGCCGTTGCGCTCCAAGAAAGTGATGCATATCTCAAACCGGTCCTTGCCCGTCTCCGCGAACGACGAGACCTAGTCTCCAAACGTCTTAACGAAATCCAAGGCATCTCAACATCTAAACCAGAAGGTGCATTTTACATCTTTCCAAAAATCAACCTCAACAATCGGTGGACAAATGATGAAACTTTTGTCATGGAACTGCTTCACAAGACTGGAGTATTAGTTGTTCATGGTTCCGGTTTTGACCCAAACCATGGTGCAAATCATTTCCGCCTTGTTTTCTTGGCTCCACCACCCATTCTCAACTCAGCATTGGATGCTCTACAACATTTCATGGAAAAAGGGTCCTAATCAAAACCTGATGTATCCGGTGGCTCTTGAGAATCCATACCTGATTCAGTTTGTGTCTCAGCTGAGCGTGATGTATTAATTCGCGCCTCCTGAACCATGCGGCCAATGGTTCCAAACATGCGCTCAGGGCTAAACATAGGCATCGAGACGTTGTTTTGAATAGCATTGAAAATCTCGTTATGATTGAGATCGGTTGTCAAGGGTGTGGTGCTGACTTCGGTGGGTCCACGAAAAACCTTCACCGCCCATCGGTCACCCATACGTCCAAGCTCAACGAGGTACGAGGTCATTGGAAGGATGTATTTTTGCGTGATAGCCTGGTATTCTTGCGACATACTCCATCGCCTCTATTTATCGTATCCACGGATGTGGGCTAAAAAGGCTTTGTGACTGCTGAGTTCAAGATTTCTCAGTTAAATCTTCACCAATAATCGCCATTACATCGTCAGGAAACTCGATTTCAATGTCACCCCGAAGGATGCTGGACAAAGATTTTTCCAAGCGTTGTTGCAGGAGTTTTAAGCGCGCAGATACCTTACCGATTTGTTCCTTATGGTGGCTAATTTCTGCGGCAACATCCCGTTTCTCCCATTCAGCTCGTTCTAAAGATTTTTCCAGTTCACGCCGCTCATCAATGGAAACTGAAGACTCTATCTCGGATTTCCGGGAATCGAGAGTTGAAAAACGCAAACGATAGTCATCTAACGCCCCTCTCTCAACAATCTGGTCCCGGCGGTCGATTACTTTACGGTTAAGACTGGCTTTGAACTTGATTTTCTTTTCCTGAATTGCATCGCTGAGGGCATTCAGTCCTGCTTTCAAACGTGTGAGAATATCAGTGTCTCTTTGAAATGCTTGCCAAGGATCTGCGGAGTAGGCATCCGCGCCTTCTCCCGCCGTTGAAGAAATCATGATGGATTGTCCTGCAGCCTGACTAAGCTTTTTGAAAGGTTTTTTCAGAAAATTCAATTGGTTCGTCACAATCATCCGTATACTGTCAATTTCTCGACGAATTTCATCAATCTCCTCTAAACCTGAATCCTTGCGAAACTGTTCAATGCCGGTTTGCTGCTTCTCAATCCGTCCTTCTGCTTTCTCCTGCTGTTGTTGCAGCTCAACTAAGTCCTTCGACAGTTTCACGACCTGATGAGACCGGTCTTCGATTTCTTCAACCTCATCACGAATTTGATCCAGCTGCTTCGGAAGCTTATCCTTCTCCCATATCTTCTTGATTTTCTGATACCCCTGATTAATCGCCCGAAACTGATAATCTAATTCTTTGACGACACGCTTATGCACTTGTGGTAACCGGCGAATATATCGGTGGCCAGCCATCGTCACGTCACGAATATACCTTTCCAAATCCTGTAACAGCTCTTCTACCGATGCATACGTAATCTCTTCAGGAAATTCAACAGAATCAAAGAGCGTTTTCAACCGATTCGCCAGTTTCGCAGCAGCACCGGGAACGGTCATTTCACCATCTATGACCACTTCTTCAAGTAACAAATCCGCAGTTTCTGTGGTTTTCACCAACGCCTCTTCAATCCGGTCCAAGTGCTTCTGAATATCGGCCCGGTAATTAAAGAGCAAATCCTCGGTCTGCTTTGAAAACCAATCAGGTAACTCATATACGTCAATCAATGACACACTGTCGTCCTCGCCTCATTTGAAAACCTCCATGCATTAAAAAATTAACTCAAGAAGAACCTAAACCAGACCCCTCACCTACCCTGCTTGCCAAAAAGCTTATCAGCGCCACTCCGATAAACAAGAATGACGAAGCAAACCACCTGGGATGTGCGGGTCATAATCCATAACGCAATACTCTTCAGCATCAGCCCCCGCAAAGACGAAGTGGGTCTCCAAGCCAGTGTCATTTTTCGCAAACAATACTGGCGGGTCGTCCTCGGTGACGAACAAATCAGTGAATTTCTGCGTGCCTACAAAGAATTCATGAGCCACGTGCAATCCACTGACATCCCCGCCCTCCCCATACACATCCATGGCGCCAAATACATCTTCTCCAATATCGACGACCTCCTCCTTGTATTTATCAGCCACACGCAAGACGAAGACAACCGTGTTGGTGAAAAAGTCAAAACCGCCCTCCGCATGCTCGTGGGCAAATACGGCACCGAACAAACCAAAGAAATCGGCACCAGCGACGATCCTCAACCCATCGAAGACCTCATCGACAACTACATCATGAGCAAACTCAAAGTCAGCCTCGTCGGAGAAGGCGGCGTCGGCAAAACCACCCTCCTCCGACTCCTCAAAGGCAGCGCCCCACCCACCGAATACGTCCCCACCATCGCCTTAAGCATCGAACAGATCGAGGCCACACGCTACGGCACCTACTCCATCATCCTCTGGGACTTCGCCGGCCAAGAACGCTTCCGCCGCCTCTGGACCATCTACTTCCGCGGCTCCGACATCGTCTTCATCATCACCGACTCCACCCTCAACAACGTCATCGCCACCAAAGAAA
>JAEOTD010000065.1 GCA_016839995.1 Candidatus Hermodarchaeota archaeon
TGTCAGTACAAGGTGTGATTGGAGCCACAATCCAAGGGAATTGGTCGATTATCAATTTTGTAGATAATTTGGATGGAACCTATACGGTAACTTGTGTCACGACCGGTGCAACAGCTGGATGGTGGACAATTAGCTTCAACATTACCGTCCAAAATTACCAGACTCAATACTTCAGTGAGACATTCTATTTGGTCTGGGCAACTTCGCTTACTCCACAGGACGGCGACTACACACCCAGTGAGTATGAAAATGAAACCCTAGTACTTGACGTTGTCTTCATGGATACCAGTAATAGTGTCAGCATTGATGGTGCAACGGTATGGGCAGTCTTTCAAAGTGGTACACACCCCCTTGTGATGCTTGGCAGTGGTGTCTACCGATTGACCCTAAATCTAACTGATGTAACTCCAGCAACGTACTCCTTGACCGTTTTTGCACAACTTACAAATTATGAGAATCAGACCTTGAACCTGAATTTGATTGTACTAGCGAAAGGCGATGCAGTTCTCACCGTAACTCTGCCCCTTCCAATCAATGTTGTTGAGGGGCATGAAGTTGCGGTGACGGTGATGTTGACGTTTGCGAACACCACCCCTATTGCAGCAGCGGAGGTTGGTTTAGATGTGTGGATTCTTTTTGCCAATGGAACTAACCAGATGCTGTATTCCCAAATTATTACCACTGATGTTTTTGGGACCCGTATTGTACTCGTTCAGCTTCCATTGTACTCTCCAGAATTCTGGTCTAATAATAATGACCCCCCACACCTGTGGTCTTCAGCAAATTATAATGGTACTCGTGAAACTGCTTCAGGTTCCGCGAGCACGTCTGAGGTGATTTCACAGTCGACCGAGGTTCCTTGGTGGGTTGATCTCCTCATGTTCCTGTTACCCTTCATAGTCGTGTTGATTTTCATTATCATCATTGTCTGGGCGTACTATGCAAAGCGTGTCAAACCGCGAAAACAAGCTCAACAACAAGCACTGGAACAAAGTGCAGGGAAATGGGCACAACGCATGATGGGATTAATGGATCTACGAGCCCTCTTTGTGACTTACTCAAAGACCGGATTACCTCTTTTCACTTATGATTTCGCTGGCGGAGAGATGCCCAGTACCTTGCTGTCTGGTTTTATTTCGGCAGTTAATTCCTTTTACAGTGAGCTTTCAGGTGAAGCGGATCGGGAATCTCAACTCCGTGACATTCACTACAAGGACCTGCACCTGAGTTTACGTGAAGGGCAATATGTGGTTAGTGTCTTGATCTTAGATTCATCACCAAGTGAGGTTCTCACCCAATCTCTAGCACAGTTTACAACTGAATTTGAATCCCGATTTGGAAATGAACTGGCAGCGTTCGATGGACGAATTGATGTTTTTGATACCGGTTCACAGATTGTCGAAGCAAGCTTTCATGGTGAATTACTGTTAGCATATGAGTGTGGCCAAGTTCCCTCTCGTGGGTTCTCACGTAAAATCTATGACCTTGCTGTTAAACTTGCTAATGATGAAGGTCATTTGTACTTACCACAACTATTCGTTGCTGCCATTGAGAAATATGGAGCAACAAGAAGATATGAGATTGCCAACGCTCTTGAACAACTTCACGAAGAAGGCTGTCTTGTTCCTGCTAATGAAAATACGTTCCCTTCTGAGGAACAGACTAAGAAGCCAGGCGATTCCTCTTTGTTTTTCTAAGTTTCTTCCCTTCTTTTGATATGTTTTTGAGAGTCTTACGCGGTGAAGAAGTTTTTTGAATAATATGTAATAATGATGGTAGAAGAATGGAGTTTGAAAAAATATGTTCGCGAAGCGTGCCACCGCCGCAAAGGTTGCGATTAAGGACATTCAGGACGGGGATTTAATCGCCAATGACCAGGGGAATGTTGTGGGTGTAGAGACGTTTCTCGGAAAAGTTAGTCGTGTGAATATTATTGCCACTGTTGTTGATCGATACCAAGCAACCCAAGAACGTTTAGAGGAGGACGGAAAGGGCTTTGCCACTATCACGCTTGATGATGGATCCGGGGTGATTCGAGCCAAAATGTGGGGAGATTTAGCCGCTAAACTAGGGAAAATTCAGGTGGGCGATTTGGTTCTGGTGGTTGGTCGCATACGCAGTTTTCAAGAAGAAACCTACATCAATGGAGAAGTTGTCCGTCGATTAGAGGATCCGAACTGGGAGACTGTTCGTCTCATGGAACTGAAACTTTCTCGAATTGAACCGCACGCACTTGAAGGTCAAATCTATTCTCCTAGCCTAGTAATGGATGTTGATGGGCCGGCTCCCCAGCCAGGAAAGCAGAAAGAATTAGAACCGGGAGTGTGGCATTCCGCAACGGCAACTTTAGATCAACCGGATGATGAGGTGGTTCCTACTCCTGAGCTGCGGAAACTGGTTATTGAAACCATTGTCAAATTCGATGCAGATGGTGGAGCCAAATTTGAGCAAATCCTTGAGGTAACAGGAGAGGTGTCAGAGGAAGTGGTTGAGCAGGTGCTCATCGATTTGCTTAGTGAAGGCGTCGTTTATGAACCCGAAATCCATCGGTATAAGAAATCCTAAAAGGAACCAAATCCTTTTGAGCTTACCTTACCTCAGCCAGATATCCTGTTGACAGGTCTTTGCTCTGCGGATTCAAAGGCTTGAATAGTTCTCTGCTCAAAACAGAGATTTTATCAAGCCGCAAAACTATCAATTGGATGTGTATTGTGAGGCGAACCCACGTGCCACCAAAAGAAACCAAAAAAACAGCTAAAACCGGAAAACCCAAGTCCACGGCTAAAACAGCGACTTCAAAAAAGGCTAGTTCTAAGACCCGTTCAAAGACCCCTAGTAAAGCGAAGACGCCCAGCAAGCCGAAGGCGAAAAAGCCCGCAAAGCCTAAAGTCGCTAAAAAGACGAAAGCAGCGTCAAAGTCTCCTAAAGCCGATGACTATGAGGCTTTATTACAGCGTGCCCGTGCTGAGATTCCCCCTGAGGTTTTTGACCAACCCCGGTTTAAGATTCCACATGTGGATTCCTTTATTCAGGGTTCACGAACGGTGGTTCGGAACTTCAAAGATCTCACCGATACCTTACGCCGAGACCCAAAACACCTCCTACGGTATCTCGCCCATGAACTCGCGACTGCAGGTGAAATTCGGACCCCACAGGCCATTTTCAATGGGCGATTCTCCTCCAATGTGTTGGATGAGTTGATGGGAAAATACACCGAAGAGTTCGTTGTGTGCCCGATTTGCCAGCGTCCCGATACTGAGATGCGCCGCGAAGATCGCCTCTTAATACTCGTGTGTAGTGCTTGTGGTGGGCGTACGCCCTTGAAGGGTTAATGAAGGCTAATGTTAGGGGATTGGTATGCAAGTCTATCTAAATCAGATGCGCCGTGAAGGCGAATATATCGTCGCAATCTGTGACCAGAATATCCTTGGGCAATCCTTTGAAGAGGGAGACCGGTGTATCCACGTCAGCGAGCGATTCTACAAAGGTCGGCTGGTTTCGGTGGAAGAGGGACTGGTCGCTATGGGAAAGGCGACCATCGCGAATATCGTTGGTGAATGTATTGTGAATGAAGCCTTGAAAGCCCAGATGATTCACGAACGGGGTATTATTCGCATCCAAAATGTCCCACATGCACAAGTAGTTGTAACGAAATGAGGAACCATGACGCGTCAATGTCCAAAGTGCGGAAAACCAGCCTCCAAATCTAAGCCCTTTATTGACGGTTTTTGCACTCATTGTTATTTTGAACGGCACCCATTAATTGTACTCCGTCGTGATCCAGAGGCAAAAATCTGTCCGCGATGCCAAGCCTATTACGCTGGTGGTCGATGGGTTCACCAGATAACACAAGCTGATAAGGACCACCTCTTTGACATGGTTTGCTCTCTCTTAGATTCGGTTTTTACTCCGAGCCAACCAGCATCTTTTGAAGTGCAATTACAAGAACTCCCTGAGGGTCCACAAGCAAAGGCGAAAAAACTACTTGTAGACGTAATTGCTCAGGCTGAAGATCACTCATACAAAGAGCAGAAAGTTGTGACCATTCCGATTATTCCAACACTTTGTAATCAATGCAGACAGTCCGCGGGAGGATATTTTGAAGCCGTTGTGCAAATCCGAACTTCAGCGGGTAAATTAACTGAGTCCCAAACAGATCAGATTGCAGAGTTTATTAGCAATCGTCTGATTGCGTCGGATTTACCTTTAACGTCCGTTAAAATGGCTGAAACCCGAGGTGGATTTGATATCAAATGCATCACCGGACGCCTTGGTCGTACACTAGCTAAGAATTTAGCTGAAACTTTTGGGCTAACTCAGAAAGTCTCAAGCAAGGTTGTGGGACGAAGCCGTGAAGGGAAGAACCTACGTCGTGACACCTATTCTCTCCGGTTCCCTTTAATCCAGGTTGGAGATGTCATCATTTTCAAAGATAGCCCCTTCAGAATCACTGGGCTCCGTAATGGTCGATATATTCTCACCAATCTCGTAGCTGAGCAACGAGAAACATTAAGTCCAAAGGATCTCAGCGAATTGGAGGCAGACTTTTTGAATGACGAGATTCAAACCTTTCAGGTCATCTCGGTTGAAGGGGATATCGTCCAATTGATGAACCAAGAGGATTATTCGGTGTATGATTTCCCTCGACCTGAAAGAGAATTGCCCATCGGGTCAATGGTCTCGGCGATTGAGTGGAATAAGCGGTTAGTTCTTTTACCAAAGGAGGAAGAGCCGGTTACTGAAGACGGCACCGAGTGAGCAATCTTAAATACTGGACTTCCTGTTGTAGCTCATCTAGTTTAGGAGTATTATCATGTCCAAGCCAAAACCCAAACGCAAAGGCAAAGGTAAAGGAAGACGGAGCTTCAAGGGTCAGTCCCGCCAAGATGGGGAAGTCATTCGTGTTCGAATTCCCCGGGAAGGCGAAGTCCTCGGTATCGCAGTTCAACTCCTAGGTTACGACCGACTTCGGGTCAAATGTGCAGACGGTAAAGCCCGGCTCTGCCGCATTCGTGGAACCTTGAAGAAACGCGTTTGGATTCGTGAAGGCGACGTAGTCCTCGTTGCACCTTGGGACTTTCAGACTGATGAACGAGGCGATATTATCTGGCGATATTCTCAAGGGGAAGCCGGCTGGCTGGAACGTCGTGGCTATCTGAAAATTGAGTAAACCAGTTCAGCTAGGCGTGTTTTTACCTTCCAGTGCGAGTATATTGACCATGATAGTTCTTGGGCTTATTGAAACCGCCTTAGAATTAGTCCCTACCGAGTTATACACCCATCCCGCTGTTGTTAACACAGCCAAGCATCGGGGAAAAACTCCGCATGAGATACTGCTTGACGAAAGCCTCCATTTGAAAGCCATTCAGACCCTTCCAGATGCTGAGAAGCGAGGACGACCAGATATCGCTCATCGGAGCCTCCTGATTGCCCTAGATAGCGTCTTGGCACGAGCAGGTCATTTGGACACGTTTGTTCATACCTACACTGGCGAAATTATTGAGATACACCGAGGAACAAGATTACCTCGTCGAACACCGCGGTTCGTTGGCCTCATGGAACAATTGTTACTAAACAAACGCGTACCGCCATCTGGTGACCCGTTACTACGGGTAATCCCAGAAACCTTGGAAACGCATCTTCGAAAGATAAAGCCCAGTCAGATCATCCTACTTTCCGAGCAAGGAACACCGATGGCACCAACCCAATTGGCGAAATCACTTCTAAATGAAGCTAACCCCGTTGTTCTAGTAGGGGGATTTGCTCATGGTTCACCCAAATCAGATCTTGCGAATTTGGTAGACCAACGAGTGAGTTTTGACCCGGAGACATTATCTGTTTCAACCATTGTTGGGATGCTAATTCACGGTGTGGAACAACTCATGGATCTGAGTACCCGTCGATTCCAAGAATCGAAAGATGTGGGATAACTTGGAGATAACAAACTTTATGTGTCGCGGATTGGCGCTACCATCCGAACACAGTGGGAATACCCTACAAATCCCTGGAACCGGGAGGTGAAAAATCGTGTCGAAAAAGATTGATCGATTAGAAGAACGCCTGGACAAGGCTCGTATGCGTATCAAGCGCTCAGAAGACCGACAGGTCATCGAATCCGTCTTCGATACGAAAACCCTCCTGATACTCTATCACATGTTCAACAAGGGGATTTTGAACGAAATCAATGGCGTAATTTCCACAGGTAAAGAAGCCAACGTCTATTGGGGAATCCAACCCGACGGAGTAGATGTTGCCATCAAAATCTATCGAATTTCCACCTTTAACTTTAAACGCATCACCTTATACCTCGAAGGAGATCCCCGTTTCTCCCGGATTCCACGTGCTCGAAGTGGTCTAATTACTGCCTGGGCTTCCAAGGAATTCAAGAACCTGCTCCGCGCTGAAGCCGCAGGGGTGCGTGTCCCTCACCCCATCCACGTCCAACGGAACATCCTGGTCATGGAGTTCATCGGCGAAAAAGGCTATCCTGCCCCGACCATGCACCAGCAGGATCCTGAAAAACCTGAGAAAGCCAGGAAAGCCATCCTAAAAGCCGTCTCAACCCTCTATCACGAAGCCCACCTCGTACATGCGGATCTAAGTGAATACAATATCATGCTTTGGAAAGAACCGGTCATCATCGACATTTCTCAAGCTGTCGTATTAGACCACCCACACAGTGAGATGTTCTTTGAACGCGATGTTCGCAACATCGTAGCATTTTTTGATGACTTTGAGATTCCGAAACTCGATTTAGCTGAAACCATTGCCGCCATTCGCCAAGGTGAGTACAAATGAAAGCTGACGCCCGTATTCGAATTCCCAAATCACGTATCGCCGTTGTCATCGGACCCGACGGTGCTATCAAGCGCCAATTAGAAAAGACGACAAAAATCGCTATCACAATTGACAGCTCAGACGGACTCGTTGTCATGGAATCCATGGAAGATTGCGAAGACCCACTAGCCGTCTGGAAAGCCCGGGACATCGTCCAAGCCATCGGGCGCGGATTTAGCCCTCAACGCGCTTTCGCCCTGTTAGATGACGATGTGTATCTCCGAATTATCAACTTGGAAGAATTCGGGAACACCCCCAACCAAATTCGCCGGCTCAAAGGGCGAGTCATTGGGCAAGGGGGCAAGACCCGGCGAAACATTGAGGAACTCACTGACACCTATGTAGCCATCATGGGAAACACCATCAGCGTCATTGGCGAAGTGGAAAACCAACAGATAGCCGTAAACGCGATTGTTCGACTCCTCCGTGGCGCAGAACACTCCACCATCAACCGCTATCTCAACACCCAACGTCGCCAAATGAAAAAACGGCGTGCCCTCGAATTATGGCAACCCCTAGGCCCTGATGCCACCGAATAATCTCACAGCATCTCTTCACCCGTCAAATCTCCAACGATATCACAGGGAAAGAGATAAAAAAGAGTGATGAAATTGCACAGCTACTCACACGCCGAGGTGGCTCAGCCGGGTTAGAGCGGGAGCCTGTCAACGCCAGATGGCGTACAGTCCGATGCTGTTAACCTCTAGGTCAGCAGTTCAAATCTGCTCCTCGGCGCCACTTTCTTGTTTCAATCTTTTAATCTAACCAATAACTAGCCATACATTGCATGGCGCTCAGGGAACCGTTTCAAACTCATCGACCGAACGCTGGTTTCTAATTCTCGGTCAAGGGCTTCTTGCCGATCCGACATAACTGTCCTTAATTTGGAAGCACTATCATCAGAATACCGTTGAATCCCTTGCGCTATCACAACCCCCTTCCGTTGTGGGGCAGCAATCTGAAACAGAAATGGTTTCCCTTCCTGCATGATACGATTGTGGAGCTTTTCATCCACACGACGATGCGTCGTTCCAACGCCAATCACTTCGAATGGATTGACCGGCTCAGTTTTCATCTGCCACAACCGATCTCGGTGCAAAATGAAAGTATCATATAACCCCTGGTCTGTCGCACCGGATAAGACCCGCCAGCCATGGCTCTCCTTGTCATAGCGTTTCTTCATCTCCATGAGCACGTCGCCAATCGGCTTCACCGTCACCGGCAAACCACCATCCTTTCCTAAGGAAAATCGTACTTAAAGAAAGCACTGGTTATAGACCCAAAACGAAATGGTGCGGGAGCTGGGAATTTCCACCGTCTAATTGTATTCAAACAGCTTTTGAACCCAGGAACACGACAGGAGCCTAAACTGTTGTCCGAAACCTATCCAGCAGATTCTAAAGAACCCGTAGTGTTCGGTTCCTGCTTCATCGATGGGCACTGACCTTCAAGAGGCCTGTAACCTCCCACCTCTAGACAGGCGTTTTCAGTCTCCACCCAACCGGCGGCGACCAGATTTTTGGCAGCATTCAAATCTCGATTTATTTCTAGCCCACATGACTCACACTGAAATTCACGAGTAAATAATGAAAGTTTATTTTTTATATGCCCACATCTTGAACATCGCTTAGAAGATGGAAAGAATCGAGGAGCAAGCACTAGCTTTGATCCATACCATTTTGTTTTATATTCGAGTTGTCTGCGAAATTCGAAGAAACCCACATCAGTTATTGCCCGACCAAGGGTTTTGTTTCGGATTAAGCCTTTTACACAAAGATTTTCGATCACAATCTGGCTGTGGTTCTTAGCCAAATATGTCGTTAACTTGTGTAAAACATCCTTTCGACAATTACTAATCCGCCAATGTAATTTCGCAAGACGAATAACCGCCTTTCTTCGATTTTGAGATCTATTTCTTTTACGGGAAACTTGACGAGATAACTTCCTGAGTTTTCGAAGTTTTGAAGCAAATACTCTGTGATTTTCATATTCGGTGCCATCAGATAATATTGCTAAGAAGTTAATACCGAGGTCTACACCAACTTTTGGACCATGAACCGGAGTTGGATCAGGAAGATTTAGTTCAACACAAATACTCACAAACCAACGATCTGCTTTTCTAGATACAGTAGCATTTAGGATTCGCCCAAGAATTTTTGGGACTTCTTTTAGACGTATTTTTCCTAATCGTGGCAGTTGAATACGTTTGTCAGTAACTCTGATTGGTCCTCCCAACCTGAAACTCTCATTTCGTCCTTTTCTCTTGAATTTTGGAAAACCAATCCTAGTTCCATTCCTTAATCCACGACGAAAATTCTGAAATGCTTTGTCTAGGTCCTGAAGGGCTGCTTGCGGTGCGTATTTCGACACTTCATACATCCATGGAAATTTGGAGAGTTTGAGTCGATTAAGTTCTCTATGTTGCTCAATAGAATTCGTAAATCGTTCTTTCCCTGTTTTCGTTTGATATCTTCTAATACGTTCTTCTAATCCCCAATTATAAGCGAATCTAGCACACCCTGCATGCTTTGCCATATGTGTCCGTTGGCGATTATTGGGATCTAATTCATACCGATAAGCCCTGTAAATCAGCATTTATCAAGCCTTGCAACAGTCTCTAGATACTTTATTTGAAAATAGAATTATTAACTTAACACGGACTACTGGAGAAGTAAACAATGTTGAAGAATGGTGCGGGAGCTGGGAATTTCAGCCATTGAAATATCATTCTAATAGCTTTTGAACCCAGGAACGTCTACACGACAGGGGCCTAAGCCCTGCACCTTTGGCCAAGCTTGGTTACTCCCGCAGTGTTCTGGTGGGTGGGAGTGGTGCCCTGACCGGGATTCGAACCCGGGTCCACGGGGCGAAAGCCCATGATGATTGACCTGGCTACACTATCAGGGCACGGGTGTAGTTGTGAAGGGCTGGTTCTAGTTGGATAAAA
>JAEOTD010000066.1 GCA_016839995.1 Candidatus Hermodarchaeota archaeon
AATCATTTGCCCATTATATCGAACCGCTTTGAATTCGATGCATTCACTCATCAATACACGCAGTTTCATATGACTTCACTCAAAATCGATATAACCATTTCAAGGACTTTATTGCCTTCTTCATTTAAGGTTCACAAAAGCGAATCTATTAAATTTCGGACTACATAATCTGGATCACGAAAGGACGGTAAAAAAAACAATGAAATTTCCTAAAGTTTCTGGAAAAGATCTCAACGGAGATCTACACACAATACCTGACACCTTAGCTGGAAAACTGAACTTCCTAATTGTGGCTTATCAACAATGGCAGGTTCGTCCAATTGAAACTTGGATTCCGTTTTTACAAAAACTGGTTTCTACACAACCACGAGTCCAATTTTACGAGCTACCAACGCTCAAACAGTATAATTTCATCTCTCAGTGGATGATCGACAGTGGCATGCGAGGAGGGATTCGCGATAGAGAAATGCGTGCCCGAACCATTACGCTATACATCAATAAAGCTGAATTTGATAAAGCTCTGGGAATTCCCAACGAAAACACGATCTATCTATTCCTAGTGGATTGTGATGGGAATATCCTTTGGCGTGACACTGGAACCTTTTCTGAAGAAAAAGAAGCTGCAGTTTTGAATGCCATCTCAGAATACCTGAAGTGATCCTTCTAGCAGTCGCTCACATTCTATTCATGGCGAATTGCTAGATTTTAGAGGAAGTTCTTACATAATAATTGCTACAACCTCACTAACTGGAGATGTAAAATTTGGCTGGTGAAGAATTACTTGTCTTCTGGATTATGGCTGCAATCTTCGGGATAGCAACCGTGATATTCACATTGCTTTCGTTACGGTCAGGAATAGATGAATTCCTGTCATTCGTTGATATACTAGTAGCATTCCTAACCACTATTTCCTATGTGCTGATGGCCCTAGGATTTTTAGTGGTGAACTCAAGTTATGGAGAACCCGTGTACTGGAGCCGCTGGCTCTTCTATATGGGAAGCTGTAGCCTGTTAACCATTTCAGTTGCCGTTATTCTAAGAAAGACTCAGACTGTAACAATGGCCAAGATTCCAATTCTTACAATGGTCGTGATGTTTTGTGGGTTTCTTGCTGCATTCATTACCAGCATTGAGCGTTGGTGGTTCTTTGCATTCAGTTCCATTGCTTATCTAGCACTACTCATCACGCTGTTTCAAGGTATTCCTCGAGAAGGAATCAATGCACGACTCATGTGGTTCATCATAATTTTTTGGTCTCTTTTTCCTGTTGTCTTTATACTTGGTCCAACAGGAATCGGTTTCCTAACCACTTTCTACACAGTACTTCTTTATGCCGTTCTCGACGTCATCACAAAGATCATCTATGGCCTTCTCATTCTATTTCAGGTCAAGAAACATTAATCTACTGAACTAGAAGTGACTGAACACTCTGATGCTCCTGCAAGGGATTCAGTTGTTCGAAAAACAGCCTGAAGTCCATCTAATAGGACTGCGCAGACCACCATTGTTTGCCTCTAGTTGAATGAACTATTTGATTTGTCTGGTCCAAAGTTCGAGTTCCCGGGTATGTCGACGAGATTATTGCAAAGATTGAAGAACTAAGATTATTGTTGATGAATGAACTGGGATTTTTAACGGCGAGGGGAAAGGTCAAGAAGGTCTCCTCCTCCTAGTCCATCTCATTCGTGTTTTGTGAGAATGTTGATTTGTATAATTCCTTTGAATATTGGCTTTCTTGTTTGTGGTCAACTATTGGTTTGGGATAGTTAATCTGTGAATCGAATTCAGTTGATTTATACCAACTGTGAATAATTGTCGGTTCCATGTTAGCTATAGCTGGAATCCATGTTTTGATGTAATTGCAATCGGGGTCGTATTTTTCTTGTTGACGCCAAGGATTGAAGATTCGAAAGTATGGTTGGGCATCAACTCCGGTGGATGCGGCCCATTGCCAGTTGCCATTATTTACTGCGGGATCATAATCGATGAGTTTATTAGCGAAGTATCGTTCGCCCCATTGCCAGTTGATGTGTAGATCTTTTGTTAGAAATGATGCTACTATCATGCGGATTCGGTTGTGCATCCATCCAGTGGTGTTCAGTTCCCGCATTCCGGCATCGACGATTGGAAATCCGGTTTTTCCTTGACACCATGTTTCAAAGAGGACCTTATCCGTGTTCCATTGGATGGCATTATATCGCCGTTTAAAGGCTCTTGTGAAGACGTGGGGGTAATGATAGGCAATGTGTGTGTAGAAATCTCGCCAGTATAACTGTCGTATCAATGGATGGCTTGGTCCAAGTTGGTCTACTATAGCCGAATAAACCTCGCGTATCGAGCAAAGCCCAAATTTGATATGAGCTGATAATCGTGTGGTTCCGTGTTGGCCTGGAATATCTCTTGTTATCTCATATTGTTTGAATGCTTCAAGATTGTCGAGAATGTCTAATCCGGCTTCTCGAGTTCCAGGAACGAGGAGGGTGTTTGTGTAATCGCTTTTCTTGACTGTGAGTATTTGGGTCAGTTTCTTTTGTGGGTCTCGTCGAATTGATAAATAATTTGTGTACGGATTCTTTTTGGGAGTGCTGATTGGAATGCCAGAGGCCTTCCGGAAAAATGGTGTAAAGACCCTATATGGATCGTTACTTTTGGTGGAGATAGTTTCTGGTTCGTTGAGAAGCGCATCAGCGAATTGCTTGAACACAATTTTTGCGTCTTCACAGTGTTTCTGTATTCGTGCATCTCTTCGTCTGCTAAAGGGTGTATAATCGCGGTTTACAAAAACAGCGTCAAGATCATAGGAGGATATAAGTTTCGGCAGTATTTCCTCTGGAATTCCTTCAAAGATTCGTAGTTGTGATTGTTTTTGTTGGAGTTGGTTTTCTAAATCATAAAGGGCTTCAAACATGAATTGAATCGCATTTCGATGCGGAGTAGGTTGGTTGAGAAGCCTTGGATCAAGAATAAAACAGGAGAGAACTTGCTTAGACTCCTCTAGGGCGGTTATTAGACCCGTGTTGTCTTCAAGCCGGAGATCACGACGGAAAATGAAAAGAGTGTTTTGATGCAGTGAGTCCATTTTCGTGTCCCTGATGAAGAATCCGTATTGAATATATGTGAGAAGGCATTCCTCAAGTATGTATAGGTGAGTGTATTGTCGCTGGTAAAACTACCCAAAATGGAACGGCAGATGGTCGAGGACCTTCTTAATAATCAGGTGATTTGTAGAATCGCATTCCGGGGTGATGATTACCCGTATTTAGCTCCTTTTCAATATGCCTATCTTGATGGGAATCTCTATTTTCATTTCACCCGGTATGGCAAGAAAATTACTTTGATTGAACAGGATAATCGGGTTGCGGTTGAGATTGAAA
Source organism: Candidatus Hermodarchaeota archaeon (assembly GCA_016839995.1). GTDB lineage: Archaea > Asgardarchaeota > Hermodarchaeia > Hermodarchaeales > Hermodarchaeaceae > Hermodarchaeum. Next base: position 3,375 of record JAEOTD010000066.1, read on the forward strand.
CCTATAAACCAAATCTTGAACAGTATTGCTTTGTCGTTTTTCGGGGGGAGCTTGAAGTTGTGGAAAAACCAAATGAACGACAGAAGGTAATTAAACATATGGCAGAAGTTGGAGCCAGTCAATTATCCACGAATTTTCTTGCAGCCCATGGGCTAGAAAAATCTGAAGGTTGGCAAGGGCTTAATCCGGAAAAACCATTCAAAATCGTGAAGCTTATCAACATTATTGAAACCATAGCGCTTGGTTCCCCCAAATGAAAACTCAACCAAGCTTTACACGATTCGAATAGATTAAATTCATTCAGCATACTAACTCTGCATTAACTGAGATTAATCACATAATGATTGAGGTCTCTGAATGGAGCAACTCGGAAAAGAGGCATGTGAATATTTATCTCGTAATACTGACCGATTGACTGAGGAAATAATTCAGTGCCAGTTACGAGTGCAACCCAATCTAAAGGAAAGATATGGAATTCAGGGTTATGAATTCTATCAGCGTGACATCAAGTATCATCTTCAATTTCTTTGCAGTGCACTTACCTACTTGAGTAAGGGTTTATTCGGATCCTATGTCGAATGGGTGCGGCGTCTACTCATCGACCTCAACATACCCCCGGAAGATATTACCACTAATTTTCAATGTTTCAAACGAGTCTTCGAAACAAAAGCACCGGGTCCTCTTCGCGATCTTCTTGTCGAATTCATAGAAGCGGGTCTAGCTCTCTTGGAGACTAATCCAACAGCAATTCCATCCTATCTTGCCGCTGACTTTCCACTTTCTGATCTTGCTACCCGATATCTTGAGGCTTTGCAAGGGAGTAATGCTGATCATGCCAATCAGCTCATCGAAGAAGCGATAAAAAGTGGAGTCGATATTCGAGATATCTATCTTCAGGTTTTAGAGAATGTCCAACTCGAAGTCGGTCGACTCTGGCACACAAACCAATTATCAGTGGCTGAGGAACACTATATCACACGCATCACCCAACAAATAATGGATTCCCTGCAACAATACATTCAGCCATCAAAACGAGTCAACCGAAAAATGGTGGCAAGTTGTGTACCCGGAGAGCTTCACGAATTGGGTCTCCGTATGGTTTCGGATTTCTTCAAACTAAGCGGGTGGGAAGTGTACCTAACAGGTGCAAATACACCCAGTAACGATATCATAAAGACCCTCAAAAAACAACACGCAGATCTATTAGCCATTTCCGTAACGATCCCTTGGCATGTAATTGAAGCTGAAAAACTCATAACACGAATACGTCAAGATCCAGAATTGTGTGATATCAAAATCATTGTGGGTGGACGAGTTTTTACATTGGATCCACAATTATGGACTCGAATTGGAGCAGATGAATACGCTCCGAATCCACAAGCAGCCTTGGAAACCGTAGAGAAGTTATTTTAGCCCTTTCGAAAAACTACTCCGAAAGTTCCTCGAGGATAGTTCCATTCAATCGCTTTCTTGTCACAGAGTATTTTGCACGTGCCGCATTCAATACAGTCCTCATACTGGAATTTCACTTCGTCCTGAACAAGTTCAAAGCATTGAGCTGGACAGCCACGAATACAAGCTTTGTTTTCACAGTCGTTACAGGCATCGAAGTTGACTTTGATATGGGCTTCCTTATCAATGGTGTAGTGAAGGGTACCGAGTTTCTCTTCAATCTTTGCTGTCATAATCCTCTGACCGCCTTTATTCCGTCAATGAACAGATGTGGAAGTGATATCTCATGAACAACGTGTTTCAAGATCAAATTAATTAGCTTCGGTCGTGGGCTTGCTGTGGATTGATACAAGTCTAAGGCTAAGTTGTTGATGAAATCTGGATATGATTTCATTAGCCGCGGGCTACTCACAATAGCTGGAGCATTTCGAAATGTCTTCATATCTTTGAGTACAAAGCTCTGGTTCATCAATTTTTGATAATGCTTCATCGTACTTTGGGTGAAATCATTTTGCTTGTGTGCTCTAAGAATTGTTTTTGCTGCAGCTACACCTGATGCAATGGCAAAATTCATTCCCTCAAGGGCATAGCCAATATTGAGGGTTAATCCTGCTGCATCGCCTGTCACAAGGAACCCATCCGTGTACAGTTTTGAAAGCCCATGATATCCTCCTTCGGGAACGAGGTGGGCTGAATACTCAAGACGAGTACCCTCTTTGATTAATCGTCGAATATAGGGAAATTGTTTCAGGTGATCAATAAATTCAGGAGCTTTCGAATGAGACTTCGTTTTGAAAATGGGGAGTTTTAGGACTATGCCCAGAGAAAGACTGTCCTGATTCGTATAGAGGAAACCACCACCGGGGTATCCTTTCGTGCATCCAAGATATGTGTGGGCTGTTCCCTCGTTATGTTCGAGGTTAAATCGATTCTCAATCACATCACGAGGAAGCCCGATTACTTCTTTGATTCCGAGAGCAATATACTTAGCTTTCAAGTCTTTACGTAATCCTGCTTGTTCAACTAAAGTTGAGTTAATACCATCAGCAGCAACTACAACCTTGGCTCGTATCTCATCACTACCTGCTTTAATTCCGACAATCTGTTTGTTTTCCCAAAGCAAATCATCAACACGTATCCCAGTTGCCAAGAGCGCACCAGTTTCTTCAGCTTGTTTCGCAAACCATTGGTCGAAATCATATCTAATGACAGAATAGCCGTTATGCGGGGGTTTCTCAAGTTTACTACTCGAAAAGTCAAGTGAGAAAGATGATTCTCCGCTCAGGAAGACGAGGTTACGGTTGGTTATGACCCGTTCAAGCGGAGCTTCGTCCCAGAAATTTGGAATCAGTTCATGCAGAACAGATCCATAAAGTACTCCTCCTGAGACATTCTTTTCTCCGGGAGTTTTTCCTCTTTCAACCAATAGCACCTCATGGCCTGCTTTAGCAAGGCTATAAGCTGTTGCTGAACCAGCAGGACCTGCTCCCACTACTATTGTATCGACGCTTTCAACCATTACATCCCATCTCCTATTCTACTGAAGTTTCTTCGTTTGGCTTTCCATAATCTTCGAAAATGAGGTCAGTGGAAATCTTTCCACTAAGGAATGCACTGGGCACTCCACCCCCGGGGTGAGTTCCAGCTCCAACAATGTACAGCCCCTTGATATCTCGAGATCGATTATGAGGTCTGAAGTATCCCGATTGCATCAGTAAAGGTTGTAACTGAAACGCATTGCCCTTATAGGCATTGAATTCCGTTTCGAAGTCAAGGGGAGTAAAAACTTCACAGACTTCGAGATTATCCAGGAGTCCTGGAAGATATTTGTCATTGAGAAATTGAAGCACTTTATCTCGGAAGGGCTCCTTCATTTGTTCCCAGTCAATCCCCGAATCCTGGTGTGTCACTGGAACACAAGCATAGAAGGTTTCACATCCTTTGGGTGCTAGCTCAGGATCAGTTCGTGTTGGGACGTGTAGATAGATTGCAAAATCGTCGGGTAGGATATGGCGTTCAAAAATGTCTTTGACGAGTTCTTTGTACCGGGCACTGAAGATGATATTATGGTGAGGTATCTTGGGATAAGTTTTCTTCGTTCCAAAATAGATCATGAATAGGCTCATACTGTACTTGGCTTTCTTATATCGGCGATCACTGTTCTTCTTTCGATATTTTGAGTCGATGAGACTCATGTATGTCATTGCGACATCGGCGTTGCTGACTACTATTTCAGTGGGGTAGTATTCGCCATCTTTTGTTCGGACCCCTGTGACTTTGCGTTCTTTGTCATCAACTTCGATCTTGGTAACTTCGGAATTGAGCTTGATAGTGCCGCCGAGTTCTTTAAATAAGCGTTCTAAGGCTTCAACGAGTCGGTGTGTGCCCCCTCGGACCCAGAGCATTCCGTATTCACTTTCAAGATAGGCGATTAAAGAATAGACGCTGGTTGTTGTGAAGGGATTTCCCCCGATGAATAGGGGGAGGAAGGAAAATGCCATTCGAAGATGGTTGTTTTTCATGTTACTCGCTACAAGACCATAAACACTCTTGTAGGATTTCAAACGAATCCCAGGAGGAATGACTTTCGCCATGCTCCAAAGGCTTTCAAAGGGGGTGGTAGCAAATTGCTCGAACCCCAATTCGTAGATGGGTTTGAGTATCTTATGCCATTTATAGAAGCCCTTAACATCATCCGGGCTAATCTGTTTGATTTGTTCAACAATTTCTTCTGTACTTCCAATGTCGAAGTGTGTCCCATCTTCATAATGAAGGCGGTAATGGGGGTGAATCGGAACCAATTCGATATATTCGGCTGGGTCCCGTCCTACGTCACGAAAGACATCTTCAACAACAAAAGGTGGAGTAACAATCGTGGGACCGGTGTCGATGCGATAACCTTTTCGCTGAAAAACTCCAGCACGTCCACCTAGCTGATGACGCTTTTCTAATAATGTAACTTGATAGCCTGCGGCTTGCATTCGGACAGCGGCAGAGAGTCCGCCGAATCCGCTTCCAATTACAATGGCTTTTGAGGATAATGGTTGGGTCAAAAAAAGTTCACCTGCAATTTATTATGTCTCGAACCCAGCTAGGGGTTCATCACAAATTCCTTAATGTCGCGCATATATTCCCGTCGGCATTGGAAGGCAATCCAGAATTTCTTCCATTTAGGCACATAAGCACGTTTCTTGAAAACTTGATAATCCATCTTTTCAATTGCATTCAAGATATTGCCATAAACTCGAGCGGCTACCTTGACAGTGAAAGCAGCTGCTGGTGGAAGATCCTGCATCCCGATATCGGCGCTGGCGTAGTTAGCTCTTGCAAGAAATATCTCATGCTTGATTAGTTGCCTGAAATTCGGGGTAATCTTACCTGCTTCGAAATCTTCTCGGCGAATTCGGAATTTTTTACGAGTTTCCAAGGGGATATAGATTCGGCCTTTTTCAAAGTCTGGAGCGATGTCTCTGAGGATATTAGTTTGCTGCATTGCGATTCCGAGATCTGCTGCCCGTTGTAGGGTGTCCGGGTGTATGGCCCGCCAAATATGGCACATTGATAGTCCAACAGTGGAAGCAACACGGAAGCAGTAAAGGTTTAGCTCCTCCTGGGTTTGGATTTCATGACTGTGCACGTCCATTCGGACGCCTTCCAGTAACTCATAGAGATATTGTACTGGAATCCGGTATTTCTGAAGGGTGTCACCGAAGGCATGGAAGACGGGGTGATCAAAGGTTTCCCCATTACTCAATCGGGTGACAATTTCGCCAAGAACACGGATTTCAGTGTCGATTTCGTTTGGGGCTAGGTCAATTTCATCGACAAAGTCGTCGGCGAGACGACAAAATGCATAGAGAGCTGAGATGCTGCGGCGTTGTTCGGGTTCAAGGTACCGTGAAGCGAAGTGGAAGGATTTCGCATATTTACCAAAGAGACCCATGCAGTAATCGTATGCTCGATTCAGTTCGCCTTTTGTCAGGTTGTCTTGGGCATGGATTTGTGTCGGTACAAGATCTATGTGGTGTGTATCTCCCCTTAACATCATGATTACCTTCCAATAGGTTTCTTAACAGGGTTAATTTCTCTTCGGGGTTGATGAGTGTGCTTATAAACGGTTCGTTCTTTCTATCGCTAGCCCTTAATACTTATAGTGATTAATTGACTGTTTAACTTAACGCCACATTAATACATAATCATTAAATACTGCCTGAAGCGAAGCCGCATCAAACAGAGGGTGTTAAGCCATGAAGACTAAAAATCTTATTATCATAGGTGCTGGTGTCGGTGGATTATCAGCTGCTGCACTCTTGGCGAAGGAAGGATACGATGTCACCGTAATTGAGCGGAATCCAGAAGCGGGAGGACGCGCACGTGTGTGGGAGACCGAAGGGTTTGTCTTTGACATGGGACCCTCGTGGTATCTGATGCCAGAAATTTTTGAGAACTTTTTTAACGAATTTGGGAAATCCGTTGCAGACTATTATGATTTGATGCGATTGGATCCCAATTACCGGATTTTCTTCGGGGCTGATGATATTGTTGAGATCACAGCCGATCTGGAACCAAACCTGACTACGTTCGAAGGATTCGAAGAGGGAGGTGCGGCGAAACTTCAGGAGTATCTGGATAAGTCGAAAGAAACCTATGAGTACATGATGCAAGGAATCATGTACAAAGACCTTGATAGTTTTTGGTCCATGTTTAGCCCATCACTCATGCGGGCTGGTAGTAAATTACACATACTCAGTAACATCGATAAGTATGTACGAAAATTCTTCAAAAGTGATCGGGCACGCAAAATCTTGGAATATCCGATTGTGTTTCTCGGTGGCAATCCCAAAAACACGCCCGCACTCTACTCCATCATTTCCCACATTGATTATAATCTCGGTGTATGGTATCCAAAGGGTGGAATTGGCAAAATCCCAGAAGGTCTTATGAAATTAGCAAAGGAACAAGGTGCGGATATTCAATTCGGTGTTGAAGCCACACATATCGATGTGA
>JAEOTD010000067.1 GCA_016839995.1 Candidatus Hermodarchaeota archaeon
GGCCGAGTGAAGGCGACCATTGGAACTGGAACCTTTATTCTAGCCTTTGAAGATAAACCACGGTTTGACCCGCATCGACGGCTTCTTTGTAGTTGCCATGCAGTGCCTAACCGATGGGTCATTGAAGCGAGTATTTTCACCAGTGGGATAATATATAGATGGTTTCGCGACCAATTTGGTCAAGAAGAAAAACAACTTGCCAAGTTATTGAACTCCGATCCCTATGAACTAATGAACGAACAAGCAAAACAATCACCACCCGGATCAAGAGGGATTGTCGTATTACCCCATTTTGTTGGCGCTGGAGCACCTCATTGGAACCCAGAGGCCCGTGGAGTGATAGTGGGTCTAGCCTTAGGACATTCACGAGCAGATATAATTCGGGCAATAATGGAAGGATCATCCTTTGAAGTACGTCGGAATCTAGAAACCATGGAAAGTATAGGCATCTCATTAAAGGAGCTGCGCATGACGGGTGGAGCAACCCGTAGCCAGGTTTGGAACCAAATTCAGTCCGATATTACTCAGTTAAAAGTTCAGCGGAGTCAAATCGAAGAAGCGACTGCCTTAGGAGCAGCAATTCTTGCAGCGACCGGTGGTGGCCTTTATCGAGATGTTAGTCAGGCTGCTGAAGCAATGGTTTCCATTGGTGAACAGTATAAGCCATCTACCAAGTTTGCAAAACGTTACAATCAACTCTATTCTATTCACACCGATACTTACCAAGCTTTAGAAAAGGCAAAGGTTTTTTCACAACTGTCCACACTTGACGCCTGAGTACTAATGACAGAACTTCAGCTTCGTTATGGGCAGGGTCAAGTTCAGTTGAAAATCCCCGATAATAATATCGGTGAAATCGTTCAACCTCGCAAACAAGAGGCATCAAAGGACATTGCAGGTTCCCTTCGAACCGCTTTAGAGACGCCAATTGACAACACTCTATCAGAGATCATTGCCAATCGTCGTGTGGGTGTGTTGGTTGAAGATGGAACACGAGCTGAACCACACGAAATTATCCTCGATGAACTAACCCCACATTTCGCGCCCGCAAAGGATTTGACCTTCATACTTACAACCGGCTCCCACGAACCAAATAGTGCCCGTAATCAAGAAATAATCCAAGCTATTCATAAAAGTTGTAAAACTAACAACCTTGAAGCGTACCGGGTTATTGTTCATGATGCGCTCCAATCCTCATTTCAACATGTAGGAACCACAAGCCGTGGAACCGAAGTTCGAGTAAACACAGAAGCCTTGGAAATGGAGGCATTTGTAGTTGCAGCAGACATGAAAAACCATTACTTTGCGGGATACTCCAATGTTCTCAAGAACTTCTTGCCAGGCATCTGTGATTTCAACACCATCGAGGCCAACCATAGCCTAGCCCTTGAACCCGAATCCACCTTCGGACGTCATCCCTTCCACCCAGATTCTACACGTCACACCAATCCCGTGGCAGAAGACATGCTAGAAGGGATGAACCTGATTCTCGCAGATCGCCCCGTGTTTCTTCTTGCCATGGTTACAAGTGGCCCATATATTATGTGGTCAAAAGCAGGAGCAATTCAACCAGTAACCAGCGAAGGCTTCCAAGTCATTGACAAGACAGCCTCCTTTACTGTTCCAGCAACAGATCATATTATCGTCACACCCGGAGGAAATCCCCAAGACGAAAGCCTCTACAACGCTCAACGAGGACTAGAACTGACGAAGAACGCCGTTCGAGATAACGGTGAAATCCTTCTCCTTGCTGAATGTCCTAAAGGGATTGCACCCACACCGACGGCGCGTGAATTCTTCTATGATTATCTGATCATGCCTCTTCCCGAAATGATGGCAAAAATTCAAGAAAGCTATAGACTGTATACTCATAAGAGTTGGAAATTTGGCGAACTCATCCAACGCTTAAACCGAATTTGGCTGTACACCACTCTCGATCAGGCGCAGGTAGAAACAGCCCATATTTCCTTTGCACCGAATCCCCAAAAGATTGTGGACTCGTGGATTCAAAAGGATTCCGCTGCAAAGATTCATGTTTTCAATGATGCGAACAAAATTGCTGTTTATGCAAGCAGTTAACATGCCTAACTTGCTCCACTTGCTTTCAAGAATTACTGGAATTTGTGCCGACTTAAATTGTTTCAGAAGGAAACGTTAAGAACGGTTCCTGTGCTATATACTCGGTAACAATCCTGGGAGCTCACCGATGCCTGTCGTTTACACCTATTGTGAGATGTGCAAGGCGTATATAGCGATAGACGTTGCGCCAGATATTATTCAGCGACAAAACGTCTTTCCGTTTCCATATTCCTACGTCCATGGCGAGCCTACGCATGTCATCACAATCTACCTTGACCAAGATTTAGTTGAACGGGGGCATGAGGTTTCCGAAATTCATTCAGGTAACCAAGTCGAAGTAACACAAGCTCAGCCTGGGGCATCCCCTCAACCCTCGAGCCCTCCTCCATCCACAATGGTTGGCACTAGAAGTCGTCGGATTGTTCCAAAGGTTGTTGCGGATTTGGAGAAACAAAAACTCTCCATCACCGAATTCCGCATGCTTAGTTTATGCGATGGAAAAACAACCCTTCAGGAAATTGCTGAGAAAATGGGATTACAGTTTTTCATCGCTATGCGAATGCTTTTGGATCTTCAAAAGCGGAAGCTTGTAGATTTCGAAAAACGATTCTAACTGTAATAAGGGGAACGAATGATTCATAACGCTAGTTGCAGAGTACGAATATGTGGTGAAATGACATGGGTGTCAAAGGTTGGATTGGCTGGCACTTTAAGATGCAAAAAACCTCACTGAATGCATTCCAGGCTTTGGTTGCAGCAGTAATTGACGATGTTCTAGAAGACAGTAAAGGTGATGTCAACCTAGCAAATCAGAAGCTATTGCGCTTAGGAAATGCCATGGCTGAGACCTTGTTATTTGAATACAGCGACACAATTGGACAGCACGCAACCACCTTTGATGGTTTTCTCGACACTTTCACGTTAGCTACCAGGGTAATGTTAGGCAAAGGCTTTGACAATGCCTATTACGATAAAGCCGAAAGAAAAATCGTTTATGTATTTGAAGACTGCCCCATTTGCCAAAACATTCGAATGTCTGACGAGTTTCATGGTCTGAAGTACTGTAACATCCTCAGTGGAGTATTTCAACACGTTCTAACTCTCCGGGGTTTCAATAGTATATGCGAAGAAGTCCAATGCAGAACGTGGGGTTCTGACTCTTGCATTTGGGAGCTAAGAGAACAATAGGCAGTACCCACACCATCAAAAAAATCCTTCATTAGTTAATTTTGAAACTGTCGAAGAAAGTTTGATAAGGCAACTCATGTCAGAGACACGATGAGGTAACCATTGTGTCCAAAAAAACTTCAGCTATTAGTGGATTTTATCGTTTATCCATTCCAGAGCGCTTAGATAAGCTGCGTGAGTTTGCAAATCTTACCGATGAAGATATCGCCACATTAGAGACCTTTGGAGCTCTTGATGCTGCTACAGCGGATCGAATGATTGAGAACGTGGTTGGCTCGTATGCTTTTCCTCTTGGAATGGCTACAAATTTCCAGATAAACGGTCAAGACTACCTCATTCCCATGGCATTAGAGGAACCTTCTGTTGTAGCAGCCGCCTCAAATGCCGCAGGGATGACACGAGAACAGGGCGGTTTTACTGCAAGTACAACAGACCCCGTAATGATAGGGCAAATTCAAGTAGCTGATATTCCTGACTTAAAAGTAGCACAAAAGTCGATTTTAGAACAAAAAGAGAATTTGTTGAGAGTGGCTAATGCACAAGATCCTGTCTTAGTCAAATTTGGAGGAGGTGCGCGCGATTTGCAGGTCCGTCGATTGGACACCATGATGGGACCCATGCTAATTGTCCACTTACTTGTTGATGCCCGTGATGCCATGGGCGCAAATGCTGTTAATACGATGTGCGAAATGCTTGCCCCTCTTCTTGAAGATTTAACCAAGGGAAAGGTGTACTTACGGATTCTATCCAACTTAGCAGTGAATCGTCTTGCTCGAGCAGAGGCAACATTTCCAGTTAAAGCCTTAGGCGGAGCAAAGGCAGTTGAAGGGATTTTGAAAGCTTATGCTTTCGCCCAAGCGGATCCCTACCGCTGTGCCACCCATAATAAGGGAATAATGAATGGTATCGATGCCGTGCTCCTTGCTACTGGACAGGATTTCCGAGCTGTTGAAGCAGGCGCACATACGTATGCAGCAACACGAGAGGGAGGTTATCAATCCCTGACACACTATGAAAAAACCGCTGAAGGTGATTTACATGGTTCTATTGAATTACCCATGGCTGTCGGACTAGTAGGCGGAGCGACCCGAACTCACCCAGTTGCACGCTTATGTGTGAAAATCTTAGGAGTAAAAACAGCCAATGAGCTTGCACAAATTATTGCTAGTGTGGGATTAGCCCAAAACCTCGCCGCATTGCGTGCTTTAAGCCAAGAAGGTATTCAGAAAGGACACATGAAGCTACACGCTCGAAATGTCGCTGTCGCTGCAGGAGCTTTTGACGATGAGGTCGACCAAGTCGCTCAGAAAATGATTACTGAAAAACGCGTTCGCTTTGATAGGGCACAAGAAATCCTCGCTGAGCTTCGAAAGAAAACTACATGACACAACAATTTCTTATACACATCATTCCCTCATATGTATTGAATGCTCACGTTGTGTGGCTGCACTATCGTGATGAACTAGCGGTGAACCATTAAATGAAACAGTACATCGGGATGATTGAAATCCTGGGTGAAGGGGGCGAAATGCTTCCACTTCACTGGAATCCTAAACATCTAGTAAATGGTCGGTCGATACTAATTGTTGATGAGACCGAGGGGATTATCTGGGTGTGGTTGGGTAAAGGGACATCGATGTTACAACGTACAACAGCTCTTCGTCAGGCCCGGTTTATAATGAAAAACGGTACCCGTGTTGAAGAGACCCATTTTGGCACTAAATGCACAAATTTCATTGAAGTACCTGGTGATCTGGCGAATCCAAAAGCGGCACTCCTCAGAAACCTCCTTGAAACGCATCCCAAAACTTCTGACTATCTTGTAGTTACCCAAGAGGAAGAAACGGTTTCAACGTTTGAAGAGTCCTTCCAAGACAAAGTTGAGGTTATTGAGCAAACAGTTGTCCCTGAACCTATTCGCAAGGTTACACCGGTGCGTCGACGAATTCTAACGTATGAAGAACAGCTAGCAACAAAAGTGCTTTTTGCTGTATCCGATTGCTATGGACAGGCTTCTATGAATCCAATTGGCCCCAATGAGTTCTTGGTTTCGGTGCTTCGATTACAAATGCGCTTTTTCTGTCAAGGAGAGGCAATTTTATTCTCTGAGATTCGAGCGGCTGCACAAGAGGATCTTGACGCCTTTACTCGGTGTTTTGGTCAACAACCCGAACTAACTGCAGAGGGACAAATATTTGTTTCATCCACCCTTCTAACATCTGAACCACCAACCCCATCAAGTGATAAACCAGCATCTGTTGTTGAATCCATGCGTGAACAACTGTCTCAGATAAGTCACAATGCTTCGGATCAAGATGACGAGGAACCAGACGACACAGCAGAGGAAGAAAGTGAAGACGAAGAAGAAGAGGAAGACAAGAAGAGCGGCTCTTCTGATTTTGAACTATTTGAGTAATTTTTCTTGTATTTGGTGTTGCGTTACCCTGCAATAACAAGTCGTATTGGACGTCGCTTCATTCTCATTTGTGAAAAGAGGGATTAGTGTCATGCATGAGTTGAAACTTTTTCAACACGCAGCCATGGATTTTGTCGGGTAAACTCAAAAAGAGATTGGGTGAATCGTTCTAAGTCATCGAGCTCAATGACGAAGTTGAAACGTCCTTCCCCTAGGGGTAATTTGCTGATAATACGTCCATGTTGGTTGAGGAGAAGATTGATCCAACCCGTTTTTGTTGCGTTTTCTTCACGGGTTGTACCTCGGTAGGAAAGCGAAATATTAGCTTTCATATAGCCTCACCTTACGTTAGTTCTTTGGCAACTGAGCCGACTTAAACCTTTCCGAAGACGTGTTGAATTACAGCCTTTGACGGATTAAGCAGTGGATTCAGAGCGGGTTGAAGAAGAATTGGCGCGGAAACGATATGAGATGAGATCGTAGGCAATATCGAACCCCCAGAATGCAACTGTATGAACTAAGGTCAATAAGCCAAGGAAGGGAAGGATAAGAACTATGATTTTCAATAATGGCCGGTGAACGATAGCCCAGCGTAAAGTAGAATGTGCAATTTGAGAAGCTTTGGAATGGAGCAACTCGTCCATTATCGAAGCAACTAAGATGATAATAAGTGTGGGAAAACCCATTAGAAATCCAGACATAACCAGAAGTCGAAAGAAACTCAGGGGTAGTGTGGTGATTGTCAGAAGCAAAAAGAAGCTGCTGTCAACTTTACGTGTTACGATTAGACCTAATATGATTCCAATAACCAGAATCGCTGTGTAGAGATCAAAAAATACCCAGATATTGACGAGAATTACTAGCCCACATGTCACCACCCATAGAGAGGTATGACGTGATTGAAACTGAACAGGAAAATCGGTTGCCAAATCAAGGAGTTTGATACCTGCACCGAGGAGCACATAGGATACGATTAGAGCTAGTGCAAAAAGAACGAGACTCATTATTCCATGCCTTTAATCTATAATGGTTTAACCGGCAATGCTTTTGAGTTCGTGGGCCACCAACTCTTTGAGTTCCTTAGGAGTTTTTGAATCCCATTTGAATGTTAATTTGCCTTTACTGCGTTTCATCTCGTGGGTAAGCCCATCAATTCCCTCTATTATCACTTCTTCAGTTTCACCCTTACTTCGATATTCAATGTGAACTTGTTGATGGACGCGGATAATCGCCAGTAGTGCCGCTTCCAAATCAAGTTTGGATGCCTTTTTCGCAGGTGCTCTTGTTTCTGTTGGTGTTACTGTTTCATCGGGTGAAATACTTGCTGATACAGGAGCTGAAGAAGCACCCCCTTGAAGTGTTCCCACAATAAGTGTTCCCTTGGGACTTGCTATCGTAGAAATTTCCATTGGAGATTCTAACAAGGCGATGAGGTTTGAATAATTGTTTGATGTGGTGGGATCTTCCAAGTTATCTGCATCAATGAGGACAAGGGAATACCCTCGTCCCAAGACTTCGTCACCAATTCGCTGGCCTTCCGTGGTGATTTGTTCAGCTTTTGCTTTTGCTGTACGACGTTTGTCATATTGAACACCAGTACCCATCCAGAACCAGAGAGTTTTGTTTTGTTCATCAACAACACCGACACATACATCACCTCGGAGTTTTCGGGCTCCAGGACGAATCGATCTAACAAAGCCTAGGCCACCGATTTCCAACATTACGACTCGTGACATGTGCATAGCACCCCATTTGACACCATTCGAATAGAAATGTAATTTCTATTGAAGCAATTTTTACCACGATTTCACCTATCTAGTGATGGATAGGTGTTTTCGGGCTAGGTCCGGTTTAGAATTTGTTACCGTATTTATTAAGTTGACCCTGCGCATACTTTGGCTGTAATATCTAATACAGTTCCTGCAAAAAATTTCCGTGGGTTAGAGGTCAGCGGCGGCTAATCGATCTCGGAGAAGACCTAGTATATCATTACGTCTTCCACGAAAATCGTATCGTTGCAGAAAATGAACTGAGTTTTGACTTACTTCCACTTGGCAGATGATACCTTCAGGATCTTCTACTGAATAGCGAGTTCCTTCGTCCGTTTTTGTAACACTTACATAGCACATTGGAAAAAAGTCAAGGATTGATGAGATGAGAATTCCTACACGGATGATGCCGAGACCTTGAAGCTCTCGGGAAGGTTTCGGTGCAACTGTTTCAGTAGTAGGCTTGGCGGGAGCAGCTTCAGTTACAGCAGGGGTTGGTGTTGTGACTTTTTCAACGGGGGCTGGTTGAGGAGCGGGTTTTGTTGGTGGAGGAGCTGGTGAGGGCGTTCCTCCAAAGCGCCCCAGGACTCCTTCTGTGATGTTGAACTTCTGGCTCAGGGTATGAATTAGTTGGTCATAGTATCCTTTGATTTCAGGGTCGTCGAGGATTTCACCATCAATAATTTCGATGTTTGTAACATCACGACCAATGCGGTATGGACCTAGTTGATAGCCTGCGCTTACAAGAGAGCGGGCTTTTCGTTGGGCGGCCCGTCGTTCAACAAGTGTGGTTGAGGAGCCTTGCCAGAGCCAGACCCGCTCCTTGAGTTCGTCGATAGCTATGACGATTCGATCGTCGGTTAGAGCCTCGGTTGATAAGGGGAGGGGTTCGATTATCCCTGAGGAAAAATCGAGTAGTAACACAAATTTATCTGCCATTGTATCTAATCCCGTCGGTTAAGGTTTCTTGTAAGTGAATCACATTCCATATTATTCTACAAGCACAATAACCTTTCTTGTGGGGGCGTAGTAACTTGGTACCCGGATTTTGTCACGGCGACGTTGATTTCGCTTCGTACTCCGAATTGCCCCTTGAGATAGATTCCCGGTTCTACAGAGGTTAGGGTGTTGGGAAGTAAGAAGCGCGTTTCTGGCATTTCATGGCTATCAAGGTTCGCGCCTTTTCCATGAGAATGCTCATCAATGCTATGTCCTGTTCGATGAAGAATTCCATGTTCAAATCCTGCAGCAATGATAATTTCTCGGGCAATTTCGTCTGGAATCCGTGCAGGGATGTTTGGTTTAATGGCAGCTGTGGCTGCATCTCTAGCTTCAAGAATGGTATCCCAGACAGTTTGTATTTCAGAGGGCACTTTTGAGCCAGTAAAAGCCATGTGTGTGATATCTGCAAAGATATCCCATTTTGCCCAAAGATCTATCATCAACAACTGGTTCTTCTGGATAGTTTCATTCCCAGCAGTATAGTGGGGGTTTGCCGCATTGGCTTGAACAGCAACCATGGGTCCAGTAATATGGGTCAGATTTTCTTTCCTGAGCAATTCTCGCATAAAGTCAGCCACCTGTGCCTCGGTTACCGACCCGAGTCGATCTTTGACAAATTCGAAAGCTTGCCCCATGATATTTGTTAGCGTTTGGGCTGTACGTTTATGACTTCGTAATTGCTTGGGAGTAAGTACAGAATGAATGATTTGCATGAGATTTTCTCCAGACTCCCATGTAATTTTAGGCATTGTTTTTTGGAGATGGATGTATCGACCCGTGGGGAGAACATCGGTTTGGGGGTTTTTGCCATAGTTTAATGCTATGCGCTGGAACGTCTTAGTTACTTGTTGGATAGCTTGCAAAAAGGCTGCTTGGGTTCGTGTGTCTATGGTCTTGATTGATGAGTGGATACCGATTAACTCATTGCTCTCAACGGGGGATTTGATAATGGTGATGGGATCCGAGGATGAGATTAGGATGGCGTATAATCGCGAATGGGGAGTCAATTCACCAAGTAATGCTTTACCAGTCGGATCATTTTCCCGGAAGTCAATAATTAGCCACGCATCAAGGTTTGAATCGTCCATGTATTGTCGGACAAGCCGGATTTTGTCACTCATGTTCAGAAGAGGTATGGCCACTTGAATTACCACCTTTAGGGAGTTGTGGTTCTAGAGACCAAAAAGATTTAGGCAAAGTGGTCCTGTGCTACAAGAACCCTGTAGCATTTAACCAATTGCAATGTTGATCCTATGGCAAGGAATTCAGCGACTGAGAAAGATAAGTTTGGAGCTATTCTGGACCAGTTACGGAAAGTACAAGCAGCAAACCGAGTATTAATACGGGGAATTCAGGAAGCAAAGAATCGAGCATGGGAATGGCGTGACAGACGAGATGAGTTACGTTCAGAAGCTCCTGTTGTTCATGAGGAAATGTCTGATCAGCGAACTAGACGGGATGAATTGAACGCAGAAGTTCAGCACCAGAAAAAGTTACGAGATGAGGCAAATGAGCATGTTCGATTGTTACAAGAACAGCTCCACGAATTACGAGCGCAGCGAGATAATCAACGGAACTATATACCATTAGAGGAGTTACAACGACAATTTCGTGAACTCGAATGGAAACAGCAGACTACTACGCTTACAGTAGAGGAAGAGCGAATCCTCTTAGATGAGATGGAAAGATTATCAAAAGCGATGGAAACTGCACCAACTCACACTTCTCAGTCGGCAAACCAATCAGAAGAAATGGATGAATTGTGGCAAGAGATTCAAGAAGCTCGAGATAAAGCACAAGAACATCATGAGAAAATGATAGCACTTGTTGAAGAGGCACAACAAACACATCGAAGTATACTCGGTTTATCTCAAGGACTTGGTCCTGCTCGATCAGAGGGTGATGAAGCTCATCAAGAGTATGTTAAATGCCTTCAAGAAGCAGATGAGATGCGGGAACGAGTAGATGTATTACGAGAACAGGAAAGAGAGCTGAAATCTCAACTAGATAGTATTCGAAAAGATCAGAAGGCTTCTCGTCAAGCACAAGAGCAGGCGGCTATGGAGAAATTAGCAGAGCAGGCTAAGGCTAAACAACAAGCTGGGCAAAAACTGAGCATGGAAGAGCTGCGAGCCTTGATGGAATCGGATGGAATAGGGTGAAGTGAGGCTAGGGTTCAGCTAGAACGACCGTTGATAAATGAAGTCAACCAAGGTTTCGAGTAATTGGGTTGCCTCTTTGTTGGGGAAGGAATCAAGGGCACTTTTGGCATCATTAACGAGCTGCTTGGCTTTCTTTTGGACAAAATCGCTAGCCGTTGTTTGTTTAAGGAGTGCAATGACTTTCTTGACATCATTTTCCGTGGGTTTATCGGAACGAAGAACTTGGAGAACATAGTCTCTGTCAGCTTGAGATAGAAGTGGCAGCGCCTGTAAAAGGACTACATTACCGAGTTTATGTTCATAGATATCCTTGCCTAGTTTCTTACCAAGCTTTGCTTCTTCAGCAAAGAGGTCGAGGACATCATCAGCCAATTGAAAAGCAATTCCAGCTTTCCAACCAAATTCTCGGGCAGCCTTTTGCATCTCCTTTGATCCAGCTGCACAGATTACTCCAATTTCACATGAAGCCCGTATTAGGGCTGCTGTCTTATACCCAATCATGGTTTCATAGTCTTCTAAGCTGACATCGCGATAACGGTGTTTTTCGGTGTATTCTTCATTACTGGGAAGTTGCTCAAATAATACGTCCAGCCGTTCCCCTTCAACCAATTCCCGAATGGTATCAGCGATAATTCGGGATATAGCGGCATGATTGGGTGTTCTTAT
The DNA here is from genome assembly GCA_016839995.1 of Candidatus Hermodarchaeota archaeon. GTDB lineage: Archaea > Asgardarchaeota > Hermodarchaeia > Hermodarchaeales > Hermodarchaeaceae > Hermodarchaeum. The sequence continues at coordinate 11,283 of JAEOTD010000067.1, forward strand.
GGACCCCTCTTCAATTGCTTCACGATAATGTATTGCGGCTAAAATTCCAAAGTTCAAACCGAACTTCTTCCATGTCGTCGGGAGGTTTCGTCGAACATCAGCGTCGTCAATTACATCATCGAGTATGAGAGAATAGTTGTGGACTAATTCAATTGCTGCTGCGGCTGAGAGGGCATCTTCTGTGTTTCCTCCTACTGCTTGGCAGAATAAAATTGTCAATGCTGGTCGGACGCGTTTTCCTCCCGCTTGGACCTGATGGAACACCACTTCTTGGAAATCCTTTGAAGCACCTACGGTAAGGAGTTCCAGCATTTTGTCATCTACTTGGGAACCAAGCTTCCCGAGAACTTGTAAAATATCAGACATTCCAAGTCACCAACGACTGTCTGGTCAGCTCCTTAGTTCTGAACTTTAAGGCTTTTTCTCAATGAGCTTACTTCAGTGTTTAAAGCCGTTTCAAGTTAGTTCTGTATTCTATAACACTTTTTGAAAGCGTTTTGCTTGAATACAAAGGAAGGTAGTGATAATGCGAGCGGCGGCAATAGCCGTGATGCCTTGGTCATATTGTGGTGTAACCTCAGTGATATCGAATATCATCGCTCGAGGAGTAACCACGCGAAGAATTGTGAGTAATTCAGAGGTTGTCAGTCCTCCAGCTTCAGGGTTTCCTACAGCGGGTGCATAGGCTGGATCTAGAACATCCATGTCGATTGAAATGTATAGAGGAGGACCTGGAGGGATAGCGTCGTTGATTCGTCGGGCTATTGTTGCTGCGCCTTCTTTTCGAATATCATTACAACTGTAATATGTGATTTTGTGTTCTTGGGCGTAGTCGAATTCTTCCTTCGATACTGCTCGAATTCCAATTTGGATGAGATGATCAGGACCGAGCTGTTCGACAATTCGTCGTTGGACACTGGCATGAGAGAATTCCTGGTCATTGAATCGATCACGGAGATCCATGTGGGCATCAAATTGAAGAAGCACGATGTCACGAGGAAGAGCCCGAACTGCTGCAAGTGTCAATGTATGTTCGCCCCCGAGGAGGATTGGAATCTTTTCTTCCTGTGCGATTTGCCCCACTACCGATTCGACTGCACGAAGCATGCTTTGGACGGTGTGTGGTTCAAAAGTGATATCACCGATATCTGCTATTGGAAGGTGTGCTGCATCAACGTTATTTTGTTCATCGAGACAAAAGCTTTCAATCATTTGTGAAGCAGTGCGGATTGCCGCAGGTCCTTGCTTTGAGCCTTTTCGATATGTACTGGTTTCGTCAAATGGAACTCCGGCAACTACAAACGATGCCGTGGATGGATCGATTGGTGCCCCAAATAATGTGTTTACGACTGGTGAAACGCCTTGTACTGTCATGATAATCCCTCATTTGAAAAGACGGTTTTTCTGCTATTTGGGTCTTCCCTTTCTCCTTCTAGATAATTTGTGTAGGTAGTTTTAGTTTAAGGTCGGAAATTCGAGATTTGAGAGTGGAGGGAGTATGGGTTTCATAGTAAACGGTATTGATGAATTCGTCGGTAAGATGAGCCTCTTGGGCTGCTTTGAAGAAGCCTCGAATTAGCCATGCCCCTACTAAGTAGGTGTACCCATATGGTCCCCACATGGGATCTGTCATGAATGGTAATCGTGCTTTTGCATAAGGTTCTTCGTAGGCTCCAAGGTCTTGAAGGTACTCTGTAACTTCAGATTCACTCCGTTGATCCTTGTGGAGCATGCCAAGAGCATTGATACCAACTGCCCGACGAAGTTGTATGAGATATGTTGAGACTGACTCAGGCATGGTTAATGGACGAGCATCATGTAGGATATCGGAGCCTGCTTCAGCGATTCCTTCAGCAATCGTGCATTCGGGAGAGTTGATAATTGCTATCGTTGACTCCAAGTTATGTGTACCTTGATGGTAACCGGATTCTTGTTTTACTAATTGGGTTTGGTGTCCCGGGTAGGTTTCGTGCGTTACCCATTTCCAGATGCTATATTTACTGCGAGGCAATTCGATGTTGATTTCAATAATAGCTTGATAATTTCCCTGATAATAGTTATAGGCACTCCAAGGTGCTTCAGGAACGGCGCGAAATTCGACTGTTTCTTGTGGAGGAAGCGTGAACAGAAGCTGTTCCGTTGCTCTGCGAGCATCAGCTGCTGCGTCTTGGGCCAGAGGGATAATTTCTACTCCCATTGTCATTGCGCGTTTTCGCCATCGTGTTGCCATTGAGGTTAAATCGCCTTTGAGAACCTCTTTTCGAAGTGCTCTGTTTGCCTTTTCACTAAGCTCCTCAACGCGTTCTGCCGATATGACAACAGGAGCAATATCTAAGCCTGTTTTCACACGTTCTTCAAAAGAAACGTTTTCACCAAGACCATATTTCACTAGGAGGGTCATTGCATCCAATTGCTTAATCAGATAGGTTCTTCGTGGGTTCTCCCGAATCTGTGATTTTACCGATTCTCGAAGCTGGCGAATCGATTTCATCAGGTTGTCAGGATCAACTTTCTTCTTTTTTGGTTTCAAGTTCGGTGGACCAAAATAGCAATCGACGATGATAGTGTTGTCTCCAAGTTGGGTTTTCAAGTAATGGTCTAACTGAAATGCTAATCGAATATACTCTTCACCAGGATCAAAAATTTCAGATTCCAAAGGATTACACCTCAGGAAAGAGTTTCTCCATCAGTTGTGTAGCCAAATCTGTGAAGGCTTCAGTGACGTTGCGCCCATCTAAGGCACTGGTTTCATAGTATTTTCCTTGAATACGATCAGTTGCTTGTGTTGCGGCGTATTCAGATACGGCTCGTTCTGATTCTAAATCGGTTTTATTTGCCAAGACTACTCGGATAAAATCGTTGCCTAGGGTTGATGTGACCTCGTCTAACCATTTGGATTCGACTGCTGATGCAGATGAGGCGCGAGTAATATCAAAGACGAAAATAACTGCATTGGCACCAGTATAATATCTCTGACGAAGTGGTTGAAATCGTTCTTGACCCCCAGTATCAAATAATTGTAGTTTCAGTTTTTGTCCTTTCACATCTATGATTTTGGTGACAATATTGACTCCAATACTTGGTTTATAGTCATGCTCAAATTTATTTTCAGCAAACCGCCGGATTACACTGGTTTTTCCTACGCCCCAATCACCAACAATAACGACTTTGACAACGTATCCGGCTTTCCCAGGTGTTTCAGCTTCAGAGGTATTTGAAGGATGAGATTGTGCGCAGATTGTCCTCACCTTACTGAATCACTGTATTATGCACAGGTAAGAGTCTTGTGTCTAAGAAGCACCCAACTCATTTTGATTCAGTGGAAAACGTTTGA
>JAEOTD010000068.1 GCA_016839995.1 Candidatus Hermodarchaeota archaeon
TATCACAATAACGACGGATGATCCTCCGGTTTTTCTCAGGTTGGGCAAATCGAGGATAGATTTGTGCAGCCGCGACCTTCATACTACTCACACTCATCATCTCTTTGTTGGCTCTAGCGTATTTCAGGATTCCCCCAACGCTAGCCTCATAGATTTTGCAAAGAATTCCCTTCGTCAGTGGGGTTTCAGGGAAATTTCTTTGGTCTTGCTTTGGAGCTTTAAGTAGGCTAGTCTGAGTCGTGTTTTTAGTGGCTACTCTTCGGAGAATATCAAATTGGACGTTGAGTCAGTAATTCAATCGGAATTAGAAGCCCTGCGTAGTATCAATGGGGTGGATAACAGTTTTCTCTCTCAACGGGATGGTTATCCCATTACAAGTGCAGGATTATGGCTTTCTTCCGATGAGATTTTCGGTATTGCCGCTGCCGCATCCGCCATTAATGCCGTGGCTCGACGCCTCCATAGCTCACTTAACTATGTCTTAGTGGAAGGGGATCAATCGAAATTCCTCGTGGTTGCTTTTCCGAAAAATGATGATTACTTCTTATCTCTAACCACCCGGACCAATGTGAACTTGGGCGTCATCCTTCAATCCCTGCAAAAATCTACTGAGAAAATCTATCCTCACCTTCTTAACGCAGGCGAGCTTCCTCCCTTACGAAGCTATTCAAACAAGCAAGAGGCTTCCATTATGGATCGGTTCCAAGCACAGGAGAAACCAATCCATTCGCCAAGTCCCTCAATCCGTTCTTCCTCTCTTGTCCTCACCGAATCCCTAGTAACCAAGCTTCGTGCTCTCCTAGCAGATTTCACCAACCTTATGGATGGCGCCCAACCCACTTTCATCTCCCTCAATGGTGGATATCCAATAGCTCAAAACAACCACTTGAATCCCGCCACCAGCGGAATGAGCGCGTTTACCTTTGCCCTTTATGATACCTGTCGAAAAGTAGCATGGATCACAAAAAAGGCTGCAATCCAGCAAGTGACAATTGACCTTGACTCACAACATCACTTCATATACAACACTGGGACCGGCATTTTCAGCACTACTCTGCAAAAGGGAAATTGTCGCCTAGGGTATCTTCGTCTCCTTATTCCCACCTACACAAGTCGCATCGAAGAAACCTTACAAGAAGCTTCACAAGCCAAAGAAAAGCCCCACCTCATGCAGCCTATGAATCGATTTCTCACTGGGTTCTTCTCATCCTTCCAAACACAAACATTACCGGGTTGATGAAACATGCTCATTGACTGGAGTAGCAAAGTAATCCAATCAAAAATCGTATACTATGGTCCAGCCATGAGTGGGAAAACCACCAGCATACGAACCCTATTCAACAAACTAGGACAATCGAAAAAAATCGAATCCATCGAAACTACTACGGGACGGACTCTCTTCTTTGACTTCGGTTCACTCGAGCTTCAGCGGAATGACTGGACTATACGTATGTATATTTGGTCAGCCACCGGTCAAGATTATTATGCAGAAACCCGTTCAACCGTCCTTGCCGGGACGGATGGAATTGTATTTGTTGTTGATGTTCAACCACACCTGCTCGAGGATAATGTCCGATCTTGGGAAGAACTAAAGAAATTTTATGGTGAGAAACTGGGACAGGATCTCCCGGTCGTTGTAATGCTCAACAAATGGGACCTCCCAGAGGCACTCAGCCGTGAACGAGTGACTCAGGCACTCGAATTAAAGAATGGAATCCATGTATTTCCCACAATCGCCACTGAGGGATATAATGTGTCTGAATCTTTTTCAGCAGTTCTTCAGAAAGTCTTCCAGTAATCAGCTTCATAAGTGATGTTTAATAATCCACAGTCTTTTGAACAGGAACTACCAATAGAGTGCTGTGGTGAGGTCTGGTGAAACCCAAAGTACTAACCAAAGTTGAGATTGAAGAAATGCTTACCAAGGTTACTGAACAAGAAATCGAAGACTGTAACACAAATATTCTTACACCGCTGAAAGAACTCATTCTCGCAAGTGGAGTTCCTGGGAGTGCTATTGTCAAGGATATTGATGGCAATGAGTACCTCGATTGTACCAGTCAAGCTTGGACACTCAATGTCGGATACGTTCATCCCGATGTGATTTATGCCACCCAATTTCAAGCCGAACGCCTGACCCACGTTCGATATGGTTACCCAACCGTCCCACGAATCAAATTAGTCAATAAACTCAGTGAGATTGCTCCAGGGAAGCTGAAAAAAGTCTCAATCCAGAATCAGGGCGGATCAACCGCAATTGAAGCGGCAATGAAATTAGCAATGATCCACAAACCTGGCTCCTCGCTTTTCGTGACCCATTGGCTTGGCTACCACGGAGCTACTCTAGCGACAATTACGGCGAGTAATTGGATGCCTAACCCCCTGATTCGCTTTCCAAATTTTGGGCTCCAACATTTTGTCAAAGCTCCCTACCCATATTGCTACCGATGTCGTGGCAATCAAGATTCGGCAGATTGTGACCTTGAATGCTTAGAACACTTGGAAAACCTCATCATGTATGGCACAAATTCACCAGTGGCAGGAATCATCATTGAACCCATGCAAGGACCTGGTGGTCAGGTCGAAGCGCCCCAACGCTACATAGAAGGAATCCGAAAGCTCTGTAAGGAAATGAATATTGCCTTAATTTTCGATGAATCTCAGACGGCCTTCGGGCGCGTCGGTAAAATGTTCGCTGCGGAAATCTATCAAGTCGCTCCTGACATGATGGCTCTCACCAAGGCTCTTGGAGGAGGACTTCCACTCGGAGCAACTCTCGCGGACGAAAAATATGGAAGCTTTACACCTGCCGAAGAACACAGCACTTTCGGCAGCAGTCCCCTCCTAATGGCAGCTGCTCTAATTAATATCGAAATCATTCAGCGACTGGATTTACCCAAACGGTCAGAACAGCTGGGTAAGCATATAACAAAACGCCTTTTTGAAATTCAAGAAACAAACGAGCATATTGGTGATGTTCGAGGACCGGGGCTTTTCATTGGTATTGAAATGGTGAAAGATCAAGAAAAGAAAGAGCCAGCAAATTCTTTGGCGGATGCTATTGTGCGTGAGGGATTACGACGTGGAGTCATCTTTGATCTCAGTATGCCCTTTATGCGGCATCTAACCTTTCAGCGAAATGTCGTGAAGATTAAACCACCCCTTGTCATCAGTAAGGAACAAGCAGATCGGGCTGTTGATGTTTTCGATGAATCTCTCAAAGTCGCTTTGAAGGAGCTAACCGTTCTATAGGCAAATTACTAGTATCTGTTACTATTTCTTAACAAGCTAGATGGTTGTTGAATCCTTAAGGACAAACGTGGTTCTTGAGGAAATTTCAACCAACTCCCTCGATTTCTGCAGAAATCGTAATATGAGGTCTTTATTGGGAGAAAGGTATTAAACAAAAGTTCACCAGTGTCGATAAATAACCACTCACACGGGGAACGAATGAACAAGTGACCAACCATGACTCGACGGGAATTACCGCGGTATCCCTGTCCTACTTGCGGGATATTCATCCAAGGGATTAATGTTGAGGAAGAAGCAATCCTCACCGCACCGCGAGTTCCTGTACTCATTAATGCAATCTGTGCACAAGGACATCACTGTGTTCTCTTCATTGATAGGAACTTTGTTATCCGCGAAGCTGAACCTGTCGTACAAGAAACGAAGCAGGAGAAATCTGCAGTTGATAAAGCAAAAGGTTGGTTAGGCAACATCTAGGCGATTTGAAATGATCCACAATATCTTCCTAATCTCAGCTGGCGGAGAACCGATTTTCACTATCAAGTTAGGTAGTATTGATGCCTCTGAGGCTTTGGTTGGTGGGTTCATTTCTGCTATTCAGAGTTTTGCTAATCAAATTATGGGTGGGGATATTGACCAGCTTACTGTGGGTCCCTACCATCTTCTTTTACGTCGTACTGGTGACAAAATTTTAGTTGTTGCGGCTGATGAGGATTCTCGCGAAACCCGAGTGTACCTTGATGAAATTCAAAAGTTAATCAAAGATCTTGTAGGTAATGTCCCATATGATGTGATCGAACAACTCATTCTCGAACATACAATGAAAAAGAAAACTTCAACAGATAAAGCCAAAATATGGGCAGAATATGGATTGTAATCAACGGAGATGCATGGAATGGGATTTGATCTTAATACGGCATACAATGGTGCGGTTGTCATCTTAGCACTTTTAGCAACTGTCTCTCTATTCCGCTTTGGATTTCGTCGTTATCGCGAAGTACCAATTGAATATCGATTCGCCATCTATCCAACCTTAATGGTTGCAATAGCATTGGTACTCATAACCATCGGAGCTTTTCTGGGAATTCTCGATTCAATTCTTTTTCTTGGAGATATCATTATAGCCAAATTGATTGCCACTTTGATGGGAGTAAGCCTGTTCATACTAACTGTGGCGTCCCTTTGGGCACTAGAACGACGAAAGTGGTCTATCGGTGCATTCATCATTCTAGCATTGGGGCTATACGGGATTTGGACCTCACCTACAATGCCTTTCTTACCTCCACTAAATACTATTCTTATGCTAGTGATGCTCATTATCCTTGGACTGTTCCCAGTCTTTCTCTATGGTTATCTTTATTCCAAGACCGAGAAAACCACGGTTTTCGGCCTTTTTCTTGGACTCTTTTTGGTTTTTCTTCAAGGTATGACAAATGCAATGCCAACAACACCGCCTTTGGATATACTCGTTCTTCTCCTACATCTACTTGGGCTGTTTGGCTATGCAGTTATTACCGTGAATTTCCTTCTTTCCGAACGCCCTGTTGGGGGGGAGTTATTTGGTTATTCCACTGCTCTAGTTATTACAGCTGTTCAGGCGTTGTGGACGCTCATGTGGTTTGACTTTGTACCACTACCCGAACTCTATTTTGCTACGGCTACACAAATTGCTGCAGCGATCTCCTTTGTCTCTGCTGCTTACCTTTGGGGGCGGTATCGGAGTCTTCCGCATTCATCGACATTTCTCCTCTTTGGGTTCTTTCTGTTCATTGCAATCGGTTATGTTTTCTTCGCTGTTGATATGTTCGCACGGTTCGTTCCGGCCCTTTCCTGGATTCCTCCTGTAGTTGGCACAGTGGGTACATATTTGGGATTCGTTGGAGTTGCGTTTGCTGCGGCTAGTGCAATCTATGCCATGGAATGGAGAACCCTCACACTCTTGCCTTTTCTCATTGCAGTACCACTCGCAATAATTGCAATTCTCTTTTTTCCAGATATTTCGCACCCTGGTGGAGCAGAGATTTTTCCTGCAAATATATTCTGGTGGGTGACAATAGGGCTGCTATCACTCTTCTTCTTCATTCCCATCATCCTCTATTCACTGATTTACTCACGGCTTCGCAAGGAGCCTTTCTCGGGCCGAGGTAAAGCCTTGGGGTTAGCCATCGGGTTACTCTTGATTTTCCCTGCACACATTACATTTGTTCCCATTTATGTTCGGGCAACTATTCGGGTCCTTGCGTTTACAATCCTTTTAATTTCTCTTACCGGTTGGTTGGACCGATTCCTTGATAGGGGGAAAACTCAAACCGAACCGAGCACAGTGTAACTCTATGAGGCACCAGCAGTGATAGGGATACTCAAAATCGTCCTAATCGGCGAAGGCGGAGTCGGCAAAACAAGTTTACTAAAGCGTTATACTTGGAATACCTTCGATGAAAGTATGAAACTCACTGTTGGCGTAGACTTCGCTGCAAAAAATGTCCAACAAGGGGAGTGGGGTGCAACCCTTCAGATTTGGGACCTAGGCGGGCAGATACGGTTCAGAGACCTCGCTATCTCCTACTTCAAAGGTGCCCGATTAGCAATCGCAGTGTTTGACATTTCGAGCCGGTATACCATGGATCGCTTGGACGATTGGATTACCAGTCTCTATGAATCTGTACCTGATTGCCCTTTGGTTATTGTAGGGAATAAGTGTGATTTACGAGACGCCTTTGCAGACAGACGACCACTCGTTACGCTTCAAGAAGGAATCGAATACGCCGCACGCTATAATGGACCCTTTATCGAAGCATCAGCCAAGGATGGTCGCGGAGTAAATGATGTCTTTGACGCAGTAACCCAAATTCTTGCTGAACGCTATCCTACACGAGAAGCGGCCGGTATGGCCTTCTAGAGCTACTAGTCATCTTCCTATCACTTAGGCACTTTCAAACATTTTTTTGTTAAGCCTGAATTTAGTGAGTGACTAACCTTCACAAGTGTTGTTAGTGTGTCAAGGGTTTCGTGCATCTATGAAAGCTTTCTATGGCACTTAAGCAACCCTTGAATGGAAGTTCCAAAAATATAAAGCGAAAGCGGAGTGAATTCATGGAGAATTGGTGGTGACCGTCATCGCAAAAGTAAAGCAATCCAAAGAAGAAAAACCTCGTATCGGTGTTTTCGTGTGTGAATGCGGACGCAACATCGCTGGTGTCGTCGATTGCAATTCATTAGCTGAAGGTGCAGAAAAATTAGATGGCGTCGTCGCAACTAAGGTCAACAAATTTACCTGTGCTGACCCCGGACAAGAAGAAATCAAGCGCATCGTCAAGGAAGAGAAACTAGACCGCGTCGTTGTTGCCGCCTGCACCCCGCGGATGCATGAACCCACCTTTCGGCGATGCACTGAAGATGCTGGGCTCAACCAATTTTTCTTCGAAATGGCTAATATTCGCGATCAAGGCACTTGGTGTCATGCACATGATCCCGATGGCTGCCAAGAAAAAGCTGCGGATCTCATCGCCAGCGCTGTGGCCAAAGCGCATCATCTCCAACCCTTGAAAGTCCTAAAGGTTCCTGTAACTCATACTACACTCGTTATAGGAGGCGGTGTTTCCGGAATTCATGCTGCATTAGACATTGCTGATGCAGGTTACAAGGTCTACCTCGTTGAACGCTCTCCCACCGTTGGAGGTATCATGGCACTTCTCGATAAAACGTTTCCAACCTTGGACTGCTCAATCTGTATCCTTGGTCCGAAGATGGCCGAAGCAGCACGACACCCGAATATCGAGTTGATTACCAACGCTGAAGTCACAAAGGTTGATGGTTTTGTTGGCAACTTTAAAGTCCAGGTGACCCAACGACCCAGGTATGTGGATATCGATAAGTGCAATAGTTGTGGGGACTGCCAGAAGGTGTGTCCAGTACTTGTTCCCAACAACTTCGACGCCAATTTGGGCTGGCGTCATGCCATTTACATCCCCTATCCACAAGCAGTTCCTGCAGCGTATATGATAGACCCAGATCACTGCCTTGGACTTAGTCCCAAGGAGTGTATGATGTGCTATGAAGCCTGTAACAAAGCCGGACAGGAAGCCATCATCCCCGACGATAGTGAAAGGGTTCATGAATTTGATATCGGAACAATCATAGTAGCCACTGGCTACGAACCCTATGACCCCACCCCAATCACTGAATATGGGTATGGTGTCTATCCCAACGTCATAACCGCAATGGAATTAGAACGCCTCATCAACGCAGCTGGCCCAACAGAGGGCAAAGTCATTCGTCCTTCTGATCAAACCAAACCCCACAATTTTGCCTTCATTCAATGTGTCGGTAGCCGTGATGAACGCAGCAACATCTATTGTTCTGGCTTCTGCTGCATGTATACGATCAAAAATGCGCTCCTACTCCACGAAAAATATCCCGATGCGGAAATCACTGTCTACTACATGGATATTCGCAGCAACTTCAAAGATTACGAAGAGTTCTACCAACGCGCCCGCCGCGCTGGTATACGATTTCAACAAGGTCGCCCCGCCAATATCGCTGAAGATCCCCAAACCCACAACCTATTCGTCCAAGCCGAGGACATGGCAACCGGAAAATTTACCAAACGGGAATACGAAATGGTCATCCTAAGCACTGCAGCCGTCCCCAGCAAAGGAACCGAAGACTTGGCTCGGGTTCTAAACGTTCCACTGGGTCCGTCGGGCTTTTACATGGAAGCGCATCCTAAGCTCAAACCTGTCGACGCGGCCACAGAAGGAGTCTTCTTCTGTGGTTCCGCTCAAGGTCCCAAAGATATTCCCGCAAGTGTCGCCCAAGGAAGCGCCGCTGCATCCCGGGCCCTCCGTATCATCACCCAAGACGAGTGGGAAATCGAACCCATCGTTGCCGTGGTCAATCCTGACCTCTGTCGTAGCGCCACTGGAAAATGTGGCATCTGCGTATCACGCTGCGCTTATGGTGCAATCTCTGCAGAACCTGGGAAAGCGGCTGTTGTGACCCCGGCCAAATGCCACGGTTGTGGAACTTGTGTTGCTGAATGTCCTTCTGGGGCCATTGAGCAAATGCACTTCACGGATGCCCAGATATTGGACCAAATCCGTGCACTCCTCAAGGAGAATCCTGAAGACAAAATTTTCGCGATGCTATGTAATTGGTGCAGTTATGCAGGGGCAGACCTAGCAGGCATCAGTCGGTATAATTACCCAACCAACGTCCGAGGAATTCGAGTGATGTGCTCAGGACGAATGTCGGATAAATTCATTCTAGAAGCCTTCCGATTAGGTGCTGGCATGGTATTGATGTCTGGCTGCCGACTCACTGAAACAGGCAGCGACTGTCACTACATCAGTGGAAACGTCTGGGCAGAAAAGCGAGCCAAGCGGATGTCCGCCTATCTTGAACGAATTGGCATGGATCCCCGTCGATTCCGTTTAGAATGGGTGTCTGCTGCTGAAGGGGATAAATGGGCTGCTGTTACAACCGAGATGGCAGAGCAGCTTAAAGAAATGGGTCGTGATTTCATCGTTGAAGAGAATGCACGGTTACTTCCCACCATTGAAGACCGCTTAGCTAAGCTGATGAAGAAGACCAAGCCAAAGTCGAAGCCCAAAAAGAAGGCGAAAGCCAAAACAGCGAAGGTGAAACCAAAATGAATATCGATGAACACCTCGAAGAAATCTCATCGAAACTTGCTAAACGGGTTGATACGAAGAGCTGTTTTGCATGTGGCACTTGCGTTGCAGCATGCCCTGTCTCGCGTTTAATTGGGTCTGAAACCTATCATCCTCGCCGTGTAGTGAAGGCAACGCTGGAAGGTGAAGCAACCACTCTGCTTGAAGAGCCAGCCTTATGGTTGTGTACAAGTTGTCATGCCTGCTTAGAACATTGCCCTCAAAAAGTGCCAGTCTCTGAGCTGATTAAAGACTTACAGAACCTGGCTAGTTCAATGGGGATTACTCCTGATGATATCGTCGCTGAAGTTGAAAATATCCTGGCGACAGGTTGGGCACTAGCGCCCAGTGACCAGGCAAATAAGAAACGGACAGAGTTGGGGTTGCCCCCGATCCCCTTAGATGATCGGGGTAGTAAAGACCTGCAAACAATCGCAAAAGCCACCGCGCTTCTAGAACGCCTTGAGAAAGTCAAGCAACGAAAAGTGCAAGAAGCACAGGTAGCGGCAGCAGCCGAAGAGGGAGGTGAAGTGTGATGGACGATACTGGATGGGCATTGTATATGGGCTGTGTGATTCCAAATCGCCTTCCCTATATGGAAGTGGCGATGCGAGAGACTTTGCAGCATTTCGAAATCGAAACCCATGATGTTGATGGGTTTAGTTGTTGCCCCAACCCTCTGACACTACCTCATATCGATCACCATGCAGCCTTGGCAATCTCTGCTCGAAATCTCGCTGTGGCAGAAAAAGCCGGATTGAATATTCTCACTCCCTGCAATGGGTGCTTTGAGATGCTAAAAGGCGCTGCGGTCTGTCTTGCTGATGATAAGGAACTTCGTGAAGAAGTTAATGGGATTCTAGCGAAAACTGGTCACGAATACAAAGGTATTGTCAAGGTGAAACATTTCATCCAACTGCTCTTCGAAGATATCGGGCTGGGAACCGTCGCTGAATCAGTCGTTCAACCCCTCACAGACTTGACGGCTGCAGTCCATGTAGGCTGCCATATTCTCCGTCCGAGTAACTTGCTCAACGTTGATGATGCGCAACGTCCCACAATTTTACACCAACTCGTTCGAGCCTTGGGAGCTAAGACGGTTCAATTTCCTGATGAAATGGACTGCTGTGGGTACGGTACACGTCCCGCTGACCGGGACCTTGCCTTGAAAATGGCCGGCATCAAAATCGAAAACATGAAACGGGCTGGAGCAGAAGCCTTGGTGCTTATTTGTCCCGCCTGTACTCTCCAATTCGATTTAATGCAACGTCTTGCCTTACGGGATGCAGAAGATAAAACACCACTCCCAGTATTTTACTACCCCGAACTCCTCAATCTTGCCGTCGGAATTCCACCCCAGAAACTCGGTTTTGAACAGCATCGGGTGAAAGTTGATCCTATTCTCGCCAAATTGATTTAAGCCACAAGGGGCGAAACCCCAAAACTAGATTATTTTCTTAGAACAAGTGAGGTTTTAAGTACACCCTCAGTGGATGGAACAATACTCCGTGGAGGAATCTCCTTTGACTCAACATGACCTGATTGTGGTTGGGGCTGGACCAGCTGGAGCCCACTTAGCCAAAGAGGCTGCCAAACTAGGACTAGACGTTTTGGTTTTAGAGCGCTTATCTCGGGACCGAGTTGGCGATAAAGTATGTGGGGAAGGCATCGCACTCCATCACCTTAAAAATCCAGGGATTCCCTATCCGACTGGAAAAGAACTAGGTAATACCATTGATGGTATCGACATTTATCCACCAAGTATGGAGAACCATATCACCATCAGTCAACGTGTTGAAGGGGAACCCTGTGACGGATGGACCATCGACAGAATCTATTTCGGACAAAGGCTCCTTGGCTACGCCGAAGAAGCTGGGGCAAAAATTCAGGATCACGCCCATGTCCTAGAACCAATATTTGACAATGGCACCGTCATTGGAGTGAAATACAAAGACACAAAGACGAAGAAAATCCGAGAAGCACATGCCCAAGTAACTGTTGATGCAAGTGGTATGTCAGCTAGTCTGCGTCGGAAAATGAAGAATCCACATATCGAACAAACTATTGAACTAAGAGATCAAGCGGTCTGCTATCGGGAAATCCTCGAACTCCAAGAACCCTTCGAGCCTGCTGATCGCTGCTGGATAATTATGGATGACCATTACAGTCCTGGCGGTTATGTCTGGATTTTTCCACGTGGAGGGAAAATCGCCAATGTTGGGTTAGGAACTCAAGGAGGGCAAGGTCACCGACCTAAAGATCTCTACAAACAATTCCTGAAAACGAATCCAATCTTTAAAGATGCAAAGGTCATTCATGGTGGAGGAGGAGCTGCACCCATCCGACGCCCCCTATGGAGCTACGTCGCTGACGGTATTGTATTCATCGGTGACAGTGGTTGCCACGTTAACCCAATCCATGGTGGGGGAATCGGTTCCGCAATTGAGGCAGGACATGTAGTTGCACCAATCATTCAGCAAGCGATAGAAAGTAATGATGTCTCCACATCGGGACTTTGGCCTTTCAATGTGAAATATAATCGGGAGCACTATGGTCAAAAAATCGCGTCATTAGATCTGATGCGCCATCTCCTTCAGGAGGTGGGGAATGAGGAATTCGATTATGTTATCAATAATCGCATTCTTACCACGGAAGATTTACAGCGAGCTAATGCGGGTGAAGGCATTCACCTATCAGCTTTAGATAAGGCTGGACGGTTTATGAGGGGCATACGAAAGCTTGGACTCCTTCGCCGAATTCAAAGAGTATCCAGAGCCATGAGTGAAATGCTGTCTCTTTATCGGAGCTTCCCTGAAGCCCCTGACACCTTTGAACCTTGGAAGCAGCGAGTTGTTCAACTGTATCATGATTTAGGCTATCAGCCCTAGCGATTGGAATTTCGCTAGAAGGCAATTTCGTTATGATTTTAATCTAGCTCATGCTAAAGTAGGGTAGTTTGCCTTCTTAGGCAGATGAAATGGTCATATTTGGTGAAGCCTATGGAACCACCTATTGTCATTGATGCTCATACACGGCATGTCGCCAGAGTGATGTTTTCACCGGATAATACTATCTTGCTTTCTTCAGGAATGGATAATCTAATTCAAGCGTGGGCTGTTCAAGAGTGGACACAAAAACACACTTTTTTTGGGCATACAAACAGCGTCAATGCAATAGCAATGACGCCTGCCGGAGATTTGTTGATCACGGGGTCAACTGATACGACAGTAAGAGTCTGGCAATACCCATCGGGGGATGTTGAGCATACTCTCAGTGGGCATAGAAAAACCGTAGCATCCGTCGCTGTTTCCCCCTCTGGGGAATATATTGCTTCAGGGTCTTATGACGGTTTAGTGAAAATCTGGGACGTTGCTTCAGGTGAAGAAATCCTCTCCTTGACACAAATCGGACGGAATGTAGGATCTGTCGATTTTTCACCTGATGGTAAGTTCCTTGTTGGTGCTGGACTAGGTGATGACATCTATCTGTGGGCCTTTCCCTCTGGTGAACTCGTCAGAGTTATCTCAGGTCATGAAACTGCTGTCAACGCAGTGATGTTTTCACCGAACGGGGAAATGCTTGGGTCGATTGGTTATGAAGAAACTCTAATCATCTGGGACACAAAGAATTGGGAGCGAGTTCATTCGATGACACTAGAATCTCGAGCAATGGATCTCACTTTTACAGCAGATAGCAAAAAGGTAGCTGCAGCAATTGATTATGGAATTCGGGTGTGGAACCTCCGAACGGGTGAGATTGATAAACAGTATGAATTGCCAGTCAAGGGTGTCTATACCGTAGCGGTTTCTCCCAAACGACGATGGTTGGCAGCTGGTTCTGCAGATGGAAAAGTCCGGATTTATGAAATTCGAAAGGTCAGCAAGAAATCTCAATAATTCTGTCCTACTTATCGAGGTTCAAAAGTAATGGTGGACCTCACCTGCCTTCCTCGAGAAGCAGGAAGGATCATCGGTACTCTTTTACCCGAAACTTACCCAATCCGGATGCCCGGTTTAGTGTTCGGTTCCTGCGTCATTGACGGGCACTGCCCTGCAGGGCTGTAACCTCCCGTCTCACGGGCCAGGCGTTTAGAGTCTCCGTCTAACCAGCGGCGACACCATTTGCCTTCTGAAGATGTATAAAAACCCCCATAGGCTGGACCTAACTATAAAGAAGCTTCGCTGAGATAGAAAATAGGGGCCAACCAAAACAGGAGTTGGCCTCCCCTGATGCTTCCCAGGCATCTGCTGCTGTTACTATCGGAAAAGGAGCGAGGACGTCGGGGGTTAACCGGCGCCCTCCGCCAAGAGGCAATCGCCAAGAGTTGCCTAATATTGAATCGTTAGTAACACATAGTCTAAAGCGAAGGCTACTTTTTATAGCGCTGGTGTAGTGAAAGGCACATCTCAGACCTCTCTCTTCTACTGACATGGGGACGTGACAACATCATGTCTATTGCTTCTACCAAGATATCCCAATAAAGATGTACGGGCGTCAGTCCAGCTTAACGCCACAAGAATGGAAAATCCGACATATGAAGCCCCAAACCATCGCCAGATTGCATAATCCATCCAATATAAAGCGAAATCATGAATGTGGGTTGTTGCGGCAAAAATCACCGGAACTAGCCAAAGAAAAATGGCTAGGCTAATTAGTGGTATGTTTGCTGTGTGTTGTTTTCGAATCATCCTTATTATCCACCAGCTGATGGTTCCCCAAACTACAATCACTTGAAACACAATTATGACTCCAAAGAGGGGCAGGGGAAGAAATGCAGGAACCGGGTTAGCTGGATAATATCCTTCAAAGGTAACTGGGGCAAAAACATTGTACGCGAGGGCTCCAAATCCAAACCACAGAAAACCAGCAAGATTGCGAATGACTTCGAGAAGATTTGCGGTTAGCATCATCGAGGGATCTGGAATCGGTTGAGCAATCATTGTGTGTATGAGATACAATCCCACCGCCGTAATGGCTTGACTTAACACGATTCCCACTGAATGCCACTGACGGCGCATCAAAAAGAAAATGAGAATCGCAGGCAGGGCGAAAATAAAGGTTTCCTTGATTAGAAATGCAATGGCAATGCATCCTCCTGCCAACCAGGGATAGTCAGTCCATGCCCAATACACCGCGAGGATAACAAAAGGCATGGCGAATAATGCAATCTGAAAAAGGGGAATAACATTGAAGAAAAAGGCATACTGCACAAACGCTGCAGCCAATGAAGCCCAACCCGATTGGGTGATTTGATAAATTACCCAGAAGGTAAGGACAAGGTTGAGGGCAGCAACGAAAACACACAGAACACTCAAAGGAAATACAAAGCCCGGTCCAGCCCAGCCTGTTAAAAATACAACGGGATAGAACACTAGCGGGGTGCGATAGATTCGAAGATCACCTAAATCGCCTGTAACCTCTGCTGCGTGTCGCCAAGCCGAATAGAAATCCTCTCCATTGATCATATAGTAGATTACTGTTTTGTGCATCGTATCGTCGTCAAGGGCAAGGCGAGGGACAAATTCAATTCCCCATGAATGGGAAAGAAAGACGGCCCAGATTATCCCGCAAATCGAAAGGAAGACGATGAATGCCGCAACTCCCTCTCGACGAAGGAGATTAGAAGAGGATATCATGGAGCCCACATCACCAAGCGACTAGAATATTGCTTTCTATATGTGTGGAGTCACTATTCAAAAGACTTCGGCTGCAAGAATAAATTATGCGTGGGAGCAATGTGTACAATCTTGAGAGGTTTCGGCACCACAGACAGCACAGGAATCCCGAACCTGTTGACAGATACTACACACTTCTTGTGTAATCTGTTTTTCAGAAAGAGAACCAGTGTTGATCTTCTTTGCTAACTTGTCAATATTGTCTTGGATGTGTTGTCCTAAAACAACAGAAGATCCCCGTTCCCCTTTCATGTAATGAGAGATTGTAGCCTCGGTTGTTCCCAAAATTTTGGAGACTTGAACTTGGGTCATTCCCGCCTTAACTAGCGCTTTCGCTAGCGATGACTTGATCGCTGGAAGTGCCTTCCACACTACAGTTTCGCAGGGAAATGCCATGTTTCAAAACCTCCAAACCCACATTGGGTGGTAATTAACATTGTTAAGTTCTGGCTCTCGTATGCAATTTAAGTCTTAGGCACTCACTAATCCACCCTTTGTTAGAGACCTTGAAAACTAAAAAGAAGACCTTTTCCGAAATTATATAAAGCAGAGTTGGAAACGCCTGCCTGTGGTCCGGTACGGTGTTCAACGTGTCTGATAAGTCGAAATTTATCCCTCGCCTGTATCAACTTAATGCAAGGGACCAAATTCTGAAGATACTTGAAACCGAAGAAAAACACGTGTTCATTGTCCTCCTACCAACTGGCATGGGAAAAACCCTTATCTCAACTTTAACACTTGAAATGCTGTTTGAACGTGAGATTCTAGCCAAGGATGAAAAGATTTTATTTCTCGTTCAGGATCGAAAACTCAAACACCAACTCTATGAAATGGCGAAATCCTATGGGCTAACCACTCATGGCTATTTATTCCTCTTAGACGATCAAAAGACTTTACCTGCTAAGATGACGCGAGAACATGCTGCACTGGCGAAATTCATCTTTGCGACACCAATTCTGTTGATGAATGCGGTTTCGGGAAAAAATAAGCGAATCGATAAGGCAACCCTCAATCAAGTCAAAGTGGTAATCATCGATGAAATTCTTGACATTTTTGCTCAAAGCTATGGAAAGAAACGCTCCCGCAAGGACACTATTGCCTATATCGAGCAAAGATTCGGAAATGGACGCTCCTTCAACCAAATAATTGCAGACTTGAAAAATGAACTCGAAGCATCGGACACTATTGACTACGAAGTCGATGAGACTCGCTTGGGAGATCAAGTGGTGCGAGAGTTTTCCTTTCAAAGCTATCGACTGAATAAGACGTACGAACCGATACTGCAATTTCTTAACTTGATAAATACACAATCTGACCGAATTATCATCGGATTGACTGCATCACTTTCTCAAGATGCGAAAATTAATCTCCTGAAGAAAA
>JAEOTD010000069.1 GCA_016839995.1 Candidatus Hermodarchaeota archaeon
GATACAGGGCAACCCATAACAATGGCCAATAGTTCAGATCTCATCTATGCCAATGGCTATGTACAAGATGGCATGGGTGAAAACGCCACCAACGGCTTTGGGTATTTGTTAGTGTATGATCCTGAAGATGTCCTGGTTCATGGACAACTCAATCCACTCTCAATGCCCCCTGGAGGTATTATCGAGCACGACTGGTCAATATGGACCACTGCAACCGTGGGAGGGGTTCACTTTCTCCAGCTTCTGTGGTTTAACGGATCAGAAGTCGGTATGACATTTGAAACCCTTGAAGTCTATGTCAATTCAAGTCTCTGGGTGTCATATGAATTTCCGCCCGAAGATGAGCCTGTGATTCGTGGTGATGATGTCATACTCGAAGTGTATTACTTCAACGAATGGGGAATATCAATCGCTGATGCTACTGTAACTGTTATCAACGAAACAAGTGGTCTTGAATGGGGGTTAGGGCCTGGTGATACGGTGATAGATTATGAATGGGTGAATTGGGCTGCTTATGGATCACCCGGTTTCTACACTGCATATATCGGGACTCTAAATGGGTCTCCCAGCGTCCTTCATAATATCACCATGGTGCTCACATCGCCTTACAATGAGGGACAAAACGTTACTAAGAGTTTTGAAATCAAAACCAAGGAAACGCACATTGTCTTTTTCTGGGAAGGTCAACCTCTTCCCGGTCTTGACAACGTCTCAACTTCCTGGTTTACCTCTCCTCACCCTTACATCAACGACTCTTCACGACAATTTACAATTCTGTATACCGATGGCGGCGGTATTCCAATTAAGGATGCAACTCTCGTTCCGTACATAGTTCATGCAACCTCTGGTTTCTATAAGCGCCTTGATTGGATTGATTTATCAATTGGAGTTTCAACGAAAATAGGCTTTTACAATATCACTGTGGATACTAATCCCATCGGAGATATTGCGTTCCACGAAGGGGACGCCGCCTATATTGTGATATATGCTGCCAAATTTGGGTATGAATCTACTTGGTCAGATCCGGTGGATGTTCTACCTCAACCACGACCGACTCGAATTGAGGTTCCACTTGAATTTCAGAATATCGTACTTTACCAAGATTGGCAATACCCTACCGTTGAACACCCTACAATCCTACGAGTTGTACTTCGTGATAGTCTCAATGGTGAGGATCTCAGCCACGGTATTGTGAAAGCTGGAATTAATGGAGGTCAAAATACGACTCTTACTCTGGCAACTCCTGGACTCGGGTTATACGAGATCACAAGTCTTTCAACAGTGGATATACCACCTGGAACTTATGCTGTTAATATCTTTGCTGAAGCAAGTGATTTCGTTGATTCAAATTCTGTTATTACATTGACCGTTCTGCCAAAGAAAACGATTGGATATACTGTTCAATCAACAAACCTTGATAGTAGGTTACAATTTCCAAACCATGGAATGGATTGGCAAATTGATCTTCAACTTTATCTCGAAAACGCAAGTGCTTCCCCAGTTTCATTTACATCTAGTGGTTTCGGACGTCAACCTGGAATGGTCTTTGTACCCCAAGGAACCGAAGTGACTCTTACTATCACTGCTCAAAGTGGAAACTACGATCCAATTACAGGCACTGTGGGTAGTGGTGGCAGGGTTGAATTTGAAGGTTACCTTACCGCCGAAGGAGAACATAGATTCTATATCAGTTTAGAAGGTGCAGAAAACTATGCAGCAGCAACAAACATGGAGATCAATCCAACGAGCGAACCGGTCTACGTTATGTCCATAGCTTCTTTGGTTGGTCAGAACCTTACAATGATTCTGATTATCACTGCACTTGTCATTATCGTTCCATTGGGATCAATACTGTCTTATCGTCGTTATGTACTACTTCCAAAACGACGACAAAAATTGGCGAAATATCAGGCAATTGCAGATACATTCAGTGATGTTGCTAACCTGAATCGTTTACTCGTTCTCCACAAAGATAGCGGAATTTGTGTCTTTGATCCCTTTGCTGAGGAAAGCCAAGATGCTACTCTCGTCGCTGGGTTCCTCCAAGCAATCTCAACCTTCGGACATGATTTAGGTGACAGTCCTGGGCTCGCTGAGGACTCCGAAGATGCACGAACTCTACGTGAACTCCAATACGAAGGCTTCCGAATTCTCATCAATGATGGTAAATTTGTCCGAGTCGCCCTAGTTCTAAGTGGTGTGCCCAGTGATCAGCTACGTGGTCGCCTCGAAACCTTTACGGGAGTCTTCGAGAATCGATACAAGGGCGACTTCGAACACTGGGAAGGGCGTGTCGACCAATTCAACAGTGCCTCTGATTTAGTCGAAGAGGTTTTCCTGATCTCACTACGTCACCCGCATAGCGTGGCTTCACGCAAACCACGGGGTGCACAATTTAATTCGGTTGAATCTGATATCTACAAGCTTTCAAAGGAATTGACCAAAGACCGGGAATACATTTTCCTCGGACAAATCCTCAGTACCTACCTTGCAGCTGCAAAAACCGATAAACTTGAGGCTCTCATGTCCATCTACCAGTTACGAATGAAAAAGGTGTTCTTACCTATCCAATTAGCTCCCGTTCCTCCACCCGACGCTTCAGCGGGATAACTGCCTACTACCTTGAAACAGAGCTAGGTGCATTACCTAGTTCTATTCGAACATTGTTATGAAATGAGTAGTGGAGCCGAGGATGGGATTTGAACCCATATAAAACAGCTCTGCAGGCTGTCGCGTGGCCACTCCGCCACCTCGGCTCAAAAAACCGACACCCCCTCATTACCTTCCCGCTTTTTTGCTGTTTCGGTAACGGGAGTAGCTTTTTATTACTGCGTACTAGACCAACACACAGGGGTAAGACCTACAATGCCAGCACAGAACCCGGAAAAAGCTATCCTCATTATCGGTGACGGAATCGGAGACCGCCCAATCTCCTCGCTCAAAGGTAAAACCCCCCTTGAAGCAGCTAAAAAACCTACATTAGATACACTAGCGGCTAAAGGGGCCACAGGGCTCTTGCACGTCCTTTCCCCTGGAATTCCTCCTGGCAGTGATACGGGGCATCTCTCCTTATTTGGGTATGATGCGCGCGACTGCTATACTGGTCGAGGACCCTTTGAAGCCCTCGGCGCTGGGCTAGACCTCGAACCAACTGATATCGCCTTTCGAGGGAATTTTGCCACGGTTCGGTTAACCAAGGACGAGAACTTCGAAGTGATTGATCGACGGGCTGGGCGAAACTTGCCTGAAGGTGCAGAACTAGCCAAGCTGATTAACGGAATCAAAGTGCCTCGTTTTCCTAAAGTCAAGGTCATTATTGGTCATACCGTTGAACATCGCTGCGTTCTTGTATTGCGAGGAAAAGGCCTATCCTCCGCAGTTTCTGACACCGATCCCCACGGGCATGGCGACTCGGTCCTTGCATCCACACCTATGGATGAAAGTCCAGAAGCAAAGAAAACCGCTGACTTAGTAAACACGGTAACCCGTGAATTTCACCGCCTCCTCAAAGATAGTCCCATTAACGCGAAACGGAAGAAAGCCGGATTGCCTGAGGCGAATATTGTCCTCTTACGGGGTGCAGGTGTACTCCCGGTAATCCCCTCCCTCAAAGACATCTACGGAATTTCCACAGCCTGCGTCGCAGGTGGTGCACTCTACAAAGGTGTGGCAAGAAGTGTCGGAATGGAAGTACTCGATGTACCTGGAGCAACAGCTAGCTACGATACCGATGTGGAGGCCAAAGCGAAAGCCACAGCCAAAGCTCTCAAAACCCATGACTATGTGTTCCTCCATTTCAAACCCACCGACAGTGCTTCTCATGATAAAGATCCGATGAAAAAAATTGCTATGGTGGAGAAATTCGATCATCTGGTCAAGACTCTGATAGGTCTCATTGACATGGACCATACACACATAGCTATCACAGGAGACCACACAACCGCAAGCACCAACGGGAAACACACCGGTGATCCAGTTCCCTTACTGCTTGTGGGCCCAACAATCCGGAGCGATGACGTCTCAGAGTTTAGTGAACGGGCCTGTGCGGAGGGTGGACTCGGACATATTCTTGGAATGGCCGTTATGCCCATGCTCATGAGTGCCTTAGATCGGTCTCCCATGTTTGGTGCATGAATTCACACGCTTTTTAAATTGCACAAGCCTTTAAGCTAACGGATGAAATTTCCGAATCTTTTTGGTAAGCTTTGTATTTTGCTGAACGGCTCAGCCCTCATAGGGATAGCAATGGCACGAATACCTAAAGATTCAAGAAAAGTGTACGTGAAGGATGGACTCTTGTTGGTCGCGAGTTCAAA
>JAEOTD010000008.1 GCA_016839995.1 Candidatus Hermodarchaeota archaeon
AGCTCAAAGAGTAATAGGATGCCGAGAGGTTGGCGTTTACCGATTATTCGAAGCGTTTTATCGAATTCTCGTGTGGGTGTGGCAATAACCCAGAAATGGGACCCTTCGGGAACTTCACTTATGGTTGCAAAGGTTGGGTAACCGAGAACTTGGGCTTCAGTGGGATTGACGTAATGAACAGGTCCTTCGAAATCGCGAATGAGCGACCGGGCGACTTGGAACCCAAAGGATCGAGGGTTATCACTGGCACCAATAAGTACGATAGATGTAGGAGTAAACAGTGGTTTGATGCGCTGCTTTGGGCTCTTTGAAGCCATCTGTGACACCGAGTAGTTTGTTGCACATTAGATTTGTAACTCGCTTTGTGTGAATTTTCCTTAAGAACCATTCGCAATTGGAAATGCTGACGCGCATAAATTTCTCGCGTTTCAAAAAAGATTTAGGATGAGGAGAAGGAAGCAGGATTAGCAGTTAATACTAGGAGCGTTTGAGTGTGACAAGTGAATTAGAATCCGCTGGTCTAATTGTCAATCATAATCGCCGAAAGGATTTACGGTTACCATCCACTCCTGATCGTGTTTGGATTTGGGATGAAACCTTACGTGATGGTGAACAAACCGCAGGTACTCTTCTGACAGTTGATGAGAAGGTGGAGATTGCGAAGCTAATGGATGAAGTGGGTGTAGCGGTGATTGCTGCTGGATTTCCGATGGTATCAGAAGCAGAGCGACGAACCATAAAGCTTCTTTCTGATGAGGGGTTCACACAGGCGAAGTTAGCAGCACCTGCTCGTGCGGTGATTGGTGATATTCAAGCATGTCTGGATTCTGGAGCAGAGATTATTCCCATTTTCATTGCTCCTAGTCGTTTGCGTTTAGAATTCCAATTGCGGATGACCCTTGATGAAGCCATTGAGCGTCTAGAGCGGTGTACAGACTATGGTGTGGAACATGGAGCCGAAATTGCCTACGTTGTTGAGGATGCAACTCGGAGTGAAATTGATACCATCGTCAAAATCTCGCATGCTGCGGTTGAAGCCGGAGCGAATAAAATCATTATCGCAGATACTGTGGGATTCAGTCGGCCCGCAGCTATTCAGTTTATTGTAAAGCAAGTCACCCAGGAACTTAGCGATCTAACCAAGAAGTCATTTGACATGGGAATTCATGTGCACAACGATTTTGGTCTTGCTTCTGCCAACACGTTAGCTGCGATTGAGATGGGTATAACCTATCCCCATGTTTGTGTGAATGGATTTGGTGAACGCGCAGGAAATGCCGCTTTAGAAGAGGTGGTAATGGCCCTTGAAATCCTATACGGTGTAAAAACCGGAATCAAGACGGCCCGCCTTTTCGAGCTCTCAAAACTCGTAGAGCGTGCATTTGCGATTCCAATTCCTGTGCACAAGGCGATTGTGGGTCAAAATGCGTTCAACCATGGATCAGGAATCCATGTGCATGCTACGCTCGCACATTCGTTATCCTATGAGCCCATTCCGCCTGAAATGGTTGGACGAAAACGCAGTTTTTATTTGGGTAAGTTTGCTGGTCGCCATTTAATCGAATATGTGCTGAAAAAGAACAATATTCCTGCAACGAAACAACAAGTGCAAGAGATTGCCCAAGCCGTCAAACAACATCATGCTCAGCAAGATAAGAAATCAATCTTGAAACGCTTTGATCAGTGTAAAATTGAGTTCAGTCACTTGAAGGCTGATTTGAGTGAAGAGGAGTTGTTAGCCCTAGCGAAACCCATCGTTGCGGGTAAGAAATAACGAAGTATCAGGCAGACTATTTCACGTGGAAGATACATGCAGGCTTTTTAGGTAATTGACTTAGTTGTTTTTCCATTTCAGTAATTTGAACTTGACCCGTGGAATCTGCGCTTTTTGCAGTTTTTATTTTATTAAGCTTGTACTGTAATCGGGCTCGAGCGATATGGGCTAAGCGGAGATTGGTTTCGACGGATGCTTCTTTGCCTCCGTAAGCATCTTTGATTCCAGACAGATATGGAGCACAGATGAATTCCTCACAACGGAGCCCGTATTCTAGTTGCCTGGACAGAATTCGCTCCCAAATGGGGCAGGTGGTCACAAGAACCGTGTTGTTTTTTATTTGGACAGTTCGTCCGAACATAGAGTGGGCGGTTTCGACTGTTTTAATGAGGGTGAGCCCTTCTGCTTTTCCGATTTCTCCGACTTTTTTACCAGCAGCATGCCAAGAATTTTGTAAGCTTTCAATCATGGAGAGAGCTCCGACGCGGTCGCGCATACTCCACCAGAGTTCATCCATCCATGCGACAATGAATTCCTGTAGTGCTTTGAACTGATCCATTGTTATTCGCTCCTAGATTACTTTCCTGCTTTCTTCTTGGGTTGCCAGTTCTGGCCCCAAGAGTCCACGTAAGTGATTTCTTCGGGGGTTTGACGGGGGGGTCCACGGGTTCGAGGAAATTTGGGATACCCAATCGCGAGGCACATAATGGGGGTCCAGTGAGGTTGTGGTATGTCGAGTAATTCGGAAATCTCACGGACGTCATCATAATGATCGAGTTGCACACTTGATACACATGCGCCTAATCCCAGTGCTGTGGCGGCAAGCCAACAGTTTTGCATAAACATGCTTCCAGCGATTATAGAGTGGCGGAGGCTGCTCCATCCATAAACTCCTCCGGTTCCTCGTAGCGTTGGTTGTGAGTTACCCACATGAGTCGATTCAACGACCAACACAAGGAGAATTGGAGCGCCATCAGTTTCGGGTTCTCCTTTGATATACTCAAAGCGTCTGCCGGTGATGAGCCAGTCAATGGTTCGTTCCCGACTCGGTAACGCTTCTACATAATTCAGACGGCGTTCAATTTCTTGACGAGGTGTAATACGACCGAAGAGCTCGATGGTCCTTAGAACGGCTAATTCACCTATCCGTCGTTGTTTAGCTTTGTCTCGAACAATGATTACGCGCCAAGGTTGTTGGTTTTCGGCGCTGGGGGCATAGCCACCGGCTTCAATGATTTTGAAGAGGAGTTCATCACTGACCGGTTGATTCGTGTTAAAATCTCGTATAGCATGACGTTCCTTAATGAGGGTCAGCATTACATCGCTGTCTTGAGGTGTTGTCATGAGTAGCCACCAAAGAGGCGTTTTTCTTGGGCAACATACGCAAGATACCCACCTAATAGTGTTACCGGTTATTCGTTGAATGACTCGCACCAATGTAAAAGGAATCGATGCTTTGACTGATTATCCTTCATCTTTCGAATCATCAATAACGAATTCCTTCTTCCCCTTGATGACCTTCTCATCAGAAGTCTTTGGATGTTTTTGGCGAAGGGTTTTGAGCACTTTTTGGCGCTCTTCCTCAGATAAATCCTTGATCGATGCGAGCACTTTTTGGCGCTCTTCCTCAGATAGGGATGGAAATTCATCAGGAGCTAGTACATCTTCAACAGAAACAGAGGCTGGCTTTTCAGCCACGGCCAAGGTTTGGAAGATTTCATCCCAATCTTCCTTTGGCATTTTTCGCAACTGCGCTGCGATGCGAGCCTTTTCAATATTGCTGAGTGCTGGAAATGTTGCTAATCGTGCCTGTAGTTCCTTTTCCAAATCCTCACTAATTTCTGGTTCCTTTACTTTCCGTGCAAACCGTGTTCCGTCCGCCATTTGCTTCCTCAAGTCTTCAATGAACCAGACCCGTTCCGAGGGCACTATTTGCTTCATTTGCTGGAAAAGTTCAAGTTTTTGTTCATATTCAATTAAGGGAAGAGATTTGAGCTCCGACCATATTGCCTCATCCTCAGCTTCCCGTTCGTCCCACTGAATCTCTGTAGGAATAACGACAGTTGTGGGAGTCAGTCCAACCGATCCATAATAGGGCTCAGCAATTTCTGAAAGCCCAGTGGTTCGGTCGGAAATCCGAGCCCGATCTACCTTCGATAACGATGGAATGTCACCTTTTCCAATGGTTTTTGACATCTTTCGCATTTTCCGGACCATCCAAGGAATAGAAAAAACGCGAACATAGGCTAGCCACCCAATGAGAACAAGAATACCAATAACAGCAACAACTGCTACAAAGTTTACGAGATTCTGCAAGAATGGATCTGGATTTACAATTAATTGAATAGTGATGGAATCTGGTGGTTCATATTGTTCTAGCACATCAACATCAAAGGTTATTATGACGGAGCCTATGTTTAATCCGCTATTACCCACGTAGATATAAGTTCCATTTTCTAGGTTATGCATAGGAGCGACTAAATTCCACTCATCGATGTATAGAGTAAGATTCGCGTTGGAAATGACTACACTGTTATAAATATCATATAAAGTAACGCGGATTTCAAATGGACTATTTGCTAGAACCTCGATTCTATTATCTGAACTTATAAGTTCTGTAAGGATTTTCCGGAGGTTTAGAGTGAGTGGAATTTCTTGTTCGCTCATTGTTGATTTTGATGCACTGACATAAATTGTGTAGCGACCAATTTCAAACCCTATAGGGTCAATAGTGACATTGTAAATACCCGCCGCAACATTTGCGAAGAAGCCTTCTTGTACTGGAATTCCGTGTGAATCTATGATTCTATAGGAGACATTGGCTTCATTGATGGGTAGACCATCAAGGGTCGTGAAATTCACGCTTAGCACAAAGGTATCCCCAAACACCGAGTCGAAGGAGTTCATGGTGATAGTTTCGAGTTTTGTACCAGTAGGATTAATCGAGATAAGGATGGTTGCGATAGCTGAAGCATATTTCGTGTTGTTCGAAGCCTGAAGTGTCACCTGATAGAGAGGCCCTATTGTGGCGTTGGCGAGAAATGTTACATTGTAAAAGCCATTTCCAACATGGATCATGCTGATGAAGCCGCGTCCTGCCCAACTGTATTTGACTTCTGCATCGTTGATGGGATTATTGAGATTATCAGTAATATATACCGAGATATTCACAGGTACGTTATATTCCACATCCCATTGAAGAGTTACTGGATCAAGAACCTGAATGGATAATTGTATCCGGCTAATCTCTAATGTCACGAAAAGAGTTTGCGGTTCACAATGTAAATAGGAAAGATCGAT
>JAEOTD010000070.1 GCA_016839995.1 Candidatus Hermodarchaeota archaeon
CCTCCATATACACGGAAAGAATACGTTAAGCGGATACCAGGTAACAAAGTAGTTCTCTGGCGGATGGGCAAGAGACGAAACCGGAATTTTGAATTAACCTTAAGTCTGCTTGCTGATGAAGCGGTTCAGATTCGACACAGCGCCTTAGAAGC
This sequence comes from Candidatus Hermodarchaeota archaeon, assembly GCA_016839995.1. GTDB lineage: Archaea > Asgardarchaeota > Hermodarchaeia > Hermodarchaeales > Hermodarchaeaceae > Hermodarchaeum. The sequence continues at coordinate 153 of JAEOTD010000070.1, forward strand.
TATGCGGGTAGCCGCCAACCGACATCTTAATCGACTTCTGGGACCTGAGGGTTATTTCTTATGGATTCGCACCTATCCCCATCAGATTCTTCGAGAGAAGAAAATGATGGCATTTGCAGGCGCTGATCGGATTCAAGAAGGAATGCGAAGATCGTTCGGTAAACCCTTTGCGTTAGCAGCGCGAGTCAGACCCGGACAGCCGGTGTTAACCCTTGAAATCGATTTCAAGGATTTGAAGATAGGGAAGGATGCACTGCGGAGAGCTTCAATGAAGATTCCAACCCCATGCACACTTCGTCTTGATAAAGCTCCGGATGAATTACGCAAGCAAATCGGGTTCTAACGATTACTACTTGACTGTGTGAAATGGTTGCAAGAGATACTGATTAGCGGTAGCTACAATGACTAACGAGTCACCTTACATTTTCTGAACTGATTTCCTGCATACTGACCGTTTCTTCCCAGATCATGAGTAATTTTGGTAAGTCGATTATACTTCGCAGTTCTTTCACCACGGGCTGGTGCTCCAGTCTTAATTTGACCGCAGGATAAAGCGACCGCTAGATCAGCAATGAATGTATTTTCCGTCTCTCCACTTCGATGACTTACAACCACAGTATAATCGTTTGATCCAGCAAGCTGTGCTGCTTCAATTGCTTCAGTAAGAGTGCCAATTTGATTTACTTTGAGCAATAGTGAATTCGCAGCACCCATATCGATACCCTTCTGTAAGCGCTCACTATTGGACACAAAGATATCATCGCCCACTATTTGTACTGATTGCCCAATTGATTGGGTTAATTGCGAGAAACTCTCAAAAGCGTTCTCTTCGAAAGGGTCTTCAATCGAAATCAGTGGGTATTCTTTGGACAACTCACGATAGAAGTCTAAGAGTTCTCCGGGGGATAATCTGTGAGAATCAATCGAATATTTACCCTTAGTATGGAATTCATTGGCGGCTGCATCTAAGGCAAGTCCGATTTCTTTGCCGGGTTTGTATCCTTCTTGTTCGATGGCGGTGATGACAGCATTTAGGGCTTCACGGGTGTCTTGCATTGGGGGAGCAAAGCCTCCCTCGTCCCCGAGGTTTACTCCGACTGGTCCATATTTGTCCTTTAGTACTTTGCCAAGAGTGTGATAGACCTCGATACCGGCTTGGAGTGCTCGATGGAAGTTATCAAATCCCACAGGCATGATCATGAATTCTTGTATAGCAAGTTGATTGCCGGCATGTACTCCACCATTGATAATATTCATCAATGGAACTGGTAATACATACTCCTCTCGAGGAGCAAGGTATTCGAACAGATGCTTAATGCCTGTATCCGCAGCGGCTTTTGCTACTGCTAAAGATACTCCAAGAATTGCATTCGCCCCTAACCGACTCTTATTCGGGGTGCCATCCAATTCACGTAATTTTGCATCAATTGTCTGCTGTTCTCGTGCGTCCAATCCAATAATTGCAGGTGCTAGGATGGTGAGAATATTATCGATGGCTTTTTGCACACCACGGCCATGAAATCGCTTAGGATCTTTATCGCGTAACTCTACTGCTTCATATTTACCTGTTGAGGCACCGGATGGAACCATCGCACGCCCATAGGCTTCCTGTGTGAGAACTTCGGCTTGAACAGTAGGATTGCCACGACTGTCTAAGATTTCCATGGCACGAACTTCTTTGATTTTATACGGATTTGCCATACTTTGAGTGCCTCCACTTAATCGTGAGTTTAGTGACCTCGATGCAGTTAAGAGATAAAAACCCAATGGTTCTAAAAGAGCAATCGGGTAGGGAGCCGAAATGTCAGTACGACTGCCTAGGAAACGTTTAGAAATTCTACTCAGTCAACTCAAAGGTTTTCCTCATCCCAGTCCGAGTATGGAACAGTATGAGGTAACAGATAGTGTTGCAGCCACCATGGTTTTCACAGCGGCAACCTACGGAGATATTGAAAATCGGTGTGTTTACGATTTGGGGTGTGGACCTGGGCGGTTAGCTATTGGAGCAGCATTACTTGGAGCACGAGAGGTTGTGGGCGTCGACATTGATTCGAAAGTATTAAATGTGGCAGAACAAAACGCTGTTCAAGTAGGTGTGCAGGAGCAAATCGAATTCGTCACACAAGACATCGGGACACTCACTGCTAAAGCAGATACGGTGTTAATGAACGCCCCTTTTGGAGTACAACGGGTGCATGCTGATCAACCCTTTCTCCAAAAAGCCCTCGAAATCAGCAAGGTCACCTATTCCTTGCATAAGGCATCAGAAGGTGGGCGACAATTCATCACCAAGTTTGTCTCGGAGTTGGGAGGACGAATCTCATTTGTACAGGAACTGTCAATGACACTTCCAGCAACCATGCACTTTCATGAGAAAAAACGACACACCATTCAAGTTGATTTTTATCGAATAGAAAAAGAGGAGAAAAACGAATGACCAGTCAACGTATCAAAGAAGGCGATTCGGTTTTACCCGGTGAAAGATTAGGTGTAATTGAAGAATATCTCCCTGGAGAAGGGACCTTTCAAGACGAAGACGATGTCATCTACGCCACCATTACAGGACTTGTTCACATTGACATGAAAGAACGCAAAATTAGTGTCGAGGCAACAACACGTAAACCAGTGTATCCAACACGAAACGATATTGTCTTCGGCGCTATTCAACATGTGACTAAGAAATCCGCCATTGTGAACATCTTTCAAATTGAAGATGTTGAATGCCCCGTGACATTTTCCGGATATTTATTCATCAAAAACGCCGCTGGAGGCTATATCGATCAAATGCGAGATCTCTTTGCCCCGGGCGATATGATTATCGCAAGGGTTCATCAGCAAGCTGATGGTCTTGCCCGCCTGTCCACGGTTGGTTCACGTTATGGGGTAATTCAAGCATCCTGTAGCCGTTGTGGCGAACCCCTGCATTTGCGAGGGCACCAATTGGAATGCATTGAGTGTGGAAATTACGAAAAGCGAAAACTTTCCCAGAATTATGGGCAAATACCTGGTTCTAATGCAACCAAGGAAAAACCCTCTCCAGAGGATTAACGGAGCGATATTAGAGTGGCTCGCTGGACCAAAAAGAGCCTTACATTCCCTGTAACTGGTGCCACAGCCCAAGTGGCATTCATCGATCAACTGAAACGAAAACTCAAACTGGACTTCCATATCAAAGCCAATCAACGCGGCATAACCGTGACTTTACGCGGAGATTCAGAACAAGTACGAACCGCCGTAAACCGTGCTCAAACCCTTTACCGTGAATCTAAGGAGGATTCATACTCTTCACAGATTGAAAGCTAAGTAACACTGCGACATCCTCCCTGCCTTGACGGTTAGGGCTTCGGACTTTTCCTTCGAGGTACGCTCGTCGCCGAGACGCGTTTGGCCCGAAACTTACCAAGTTCCAACGCTTCTCCGCCCTCACCTGCCCCTTCAACGCCCGTTGTTTTCAATCATTTCTTTTACCTCCCGATGGAGGCTAGAAAATAAACGGGCAGGGGAATTTCTTGCAACGCCGGAGGGGGCTTCATGCACGTGGTTGCAGCCCTGCCGCATAATGACTGGTACAATACAACTCCAGTCGGGCATATCTGTGGTTATAATAGCGAATACTTTAAACCCCTCGAACTAGCCCTGACCCTCAAGACAGGTACTTCCTTCCAACAAAGTTAAAAGCAGATTTGTGTAGGGTCTGCCTGCTCTAAGAGAAACAAACAAGGATTTGATGGCCATGAATATTAATATCATCAAAAACACTGCCAAAGAATTAGAGTTGGATATAGAAGGAGAAGGACACACGCTATGTAACCCGCTACGTGAAATTCTCTTCGAGGACAAACACCTCACTTTTGCAGGATACTCAGTACCTCACCCATTAGAACGCAGTGCGAAATTTATCGTTCGAACCGATGGAAAAGTTAAGGCCATTAACGTGTTCAAACAAGCCGCTCAGAAGTTGATAGATCGAACTGAACAACTGCGAGCGGAGTTTCAAAAAGCCCTCAAAGCCGCGTGACCGGCGTGTCGACATTCGAGGACCTACATACCCTTCTCGAAGCCGAAGGTATTAACTCAATTGATCGCGCAATGCGGCACAAAGAACTAGCGAAATTAGGGGACCCGCTCACCAATCTGTTATTTTCACTAGCCCTGAGTGTGCAGACAAGACATTTTGAGGGTGAAAAAGTGTCAGGAAAAATCCTGGCTACAGCACTTCGTTTAGCCGATCTCCGTCGCCTAGCTCCCTCCCGTCTCGACACCCATGGACTTGGAGATTGCGTGGAGGCGATGATTGCCTATGGATGGTTACGGGGCTTTTTCACTCTCCCAGAGGCAGCCAACACTTTGCAAGAACAGTTCCTAAGAACTGGAGTTGGAACCAAACAATCCAAAGCGGAACGGATTGAATCAATTGCCATGGGGTTCTCCGTTCTATTACAACAGATATGGGACAAGGAACAGTCCCTCGGTGCCGTGTAAAGCCAATACATTCTTATGCATTTTCTCACATGCTTCTCAATCCCTGAAATTATGGAGATTTAGAGTACATGGAATTTTGTCCCGAGTGTTCCAGTTTCCTCAGCCCCCAAAAAGACGGAAAGAAGAAAATCTTAGTCTGCCAAAGTTGTGGCTATACAAAACGCCTTACCTCAAAAACTGAAGAAAAATATCGATACGGCGAAAAAATTGAACACATCCCCAAAGACGAGGAAGTTGTAGTAATTGACGAAAAATTACTTGAACAACGAACCATGCCGACTGTACGAGCGATTTGTGCCAAATGTGGACACAAAGAAGCCTATTACTGGCAGGTTCAGACACGCTCGGGTGACGAGGCAATGACGACGTTTTATCGCTGTACCAAGTGTAGTCAGACATGGCGAGAATACTAGCCAATTATTATCCCCATAGGAGTTGGGGGAGAAACCGCACTTTTGGTAATAAGAGTCGAAGAGCACTTCGAAGTAACACGGGTGACGTGAATGCGGTTCGAATTACACGACCTTGACGGTCAATATCTCCTTCTTGTTCAATGAGCTGACGGGCTTTACTGTGTTGGAGGCTAGAAAAGAGCTGATCCAATTCCTGATTGTCAAGGGTATTGACTAATCGACGGAGGAGCGTCATGAGTTGGAGTTGACGCCCCCAACCGCGTTTCCAAGTCCGTTCATACCGACGAAGCTCACCATGATTATAGTGACCATCTTGTAATGCTCGATGAATATGTGAGGCAGCCATAATGGCACAAGCGCCTCCAGCAACAACGCCACCTCCCGTCGTTGCCTTAGTTTGTCCTGCAGCGTCTCCGATATTCACAAACCGTTGGGTCACTGTTTTCGATGAGGGCCCACCAGAGTAGACGATTCCCCCATAACGTTTCTCGATTTTTGCACCACGGGTCAAATGGCAGGCGTGCAGGAATTTGGCAAGCGCTTCAGGTGCTTGCTTATGGGCCGTTGCTAGCCCTACTCGTGCATGATGCTCATCTAAGGGAATGACCCACGCAAAAAAGTTCTTGGCAAGTTGTGAATTGAAAAACAGGTGCACAGTATCTGTTGAAAGTGAGATGTTGGATACTTCATATTGAAGCGCAGGGAGCATATACCCTCGTTTTGGTCGGGGCAATCTGAAAGGCTTCATTAATTGCGCATTTATCCCTTCAGCATTGATAACAAATTGAGTACGTAATTCGTTTTTTTGCCCCTTGTGTTCAATGTTAAGTCGCATTTCATTTCGTTCACGCCAAACTCGAGTCACTCGAGTTCTAAGTTGGAGCTTGGCTCCTGCTGCTTCAGCTTCTTGAGCTAGTTGGTGATCCAAACGGTCTCGGTGAAGGACAAACGCATGTGGTTCTGATTTCGCAAGAAGGAGTTGGGCCCCCGATGGTGCATGGAATACTGACTTCCGTACACGTTGGAGAACCACATTGGAATGAGGAACTATGCCATTATTTCTCAATCCTTCAATTCCAATCAATCCAGCACAGTGCACTGGCCTACCAACTTCTGCATGTTCTTCGAGAAGATGTACAGAAAGCCCCTTCCGAGCAAGTTGTCGAGCCGCAAGACTCCCAGCAGGTCCTGCACCAATCACGACAACTTCAGCATCCACCGCCATCACTTGCTTATTTCAAATATTGGAGAATATCTGACAGCACTTTGATTTTAATAACGTTTTCAGTCGACATAAAATCCAAGGAATCAAACAGAACTGGAATTAATCCCGCATTCCGAGCCCCCTTCACATCTTCAATTGGGCTATCCCCGACATGCATCGTACTCGAAGGATTTCCTTCTCCGATTTCTCGCAGAGCGAGATCAAAAATCGCTTTCTCGGGTTTCACGACTCCAACTTCAACAGAAAATATAATTGCATCAAATAAGTGAAGAATCCCATTTTCTTTCAAAAATGGGCGGCGGGTTAATGCGAGCGCCTGACCTACATTTGAAATAATGCCTAATTTAATCCCTTTTTGGTTGAGTGCATGTAGGGTTTGGTGAGCGTCAGGATACAGGGTATACAGTCCAGCTTTTTCTCGGGCTAGAAATTCTGCATCAATGATGTCTTCCGTCCCTGACCCGTCAATACCCATGGCTTTTAGCACCAAGCAATTTAGGGTGTGCAGTTGATTGGCAGTTAATTGCCCAAAAGGGATGCCCAACCGTTGATAGGATTGGGTCATTTTCTTCATTCCTTGGTGAATACGAGAGTCATTCGGTGATATTTGATATCCTAATCGAGCTGCAATTTTTGACCAGATTTCAGCGTTTGAGGGGTAATAATCAGCTAAGGTTCCCCCAAAATCGAAAAATACCGTGGTGATTTTTTCAGCCAAGAC
>JAEOTD010000071.1 GCA_016839995.1 Candidatus Hermodarchaeota archaeon
ATTCTTATTACAGCGTTATTTCTCACTACAACGCAAATCAACGGTCAGGCTCATTCAACCGCTGCAGTGGTGTGGAGCGATGATTTTGAAGATGGTGATATCAGCGACTGGACACTTGCAATAGGGTCGTTCTCAGTAGCAGATGGTTCTTTACGAGGAACTGATTCAGCGAATGCGATATCCCATGCTTCGACAACAGCTTACGGGACTTGGACATTTGATATTGAAATTGTTGACTTCTCTTCGGTATATGTGAACATTTTGGCAGGAGAAATAAGTGGTGGTGGAATTTCCACGAGTTGCTATTGTCTTCACATCAACCAGTTTGATATGGAGCTCTTAGAATCCACTAATTATCAAAACACTCAACTCGACAGTTATGATCCCTCAGAAAGTTTAGAAGGGTGGCTAAACATTGAAGTTGTCCGCGAAGCAACTGGGCAATTTACAATTTCTGTTAACGGCACAGAGCAAATGGCTGCTACAGATACCACTCACACGGTGTCGACGTATTTCGTGTTTTATTGCAACGATGATTGTGCTATTGACAACATCGAAATTGACGAATCAGCTGGCACATCACCTCCTCCAAATGGTCCAGGAACTTCACCTCCTCCTGGGATTCCCGGCTTTCCCTTAGCCGCCATCGGTCTCGGGCTTCTTATTCCAATTGCATTGGTTCTGGTTACTCGGTACCGAAGTGCTGGCAAGACGGAGTAAAAGGCATTTGGGAAGACTCAACAGCTATTCTGACGTCTTCCCAAGCCTTTTATCTTTCAAGAATGCTGTGCGTCTGAGGTTTTGTACATGTCTGAGGTTGATCTATTTTCTGGCGCTAAAGTGGTTATCTCAATTAAAGCAAATTACGAGATTCGAGATGAAACTGGATTCAATGTCCTCGAGAAAACGAAGGGTGAGTTAGTGCTTACGGAAAAAGAATTTGTCTTTCTCGAGGTTAAGGGTACGTTTAAGAAAGAGAAAAAGCGGGTGCATGGGTTTCCGTCAGACCGGCTCATTGGTCAGAGTTTCACACGATGGACCGGTGGACCTACGTTAATGTATCTGACCTACGAGGATGAATCTGGCAATTCGAAGTATTACATCTATGCAGTAAGTAAAGGGGATTATGACAAGTTCATTGGGAAAGTCCATGAACTGCGGCTAATCTAAGACCTCATGTCAGTTCTCATTTTCTGCTCTTTGAGAGTTTGGCATCGTAGCTTTTTCGAGCCTCGACTGTAGCGAATGGTTCGAGGTGAACGACGGTGTATTCTTCGATTTCTTCTTCTTCGTCACTTCGTTTTTCGTGAAGAATGAGATAGGTGGGCACAGCTTCTTTTACTGAGATGTAGGCCATTCGTTTGTCAAGGGTTAGAAGGGACCAGCCCTGGTGTTTTGCATACGCTATGATTTCTTCATCGGGGTGGCCAACTAGGTCTGGGAAATCGTGAACAGAGTGGCATTCCCAGTTATTTGATTGGAGTAATTCATAGAGTTGACCGGCGAGGGTTTTTCTGGATGTGCTAAGGTTTTCATCAAAAAGGATGTGTTGTGAGCCCATTGGCAATCTCCTCCTGATTTGTTCGCAGGGAATGTAGAGCAGTGATTACATGATGAGGACGCGACGAATTACATTCGGATCGATTTGATCAGCTTTGCCATTCATGAGGGCCTTCAAGTTGACAATCTCATACCATTTCAAGTTGAGGTAGCCTAAGACGATGCCGAAATGGAACGGGTATCCCAGTAACGCATCAATTGAATCTGTGCGGATTTGTTCAAGGAATGAATGTTCAAAAGTGTAGAGTGTTTGGTGAAGCTCATAGGCTTCCCAGCTGCGTGCAATCATGGGGCCATACGAGCTTTCTTGGAGTTTCCGTACTCGCTCCTCGAAGCTCCTTGAATAGAGGGCCTCCTTACAAAGAGTTCGGGGTAATCGGTATTCAGTATCGAGGAGAAGTGCTTCAGCATCAATCCGATCAATTCCCAGAAAGTGGGTTCGCAGGGTAATCATCAAGTTTACAAGGTCGATTTCAACGCCTGCAAGCTTGGAAGTCACTTCTTTGTCTAGTCCTTTCTGCTTTTGGGCTCCCGTGTACAGGTTTTCTAGGATATCAGCATCAATGGCTTGTTCAATTAACACTAATCTACCCGTTTCCTCATATTGTGGGAGGTGGTCTCCGATAATTCGTTTGAAATAGGGATCCGGGATTTTTGAGACGAATTCGTTGAGATCTTTTGCTGTCAGGAGGTCGAGTAGCACATCGGTGGTAAAGGGGTCGACGGGTACCAGTAATCGTTCTGCAAGACTGGCATCCTTTTCGGTAACATATAGGCGAAGAATGGGTTTCACAACTTCGCGTTGGAATTTTCGTGTGATCCAATTCATTAATTGTTGAGAGCCTTTTGGTACATCAGCGCGGATTTCTGCGAGAACACGGTTGAAGTCCAATTGCAAGGCTTGTTCGATTTCTCGAGGTGATGCTGTCTCGTCAAAGTCTTTGACAATATCCGCATAGCTTGTGACATCTAACACACGCAGTGCAGCATACATATCTCGGGCACCGAGGAGAGCGTCCCAGTGTTCGGAGGTAAGCATATCTGCTTTGTATCCACGGATTTTCGCGTTAATGAAACTGTATCGCGCGACTGACATCGTGACCTACCTTCTATGTTCTTCCTGATAAGCCTGTTTCTTCCTTGGCGGCAACTCCTTTTTTCTTTCCGAACAATCCTGCCAGATAGAAGAGTGTACAAAACATCATAAAGGTACCAACTATCGCACCGATAAGGGCTCCAATGTACTGCCCGTTGGGTCCCCATATGAAGGGGCCAATAATGTAACCAACGAGGGCAAAGATGAGAATCTCACAGGCGATTGTAGTGTATCGGAAGGCCTGCCCCATCGAGACCGGAGGGTCGTCGCTCATATCCATCACCTAAGAATTCATCGAGATGAAATCTTCGTTCGGACTCGATAGTAATAATTCTCCCATTCTTAAGGTTTCGGAAGATTATTCATATTCCGGAAATTTAACTGATGATAAGGCTTATTAGGATAGGTCATCGTTGAAAGGCGATTAACGACTAGAACTTTGATTGTACCGGTGTTGACAATGAGTGAGGTCTTATCTGGTATCCAAAAAGCAGAAGCTAAGGCGGCAAAGATTATTGAAGAAGCCCAAGAAAAAGCCGAACAGATTAAACGAGATGCTGAGCGCCAGGCACGTGAGGCGGAACAGAATGTGCGTCGTGAACTAGCTGAGGAAATTGATGTTCAACGCAAGAATGTAGAGAAAAAAGCTCAAACGCAATCCAAGTCCATTCTCTCCAAAGCTGACGCAGAGGCTTCGGCTCTCGAGGAACAAGGAAAGAAGAATATGAAGAAAACCGTCGACTTCATAGTTTCTGCGGTTTACACATTTGGAGGTGCCAGCAAATGAGCAAGGTTTCATCCGCGGACCAAATCGAGCAAACCATTATTCGTGAATCTAAGGCTGATGCCAAACGCATTGTTGATGATGCTGAAGTTGAGGCTCGCCAATTATTAATCGACGCCCAAGAAAATGCCCAGACCAATCTTACTGGTTGGGCAGAACGTCGTAAGCAAATGGCGCAAGGCTCTGGTGACCGAATTCTTGGGAAAGCTCAAAATGATGCCCATATGCGAGTGATGAATGCCCAAGCTCGAATGATGGATGAGGCTTTCGAGCAAGCTCGGAAGCGGTTTGATAAAGAACGAAGCGCCGCCAAATACAAGACCTTCCTTAGGAGTCTCATTATCGATGCAGGCATTCAGCTTGGTGGGGGAGATCTCGTGGTTCTATCCCGAAAAGAAGACCAGCCTGTTATCTCAAAAATCACCGGTCTTGGCACAGCTATCTCTAAGGGTGCCGGTAAAACTGCTAAAGTTTCAGTTGGAAAACAGGCCGTCGATATGATTGGCGGTGTTATCGTCCAGAATAAAGACGGTAACATTACCGTTGATTACCGAATTGAAACCCTTCTAGACCAAGTAGAGGTAAAATACCGGAACGAAATTGCTAAAACCCTCTTCCCAAAAGAAGCACAACCTGAAAAGTCCGAATAATACTTGCGGCACAGAATTGGCTATCCTTCACTGATAACACACAACGTTAAATAAACGAGACGCGCTGAATGCCTCGTTAACAAACGTTTGCGTTTGCCAGCTTATATGAACCGATGGACGTGTCTTTGACGACTGAAAAGCCTCTTCCCCACACTCAAGACGCAACTACAGTTATGGAACAATTGCAAGTTTCAAATGAAGGGTTGAGTCAGAAAGAGGCAGAACAGCGATTGGTTGAATATGGACCGAATGCCCTCAAAGAAGCAAAGGGACCCGGTCCTCTTTCCATGTTTCTCTCACAGTTCAAGGAAACGCTTGTCATTATCCTCATTTTTGCAGCCATCATCTCGCTTGCTGTGAACGTGTACGCAAATCTCACTATCCCTGCTCATAACGAACCTCCTATTGATGCCATCGTTATCATGATTATAGTCGTGATTAATGCCATACTAGGCTTTACTCAGGAGTATCGTGCTGAGAAATCCATCGAAGCTCTGCAGAAAATGGCAGCTCCCCAGGCGCATGTCCTCAGAGACGGAGAACCCAAGGATGTACCTGCTACTGAAGTCGTGCCAGGTGATATTCTCCGGTTAGAAATGGGTGACCGACTTCCCGCTGATGCCCGGCTCATTGAATCACACAACATCTACACCGATGAGGCTTCTCTTACCGGTGAATCAATGCCAGTGAAAAAAGAAGCGGATAAGATATTCAATCGAAATATCCCTTTAGCTGATCAATCCAATATGGTGCATGCAGGAACAGCGATTACGTCAGGCCGTGGATTGGCGATAGTCACCGAAACTGGAATGAATACCGAAATTGGTCGGATAGCTGGGTTCATTTCAGAAGCAGGAGAAAAGGAAACTCCCCAACAGAAACGTATGCGACAGTTGGGGCGACAATTAGGAATCGCAATACTCATCATCTGCATGATTGTACTCACGGTTCAGGTTATTGTAGCATGGCTCATGTCAGTACTCAGCTTTTCCACATTCCTTGACTTATTTGTTATTGCCGTCGCTTTGGCAGTTGCAGCTATCCCTGAAGGATTACCTGCAGTCGTAACCATTACTCTTGCCCTTGGTGTTCAACGGATGGTGAAACGACACGCCATCATTCGACGATTACCTGCAGTGGAAACTCTTGGCTCCGCTGACATCATCTGCTCTGATAAAACAGGAACGCTTACAAAAGATGAGATGACCGTTCGTGAGTTATACGTACCAGGTTCAACAGTAACAGTTACCGGCGCAGGCTATTCACCCGAAGGCGCTTTCTTTGTTGAGAGCCAAGAAATCAATCCACTGGAAGATGATCAACTTTCCTTACTACTACGAATTGGAACCCTCTGCAGCAATGCAGTGGTTCGACAAGAAGATGATGGATGGGATGTGATTGGTGATCCCACCGAAGGTGCTTTGGTTGTCGTAGCACAAAAAGCCGGATACACAGACAAACTCATGACCGAGTTTCCTCGCATTGCTGAACTTCCCTTTGACCCTGATCGGAAACGCATGTCAACACTTCATGATACTCCCGAACACGAAACCATTGCTTATATTAAGGGCGCTCCCGAAGTCGTTCTCGGACAAAGCACTCACATTTACACAGCAAAAGGAGTTCAACCATTAACTAAGGACCAACGGGGCGAGATTCTCAGCAACAATGATAAAATGGCCAACAAGGCTTTACGGGTTCTAGGAATGGCTTACCGGATTTGTCCGGAAGATCTCTGTGATATATCCCCGGAAGGAGTGGAATTCGATTTGGTCTTTGTGGGTTTGGTTGGGATGATGGATCCACCACGCCCCGAAGTGTACGACTCGATTAAAAATGCACGAACCGCAGGGATCAAATCGGTTATGATTACCGGGGACAACCAATACACAGCAGTTGCTGTGGCCAATGAACTGGGGATGTTCGAAGAAGATGATGTGGTTCTAACTGGCAGCGCCTTGGATGCACTTTCAGATGAAGACTTAATCGATGCAGCACCTCAAGTTCGTGTCTACGCCCGTGTTTCCCCTGAACACAAGCTTCGAATTGTACAGGCACTCAAAACTCGCGGACACATTACTGCAATGACCGGTGATGGTGTTAATGATGCTCCTGCCCTCAAATACGCAGACATTGGCATCGCCATGGGCGTCACTGGCACCGATGTGGCAAAAGAAGCCTCTGACATGATTCTCACAGATGATAATTATGCATCGATTGTCAATGCAATTGAGGAAGGACGTGGTATTGGAGATAATACTCGGAAATTTATCTCATACCTGCTTTCCTGTAATGCCGGTGAAATCCTGGTTATTTTCATAGCCAGTATCACCCTTTCGATTTTCTTTAGATGGCCTCTTCCTCTCCTTGCCATTCAGATTCTTTTCATCAATCTCGTCACCGATGGGCTTCCTGCCCTTGCCTTGGGCATGGACCCAATGGAACCTGATGTGATGAAACGGAAACCTAGAGACCCGCAAGAAGGCATCATTACAAGACAAGTGTGGGTTCTCATCTGGGTTGTGGGAGTAACGATTGCTTTTGTGACA
>JAEOTD010000072.1 GCA_016839995.1 Candidatus Hermodarchaeota archaeon
ATTCGAGATGTATTGGAACGTATTCAGCAATGTGGAATTTTAGCTGGAGTTCCTTTAGACCAGAGTTTTCCCGATTTAGGGCAAGCTGCTTTGGTGTGTATTACTGAGACTCATTCACAGAAGGTAATAGATCAGCTTACTGAAGCTTTTCAATCGGTGATGGAGGGAGATCAATGAAGTTTCGTCAGGCAAAATGGGATGAACCCTTGATTTTTGAAAGGTCTCGAGAAGGGTCCATTGGGTATTCTTTACCCGAACCTAGTAAAGCCGTTCAAAAGATGCTCCCCAAACCGCTCTCAATTATTCCTAAGAACCTACGTCGAAAGACTCCTCCTTTATTACCTGAGCTATCTGAGCCCGAAGTTGTCCAGCATTTCATTCGTTTATCTCAAATGAGTTATTGCATAGATTTAGGACTTTATCCATTGGGCAGTTGTACGATGAAGTATAACCCCCCGATGAATGAGGAGATTGTGAAGAATCCACAATTTTCCCATTCTCATCCACACCAGGACTGTTCAACCCTTCAAGGTGTTCTCCGCATTTTATTTGAGTTGCAGCAATGGCTCTCAGAGATTACCGGAATGGACCAACATTCATTACAGCCTGCTGCAGGGGCACAGGGCGAATTAGCTGGCGTTCTCATTATCCGCGCTTATCATGATGACCGTGATGAACTCAAAACACGAAGACACATCATCGTCCCTGATTCAGCGCATGGCACTAATCCTGCGAGCGCCGCGATGGCAGGGTTTGATGTTATCGTAGTTCCATCAAACAAGCAAGGGCAAGTTGATATTCAAGCTCTTGAAGATGCAGTTTCAAAACAAACTGCAGGTCTGATGCTTACAAATCCGAATACCTTAGGCTTATTTGAGCAGGAAATCGAAACAATTGCATCAATTGTTCACAAGGCAGGGGGTTTGCTTTACTATGACGGAGCAAACTTGAATGCCAATTTGGGAAGAGTACGACCTGGTGATATGGGATTTGACATCATCCATACTAACTTACACAAGACCTTTGCCACACCGCATGGAGGAGGGGGCCCGGGTGCAGGACCAGTGGGTGTGAAACAACGGCTTGCTGAGTATCTGCCCATTCCAATTATTTCATTCAATGGTGAAGAGTACCATTTTGATGTCGATCACCCCAAATCAATTGGACGGCTCCATGGCTTCCATGGAAATACTGCTGTGTTATTGAAAGCCTATGCCTACATCATGCGAATGGGATGGGAGGGATTGCACGCCGTTTCGGATCATGCCGTTTTGAATGCAAATTATATCATGAAACAACTTGAAGGTATCAAAGGGTATAGCATCCCATTTGCTTCGGGAGTATGGCGAAAACACGAAGTCGTTGTGAGCGCAAAACCTCTAGAACGGGATACTGGAGTGACTGCACGAGACGTAGCAAAAGCATTACTTGATCGAGGAATACATGCACCAACATTCTATTTCCCTGCGATTGTCGACGAAGCTTTAATGATTGAGCCCACTGAAACCTTCAGTAAAGCAGAATTAGATCGTTTTGTTCAAGCAATGAAGGAAATTGCGGAACATGCATATACTGATTCTAAACGGGTTTGTAATGCTCCAGAACAGACATCGATTAGACGGCTTGATGAGGTTAAGGCTGCGCATCCACGAACCATGACATTATCTTGGCGGATGAGACAACAACGCATCAAATAGACCTATTGTTAACTAAGGTTCAAGATATCGTATCGTTTGTATGAGGAATTGTTTATCCGCGTTTCTTCCGACCTGAGCGCTTTGGCGCAATCAGACCGACTTTACGTCCGGGCGGGGCGTTTCGTGACACTGAACTTGGACCACCTGGTCGCTGTTTACTTCCGCCACCATGGGGGTGACTGCACGCATTCATTGCGACACCCCGCACCTTGGGGTATGTGAGCCCCTTAGCGTATCGGTGTTTATGTTTACTGCCTGCCTTGAGAAACGGTTTTTCAGGTCGTCCACCACCAGAAACAACACCGATTGTAGCCCGAGCAGTGGAGCTGCATGTACGGGTTTTTCCTGAGGGAAGGCGAATCGACGTTTTTCCACGCGAATGTGTAACAATGGTGGCATATGTTCCGCTGGATCGCACAAATTTCCCACCATCACCAGGTTGGCTTTCAATATTAAAGACTGGAGTGCCTTCCGGAATTTTTCCTATCGGTAGAATATGACCTGCCCTTACCCCTGCTTTGGGACCGATTCGTACTTCTTGACCAATTGCTGTGCCTTCAGGAACGAGTGAAAGATGAGTTTCGCCATTTTCAAATCTAAGTGAAGCAATGGGAGCACCACGCCCAGGATCATGTAGAAGATCCTCAACACTCGCAAGAAGATACCCTCGTTTATTCATCAAAGCTAGAGGGGGGTACTTTACAGCACCACGTCTTCGGTGGGTTTTCGCCCGAAAGGTTGGTGATCCCCGACCGCGACGTTGAACTAGAATTCGTTTACCCATTTCTGTTAGCCTCCGATTAGAACAATCCTAATTTTACCGCCAGGTCTGCGGCATTATCCTCAGGTGAAAGCTTCACAAGGGCTTTCTTTTTGCCCTCCGGTGTAATCATGGTATTGACCTTGATAACCTTTACTTCATACAGTAATTCAACTGCTTCACGAATTTGACCCTTAGTAGCTCTACGGTTTACCATAAAGGTGAGCCGGTTTTCTTTTTCCACGATTTCTGAAGCGCGCTCAGTAATCATCATCCGAATTATTACATCATAAGGATCCATTACTATTCACCTTCAGAATCGCCCTTTGCTAATGCATCCAGTGCCGATTTTGTCCAGATGGTCAAGCGACCGGGTGTTGTTCCTGGTGCAAGGGCTTCAGCGTTGAGTTTTGTAACATAGACAACATTGACACCAGGTATATTTCGAGCAGCTTGTCGGATTCCACCATCTTCTTTGATTACTATCAGGGGCCCAACAGGTCTTCGGTATTTACGTCCTCGTCGTCGAGCATTTCCCCCACGAACTTTCCGACCATTTTTCACCCGAATGATATCAGCCCATACACCGATGTTTTCTAAGACATCTTTGACTTCCTCAGTTGATTGCAAATCTTGTAGTTTATCGCTGATTACCAGAGGAAGTTGATCAACTTCAAATCTGTGACCACGTTTTGATACAAGATCCCGGTCAGCTGTTGCGGCAATAGCAGAGCGAATGGCTAAACGGCGTTCTTTTTTGTTAATCCGTTCGAGCGGATTTTTTGCTGCTTCGGGAGGATGTGTTCTACGTCCACTAACTGTGAAAGGCGCAAATGCACCTTGTGACGCGCTTCTATAACCAGCTCCTTTTCTTCGAGGAACACGTGCTTTGCCCTGACCAGTGCCCCAACATTCAGCGGATGTGCGTTTTCCTGCCATTGGATCTACACCCTTACGCTGGTATCCAGCAGACTGCTGCGCTAAGACTGCACGTTTAATGATGTCTCTCCGGAGTGTAGTGTCAAACACTGGTGGGAGGGTTACAGTTCCCCGCGTCTTTCCCTCTAAGGTATGAATTTTAATTGCAACCATGTTAAATCCTCCTTCACTATTTCTTAGCTGTTGTGCTGATGTAGACAATTTCGGGTGGTTTATCTGGGAGCGGTTTTGGTCGACTAGGAACTCGAAGACGGACTAACCTTCTTGAAGGACCGGGAATGGAACCATCAATTAGGAGGAAATCTGATTGAAGGTTTCCATAGTGAGGAAAACCTCCTGCAGGAGTGATATCATCACTCTTTTCGCCGATTCTAAGGAGACGTTTATTATATTCAGTTCGTTGATGAAAACCCATTTGGCCAGCTCGGGGAACTGTATACATAATTCGGCTCGGATTCCATGGACCTAGAGTACCAACTGCACGAATTCGTTTTCGTGATTTATGTGGGAGCTTTGATACACCAAAGCGTTTAACAACGCCTTGAAAACCCTTGCCTTTTGTAACAGCAACCACATCAAGGAATTGACCAGGTTGAAAAATGTCCCGTACGCGAATCTCTTGCCCTAATAATGTAGCAACATAATCGAATTGATCCTTGATTGTCCCGCCAAACATGCTACATTCAATAATCTCGGGTTTCTTCTTTCCAATTCCTGCCTGTTTTGGCTGAGTTAAAAGCCGTATGCGCAGTTCTTGTACATCGTCAAGTAATTTGGTGAATTTGGTTAAGGATGCTTTGGCATCATATTCTTTGGGCCAAGGCATGACCCGTCGAATATCCCGTGGAAGATTTTCCATCCAGGTTTCACCAATTGCCTGCAATTCGCCTCCATTTTGACCGTATCCACGAATTGCTACAACAAGCATTGGTGGAGTATCAACAATTGTTACGGCCCGGCTAATTTCTCGACCAAACCAAGGGCTGTTTGGCTTATCATCAATGAGAATAACATGTGTCATACCTACCTTGTATCCAGCAAAGCCTTGAATATGGGGTTCAGTTCCCTGTTCAGGCCAATGGCGAATCCGTCCACTAACCCGACGCACACGTTTGCGTGGGCGGTAGGAAAGGCTACCATGTCTTGGGGCGCTTTGTTTTCGGTGACCCATGGAGTCCACACTTCCAGGGGAAGGTTTAATGGAGGAGGCAAGTTCAGCTTCGAATAAGGAGTTGCCTCCGCCAGCTCAACGGCTCGGAAGCGGGTCGAGCGATTTAAGTCTTTCGTACTCCTAAACCCATGGTAATCCATGTGATTCCTAGTTTTGAATCAATTGATTTCATACACCGCTATTTCTTTAAACTACGAGTTCTATCCTACTCGAAGAATATATTGACTTATACTTCAAAGCCGGGATAGCCAAGCGGTTACGGCGCGGGCCTTGAGAGATGCACTATAGTATCATCCAAGGGAGCCTGTGACCTTTGGGTCGCAAGGGTTCGAATCCCTTTCCCGGCGCCATTTCATTTAATCCGGATTAAACCTGCTGCTTGTGAAGTATCAACTTAATTAAATCCCAATGTTAAAATGCGAAATCGGGGCATTTCTTGGTGTGATTCACTTGGTGATTAGCCGTGGAATTTGAATACTTGGATGAAATCACCTCAGACCAGTTGTTCCGTGCTTATGGATCTTCATTACCGGAGGTTTTTCGAACCGCGGCAAAGGCGATGTTTGGGGTCATGTATGATTTAGAGGAAGTCAATCTTGATTCAGAAGTGTCTGTTAGAGCCCAAGGTATAGATGAAGAACACTTACTATATGATTGGTTATCCAATTTGTTAATTGAGTTTGAGGTAGAGTTTGTATTCTTCGCTGATTTTGCTGTAACGTCAATCGAAGAAAAGTCTGATGAGAGATTTCACTTAACTGGTATAGCTAAAGGAGGGCGTGAGATGCCTGAGCTCCGTACTCATGTAAAGGGAGTCACATTACACCGTTTCTCACTTGAAAGGGTTAATAACCGATACACGGCAACGGTTGTAGTAGATATTTGAGATACCAAAGTTACAAGGGGTAAAATTCTATGAAAGAAAAGTTGGTTCAGCAGGATGAATTTCGATGGTGGCTTGATAAGACTGCACGACCTCGAATGAATGTTAGTGCAAAAATTATCGGCTCCAAGAAGATTATCAACACCTTAGAAAATGCTGCAATAGAACAACTCACCAACGTAGCGACGCTTCCAGGCGTTATCGAGCCGGTTCTAGCTATGCCTGATGCGCATTGGGGATATGGGCTTCCCATGGGTGCAGTTGGAGCGTTTGATGCTGAAGATGGCATCATTTCAGCAGGATGTACAGGATTCGATATTAATTGTGGAGTTCGACTCATTCGTACAAACCTCACATATGAGGATGTTAAGCCCAAATTACGTAATTTAGTAGATGAACTATTCACTCGTGTTCCTGCAGGAGTTGGATCTAAGGGAAAAATTCGTTTGAGTGATAACCAATTTTCTGATGTGATTCGTCTGGGTGCGCGATGGGCTGTTGAGAACGATCATGGAGTTGAAGCGGACTTGGCTCATTGTGAAGAAGGAGGAGGAATGGAAGGAGCAGCCACGAAGGCTCCACAGATATCAGAGAAGGCTAGGCGTCGAGGCCGTCCCCAATTAGGTACTTTGGGAGCTGGGAACCATTATCTTGAGGTTCAAAAGGTGGAGAAAATCTTTGACGAGTCTATTGCAAAGGTGTTCGGTCTTGAAAAGGGCAAAGTAGTCGTAATGCTACACTGTGGCTCTAGGGGATTTGGACACCAAGTTGCTACAGACTATCTAAAACGAATGGAAGTTGCGGTCAAGAAATACAATATTTGGTTACCTGATCGACAACTGGTTTGCGCACCTGCCACATCCCAAGAGGGACAAGATTACTATGCCGCTATGAAAGCTGCCGTTAACTTTGCTTTTTGTAATCGGCAAGTAATGACTCATTGGATTCGTGAAGGTTTTGAAGCCGTTTTTAACAGAGACTGGGAATCAATGAATTTGAACCTAGTATACGATGTAACACACAACATCTGTAAGTTCGAAACTCATGAAGTGAATGGCTCTAAACGTGACCTCTATGTTCACCGAAAAGGAGCAACTCGTGCCTTTGGACCAGGACACCCAAAGATTCCAGAAGACTACCGATCTGTTGGTCAACCCGTTTTGATTGGTGGTTCGATGGGAACTGCGTCATATGTGTTAGTTGGAACTGATCAGGCGATGAAGGAAACTTTTGGTTCCACTTGTCACGGAGCTGGTCGGGCGATGTCTCGTAAGGCAGCAATCAGAAAGTATCATGGTCATGATATTAAGCAAGCACTTGAATCCAAAGGTGAAGTGATTCGGTCGATGAGTACGAAGATTCTAGCTGAAGAGGCACCCAACGCTTACAAAGACGTTCATATTGTGGTTGACTCCGTTCATGGTGCGGATATCTCTCGAAAAGTAGCGAGTCAAATCCCGATGGGTGTTGTGAAAGGCTAGGTTTGGTATTCAAGAATGTCGTCAAAGCAAATACAACAGAGGTCCCTGACTCTCTCTATTGCAATACCCTCTTCTTTCATAGATGTTTCTTCAAATAAGGCACAAAAAACTCAGCAGATTGGACGAATTGCCAGAGCAGCTGCAATTTTTCAGGTCGACGACATTATTCTTTATCGTGATAAACAAAATCAGAGGCAGACCAAGAATCAACAGTTCATTGCTCGAGTGCTTGAGTACTTGGAAACACCACAGTATCTTCGAAAACATCTCTTTGACCGATTACCTGATCTACAATATGTGGGATTACTACCTCCTCTTCGTACACCCCATCACCCACTTGCTAAAGAATCAGGATCTCTGAAGAATGGTGAAATTCGAGAAGGAGTGACCTTCGTTAAGAAAGGAAAGGTAGTTGTTG
>JAEOTD010000073.1 GCA_016839995.1 Candidatus Hermodarchaeota archaeon
ATGATATGGGCGGCATCCAACGTTGCATTGGCACTTACGATGTCTTCTGTATAGAAATGCATGGGCATCTGGCTTTCATAGGTCCAGAAATTGAAAGCTAAAGGGATGGGATTATCCATGACCTGTGCAAACCCACCACGAGCATTTTCAACCACCGCGTGTTTGTCTAAAGCATACGTTAGTGCCCGACGATAGCCGGTGAGATTCGTTGGAAACATGTCACAATCACATGAAAACATTCGATACCAGGTCGCAAGCTCTGAGCTTACCTCAATCGCGGGATCTGCTTCAAGCTCCGGCACTTCTTGAGATAAAAGAAGGTTTTCATCATACGAGTACACAGTCCCGGCTTGAAGGGCTAAGAAGACTGCACCACGATCTTCACCTGGATATACAATAAAGGTCAGCCTATCCACATAGCCGCCATGAGGATCGTACCCACTGGGATAGGTCCACTGTGCTTTCACACTAATGATTTCTGGTTGAATCAGTCCTACCGAAAATAACAGTATAATTGAGATTATACAAGCAAGAAGGAGGCCGCTGTGATGGCGAGGAGGCTCAACCATACCGTCCAAGCTCCATTGTCCACAGCCTATGTAGTAGCCTCTCCTTTTTTAGCGTGTGCTTTGCGGCGACAGTGAAGCAGAAAGCTCAAGAAAATTGCGTTAACCGTTATGATGAGCCTCCCAATCTCATCATATTATGAGGTTTTGGCAAAACCCGCCATGGAATGGGCTAGCTTTTCAGGTTGTTCAAGCTGAATTGCATGGCTGCTGTGGTCAATAACTTTGGTTATAACTTTGGGAAGGTTCTCTTTGTAGAAGTTGTTCCATCGACAGGGGAAGGTTGTGTCTTGTTTCGCACAGATTGCTAGCGTAGGGGTTTGGATTTCTTTCACGCGGTCTTGAATATTGAACTTAGCACAAGCGCCTTGCGCGCTTCCGTGGCTATTGGCTAGTCGTTGTCCTTCCTTGGCAATAAACACCAAGGAATCTATCATACCGGGTGTGTTTCGGATTTTCTCAGGGTCATGGAACTCGAATTCGAGTAGTTTCATAACCGCTTCCTGTGGTTCAAGTCCAAAGGCGAGTTGACCGATTTTAATTTGCTCCATAGCTCCTTCAACATCAACCAAAGGTGCCGTACATATGAGGATAAGTTTTGTGAGACGTTTGGGAGCATCTAGTGCCATTTGCTGGGCGATAAACCCACCCATGCTGTGTCCGGCGACAATACACTGGGGGATTTCCAAGTGCTCTAGAAAGGCAAGCATATCTGTGGTGTACAATTCGATTGTGCTGGGTTCGGTGAGCTCTGTGGATTTACCGTGTCCCCTAGAGTCTGGCATAATGACTTGGAAATGTTTTCGAAGGTGGGGACGAAGGAAATCCCAGTTTCGATGTGACCCCCGTACACCATGAAACAAGAGAAGGGGTTCGCCTTCT
Source organism: Candidatus Hermodarchaeota archaeon (assembly GCA_016839995.1). GTDB lineage: Archaea > Asgardarchaeota > Hermodarchaeia > Hermodarchaeales > Hermodarchaeaceae > Hermodarchaeum. The sequence continues at coordinate 1,449 of JAEOTD010000073.1, forward strand.
CCGTCAATCTCGTAAAAGATCTTGGTATCATTAACTTCTGCATAAGGCATCAAGAATACCTCTCAGATTCATTTAACGTTGAGAACTAATGTGCAGTTTCATTGTTTATTAATAACGCCGTTCACCGATCCTGCAATCTATTAACATTTCAGGATTGAATTTTGCCGATAAAGCAAATGCTAATAGCAGTAGATTTGTCATGTTCCATTTAGAGGGATCCTCAACCTCATAATAATTGAGTGAGGTTAATCCTCGTCACCGGAGGCTGTCGCTCATGCAACTTGGAACGTTGTTTTCCTGGCCCATCATCATTATCTTCATCGTAATCATTCTTCTAGCTGCCTGTATCGTGTGTGTCGCCGTTCAGGATAGCCGAGGTTCACAACCTCGTGCATATGAACGCGCAGGCCCAAGAGAATCCTGGCGACCAGTTCGGAAGACATCGGAAACAAGGCAACCTTGGGAACCATCTGAACATCAGGTAGATGTCGTGGTGTGTTCTTGTGGGAAATGGAATAGCCCCAAGGACACAACCTGTTGGAATTGCCAGGCCTCACTGGCAGGAGTACAGCCTCAAACATTTACCTTTGAAACCGCTCAACAATGTGCAGTCTGTAGTTTTTGGGTGTATCCTGGCGAACAGGTTGTTCTATGTCCATCCTGTCATGCTCAAGGACATCGGGCCCATATGCTCGAGTTTCTTAAGGCAAAGGGAACCTGCCCAGTTTGTCATATTAGATTAGGTTCACAGCAACTCCTCAACACCATCCCGATTGTTCGAAGCACTCGGGAGAGTTCAGGTTCAGAAGAAACACCAGCCACCTAGAGAAAATGCATTCGAGGCAGCTTAGTAATCGTTTGAGCACCGTTGGATGTCACAACCAGGTCCTCTTCTAGGCGTATCCCACCGACTTTCTGATAATACAACGCCGGTTCAATAGCAATAACAGCCCCAACTCGAAGGGGGTGTGGAGTGAGAGACAACCAAGGCTGTTCATGCACGTTCAGCCCGATTCCATGCCCGAGAGAATGTAACATTCCTTCCTTGATCTCTGGAGTGCGATTAGCAGACTTATGACCGTCACGTTCAAAGGAATCAGCCATCGCATTCACTAGCTGATCTGTTGTCCCATCTGCCCGTAAGGCGTCTGTCACAGCATCGAGCGCAGATTCAACAGACTCGAATAATTGTCGGACCTTCTGAGACACCGATCCGCGCACAATGGTTCGAGTGATATCTGCATGATACCGTTCTTCAATTCGCCTAGGAAAGATGTCAACTATGATTGGCTCGTGGGCATGTAGAACATCCTCTCGCATGCCTAAGTAGTGAAAATCTGCACCCTTTGTACCTGCCGCAACAATTGATTCTTCGCTATTTTCTGAATCGTTATCGACCAACGAATGTTCGATAATCCGTTTGAGTCTACCAACAGTTAGTGGAGCCTTTTGATAATGCAGCACGTGTTTTGCACCAATTTCTGAATTCTGGAAGACATCGATCACATGCTTGAATGTTGCCTCGGTGGCTCGACTCGCTTGTTCAATCGCTTTTAGTTCAGACTTGTCTTTCGTTTCCCGAGCTTCAAAAAACAGTTTCTGTACGGGTTTGATATTCACACCAAGTTTCTGTAAGAAGTAGATATGGAGAGCATCGGTATCACGGGGAACACCCACCGTGCCGTTTGTCGGAAGAAGGTTCTTTTGAAGATCTGCCATAACTCGGTGGACAAACGTATCTCGTGGGATACGATCCCGAATGGCCTTAGAGTATGTCGGACTTAGACTATGAAACTGTTTCACCGGTGAGTACTTCTTTGCACGTTCACACACCATATCGGATGCTGCTAGTGTTCCCGGTTGATTAGGCAGTTTTACGAAGTAAGAATCGTCGACTGCAAGAAATCGGCTCATATAATAGAGGTCGGGTTTTAGTAGGCTTTTGCCTTGGAGATAGAGGGCATCAATTTCGTATTTAGCCATCAATCCATCAATATCTTCAAGCATTTCGTTTTCGCGTCTCCCTGCCTAAATCCAGGCTTTTGGCTTCTGTGCAAGTTCTCATCTTAAATCTTCTGATGATTTAACGTTGAGCTTAAGTGAGTGAAATTCGCAGATACCTAGTGTATTGGCTTTTGCATAATACCTTAATACCCTCGGTCAAGGCAGTTGTGCTCAGAATTCTGATTACAACTTCGCAGATAGCATATCTGCATTGACCACACAAAGTCATTATAGTGATACCCTTGAATGATGATCATCCCCCCGAAAAACCGGATACTCCGCCAGATGCTGCAACCGTAGATCCTATTCCCGGAGATCGAGAACTGACACCAGAGGTTCCCCCACCGGAAAAGACTGAGAAACCAAAGAAAGGTTTCTTCGCGTCCTTGAAATCCGTACTGACCTTCGGCAGTTACTCTGTTTATCTCATCACTTCTTGGATTTTGGGTGTCTTTGGTATTATTATGCAAAGTTATCTGATGCTTTTCCTAAGGGACTTTTTGATTTTCTATATGCCTGAAGTTGGGTTAGTCTATGTGGCGATTGGTTTCATCGTATTAGGGTATATGGCTGTTGAACTCATTGCCCGGTTCTTTGGAGGATACATTGGAGACAATTACAATCGTAAGTGGCTCTCTGTGATCACGATGTTTGTCTCAGGAATTGGCATGTTCGTCTTTGCCTTCAGTTCAGGTCTTATCGGGCTTGTCGTGGGGACACTCCTATTTGCTGGCTCTTCACTTTTTTCCAGTGGTAGTACTAGCTATATTTACGAGCAAATCGAGCCGGAACACAGTGGACTTGCCATGGGGATTTTCCAGACCAGTAGTGGATTCGGACTAATCGGATTGGCAATCGTCACGTGGCTGCTCGCAATTGGTGTACCCTTTGTACTGACCATTCAGGTTGTATTTTACGTTGGTTTTCTGTGTTTTATGGCAACAGCGATCATTCGAGCGGTTTTCTTGGCTGAACCACGACCCATAGTCAGGAAACAAGTAGAAACGAACCGAGCACGCGATTTCTTAAAGCAAAATAGAAATGCGCTCAAACTGCTTTGGGTAATTCTTCCTGTCTTTACAACAGTTCTCATCTTAGATGCATTAAGTGACGGGTTTTATCGATTCGTAAGCACCTTTTATCTTAACGAAGCCTTGGGATTTTCAATCGGCGAAATTAGCATAATGCTCATCGTGGTTCTAGCCTTTTCGATTCCCCTTTCAGTGTGGGTGGGTTCATTCTTTGATACGCGAGGTAGTCGACGCGCGATCGTCATCGTCTACAGTGTCATGCCCATTACCCTAATCTTGCTCATCCTCGCACCCCTCTTCCCCTTTTGGCTCCCAATTTCAATTGCGGAATCTCTCATAGCCAGTTACCCTATTCTTGAACCACTGATGAGTACGGCGTTCTTGGCGATCGCAATGAAGAATATCAATGACATCTTGTGGTGGACCCTTATTCTGACATACTTGCGGAAGGCGCTTCCACGCTCGGAAACAGCAAAAATGCTCAGCATCTTCTTCATCGTGGTGTTCTTAGCCAACCTCATTACTCCAATTCCCTCAGGTGTAATCTATACTGTCTTTGGAGCGCTTCCCGTATTGGGTATCGCATTAATTCTAAACCTCATAATCCTTGGCTTCCTCCTCCTAGCTAATGTAGAACCGAAGCAGATTCCAGACGAGTTTAAACAAATGTGAATTGAATCCTGGGTTAATCCGAGGGTGTTGATTCATGCACCAGTGGGAGCAGGAGAGCCGCAATAGCAGTGAGGATTAAGGCTAGTCCGAAGGTGTAACTCGGTCCTAGAGTAACCCAGAGATACCCTGCGATCACACTAGCAGGCAGCGCTGCAATTCCAATGAGCATCTGGTAAAGTCCTAAAATGCTTGCTCGTACATCAACAGGTGACAATTCGGAAACCAGAGAACGAGCCATTGGAACGGTCGCTCCGATACTGACCCCGTAAAACACTAAGGCACAGATCACAGTCCAGAAATTCGGTGTAAAGAGGAAGATTGCACACATTGCTCCAAAGAAAAGGAACCCGAAAAGCATTGTTTTTCGACGTCCAATCCGGTCACCTAACGCACCTAAAGGAGCAGAAGTCAGAGCAGCGGCAAGCGTGAAGATAAGGTAAGCTAAGATGACCCCAAAGATGGGGTCGAGGGTAGGAATTACCAAGAAGAGTCCAGCATAGAAGGTAACAAGAGACCAACTGAATGAGGCGAGGGCAAAAATCGCACTAAGGGCCATAAAGATCGCTAGACTACGATTAATACCGCTAAGGCGGAAGATGTGTCCTCCTACCTCTTTGCGATAATCAGTGATTCGAACAAGGATTATGCAGGCACCGATTACAGTGGGTATAGCAGCGATAACAAACAGCACTCGGAGACTGGCTAGTAAATCAAATCCATATGTCAAAGCAAGCCAAGGCGCAACAAAGAGCACAAAAGCTAAAGCAAAAAGAATACCCGCCGTTGCCCCAGTATGATCGGCGGTTCGAAGTACACCGAAATTCCTTCCACGAGTATCATGCGTTGAGACGTCAGCCACCATGGCATCTCGGGGGGCTCCACGGAGTTTCCCAGCCCGATCCAAAATTTTAGCTGGAACGAGCCAGTGCCAAGTGGGACTAAATGCGTAAATAATCCGAGACGAGGCGCCCATGAAATAGCCGGACCAGATGAAAGGCTTGCGTTTCTGAATCTTGTCAGAAATAAATCCCGAGAATCCTTTTGAAATATTAACCACAAAATCGCCAATACCATCAACGATTCCGAGGATTAGTGGGGCGAGTCCAGGTGGGGCAAGAAGAGCAACGAAAAAGGGCCATACTGCGAAGACCATATCGGAACCCATATCATTGAGAAATGAGGCAACTCCAAAGGTTTGGACTACATGGCGTTCCTTTGGTTCTTCACCTACCAAGTCTTGCATTATTTCCTGTTCTTCAGCCATCATTATAATCCCAATTGTTCAACCTCTGCGTTCTAGCTATATTATCCTTATATCCTGTTCAAAGAAAAAGAGACGCAGCGTACGTCTTGGAGAAGTCAGGGTGACGAGCGAGGTCAACAAATTCAACTGTTTTCGCCAGGACTGAAGCTTGGTGACGATGTGGAACCGAAAGGAGGGCAAGTTGAGCTCCGTCCAAAGCCGCATTACCAATGAAAGAGACCTTCTCAAGGGGAAAGGGAGGGATTAGTCCGATGTGTTGTGCATTTTCGGAGTTGAGATAAGTTCCAAAAGCTCCAGCGATGTAGATATGTCCTAGGTCCTGAGATGTGAGTTGTAGATATTGAAGAAGTAGAGTGTATCCGGTTTGGATGGCTGCTTTGGCGAGCAGCATTTGGGAGATGTCATGTTCTGAAAGGGTAATTGGTGGTAACCCTTTCTTGGGAGATCCATTGTATAGCGTAATCCATTTATTCTTCCCTTTTTTAGTGATTAATGGCATCGCCTGTTGTGTGAACTTTCCTTTTGCAGAAAGTAGATTTGCTTTTGCAAGCTGAGCGACTGCATCGACAAGACCTGATCCACAGAGACCAATGGGGTCTGTATTATCTATTGTTGTCAGATCAAAAGTCATTGTGGTAGGGTCAAGGCGGATTCTTTCGATGGCCCCACTGACTGCCTTCATCCCCTGTTCAATCTGTGCCCCTTCAAAGGCTGGGCCTGCTGCACAGGATGTTGCCAAAATACGTTCTTTGTTTCCGAGAATGACTTCACTGTTAGTTCCTATATCAATGAGGAGACTGGGTGCGTGTTCCTTATCTAATCCGGTGGCGAGAATATCGGCGATTGCATCAGCACCCACATAGCCCGCGATATTGGGGAGGACGTGGATGATGCTTTGAGCAGGTAGTGTGAGATTCAATTGGTGTGCGGTGACATCAATGGGTCCGCGGAAAGGAGGAACAAAGGGCCCATAAGCGAGATGAGTTGTATCTAATCCAAGGAAAAGACTTGACATGACTGTATTGCCAACCACGATCACCTCGTAGATATGAGTCGATGATATACCAGAAGAGAAGAGAGCCTTTAGAATGGTGTTTATGCCTTCTCTCACCACGTCTTGCAAGGCGATTCGCGTCTCCTCACTCACAGCCGCATAGCTCAAGCGAGCCATGATATCTTCGCCAAATTGGAGTTGAGGGTTTTCGATTCCTGTGGTGGCTATCAGTTCCCCAGAAACAAGAGAATAGAGACTTGCAACAAGTTTGGAAGTGCCAATGTCTAAGGCAATCCCGTAGATATTCTCTCGTGCATCTCCAGCAATGATATCTAAAATCTGGGTATCGTTCCGAATTATTAGGGTGATTTCACCCCGGGCTTTTCTGACAGCGAGTGGCGTTTTCGTAACCACAGGAAGTGGATACTCCCATTGTGTTGTTGTTTTGAAACGAGGTTCTTGTGATAGACTTGATAGAACACGTTCTGTATCTGGAACTGATTCATTAGGGTCTATCCCAGGAACCCGAAGGAGAATAGATTGCAATGCAGGAGCGAGTCGAATTGGTCGAACGAGACCCTCTAATTGAATTCGCCGTCGAAGACTCCGTGTTGCAGAGGGAACTGTCACAGTGAGATTCTTTTTACCATTTACTTGGGCTTGACAGGCAAGTCGCAAACCTGCTTGTTGTTGCGTGGTTGTTAGATTGGATTGTTCTGCAGAAGTGAGTGGATGCAAGCCCGCCGATGGTTTAGCTAGTACCCGACATTTTCCACAAGTGCCTTTACCGCCACATTCTGTTCGTAAAGGTAAGCCTATACGGTGGGCAATATCCATGAGGGTTTCTCCGGAATGAACACTGGTTTGTCTGCCATCGGGTTCAAAGGTAACTTGCACTTTCGCCAAGAGGGTTGCACTCCAATCGATATATTGGGTAATGTTAATGATTTTCTTTCATTATCTGACCACTGAAATTTTAAACCGTTGTATGTAAGATATGCTTGTAGATTATAAAGGGGAAAGCACATACAGTAGGTGTACTTTGCCCTTGAGGTGACCTTTAGTTGGCAGAATCCCCTCCTCCAGAAACTCCTCCACCATCCACTCCTCCAGCAGCACCACCGGCTGAACCAAAACCTGAAGAAAAACCCCCTGCTCCTGATCAATGTCCACGATGTCGAAGTGACAACACCACCATTTTACGCAAGGTTCCCATCGCCTATGGTCATGAAATGACACGAAAATGCGATAAATGTGGGAACATTTGGAAATACACTTCTAAGTTTGGCGCCGGTGCCTGGCCTTAGAAACCACTTACGTCTGCAAGGAATTCGGATGAAAACTATTCAGGGTGCTATTAGTCCATCTAGGCTTTGATAGACGAATTTTGCTTATGACCCGGTAAAAA